>JBNMNB010000353.1:0-5841 GCA_051270635.1 Verrucomicrobiales bacterium | reverse complement strand
TCGTCACGGCCAGCCGCTATGGCCATCGAAAGCGCTCCTCGAACCGATCTGGTTTTCCCCTCGAGAGACAATTCGCCGACGACGGCATACTCCGTGAGCCGTTCGGAAATGAATTGACCGCTAGCGGCGAGGATGCCGAGCGACATGGGCAAGTCGAACGACGCCGCTTGCTTGGGCAATTCGGCCGGTGCCAAGTTAATCACAACTCGACCGTTGGGCCGTTCGTAGCCGGAATTAATCATTGCCCGCGAGATCCGTGGCGTGCTCTCGCGAACAGCGGCCTCTGGCAAACCCACCAACTGAGTTGTCGGCTGCGCCGCGGCCGACACATCGACTTCCACTTCCACTTGCAAGGCCTCGATACCCACCAAACAGAACGTCTTTAACTCTGCCAACATCCGTGAAGCCTCCAGGGAACTCAACAAACCATTGCGGTTATCGTTCGCGAGGTGGGATGCCTTGGCAAACGGAATCTGCCAACGGACTGACACGATGCTGTCGGAGACGATCGAAGCAAGCGGAAGATGGTCGCCTTTCGATCACGAGTAGCTCCGGTCTAAGACTCGGTAGTTGATGGCTTCGCTCACGTGATCGGCATGTATTTGTTCTGCACCGCATAGGTCAGCGATGGTGCGAGCAACGCGGCGAATCTTGTCATGGGCGCGGGCGGAGAGCCCAAGGTCCTGCACAGCCTGGCGGAGCATCTTTAGGCTCTCTTTGTCGACGATGCAGAACTTCCGCAGTTCTTGCGTCGACATATGGGCGTTGCAGCGAGACTTTCGACCGCGGAAACGCTCCTGTTGCGCTGTCCTGGCGATGACCACTTGCTCGCGCATCTGCAAACTGCCAGTGCCGGTCGAGTCGGCCGAAAGTTCCTTAAACGGAACCGCCGGCACTTCGATATGGATATCGATTCTGTCCAGAAGAGGCCCGCTTATTTTCGCCATGTATCGCTCGACTTGAGTGGAGGAGCAATTACAGCGCCTCCTCGGGTCGTTGCGATAACCGCACGGGCATGGGTTGAGGGCGGCAAGCAACATGAATTCGGCAGGAAACGTGGTGCTCCGCAAAGCTCGAGCGATCGTGACGACTCCGTCTTCCAGGGGCTGTCGCATCACTTCCAGTGTCCGACGCAACACATTGAGAGTAGACTTACGCAAAGGCGGAGTGCTGATTACAGTTCTTCAGCCTTTGCCGCATACGGGAAAGATCTGCACTTTGAGAAACCTTTCCCGAGTCAATTGTTTCATTGAAGCGAGCACCTAAGTTTCCGTTTGCGTCTGATCAGGAAGCAAGCTCTGTCTTGGTGCCACACAAATCAAATTTTTCCGTTCGCTCGGCTGGCATAGTTTAAGTTGGACACAGTGATGACTGAATATGAAATCTTTCTCAAAGCGGTCGAGATCTCAGATCCTGTTGAGCGGGAAAAATATATTGAAGAGGCCTGTTCCGGAGATGCTGAGCTAAAGGCTCAGGTGACGACGCTTCTGACGGCTCATCAGGAAGCCAGTCAGTTTCTGCAAACACCGGCGATGTCTGAGTTACGCGGGCATGTGAAAGACCTGCAGGGAATTCATCGAGAATCTGACAATGAAGACGGACACTCAGTCGCTTCCGATGAGACGACGATCCAGCAGGAAGGTGAAGGTGACGACGATTCGGAGGCGGGCATGGACGACGGGGATGCTATTGTTGAAGAGGAATTTCGCAGACACCTTTTGCCCGCGACGCGGTCGGGGTGGCTGGGGAGACTCGGTCACTATGAAATTGAAGAAATCCTCGGGCACGGCGCATTTGGCATCGTCGCCAAGGCATTCGATGAAAAGCTGCACCGTGTTGTTGCGATCAAAATGTTGCGACCGGAATTTGCGACAACGTCGCCACCACGCAAACGCTTTCTTCGCGAAGCCCGTTCAGCAGCAGCTGTGCTGCATGAGAATATCGTGGCAATTTACGCGGTTGAAGAAGAACCGATTCCGTACCTTGTCACAGAATACGTGCCCGGACAAACGTTACACACGCGACTGAATTCCAAGGGGCCACTGGAAGCTACAGAAGTTCTGCAGATCGCAGTGCAGATCGCCAGCGGTCTCGCCGCCGCGCACAAAGCAGGGCTGATTCACCGTGACATTAAGCCAGCGAACGTCCTGCTGATGTGCGATCCTGTCGACCGTGCCAAGATATCAGACTTTGGTCTGGCTCGAGCTGTTGACGATGCCAGCCTGACGCGCAGTGGCGTGATTGCCGGGACGCCGCTGTATATGGCACCAGAGCAGGCACGTGCCGAACCATTGGACCATCGAGCGACCTGTTCAGCCTGGGCAGTGTGATGTATCAGATGGTTTGTGGTCGTCCTCCGTTTCGAGCCCCCAGCACGCTGGCTGTGCTGAAACGTGTCTGCGACGACACGCCCCGTCCTATTGAAGACGTGATTCCCGGCATCCCAGTCTGGCTGTGCACCATCATTTTTCGTCTGCTGGAGAAGGACCGAGAGACTCGCTACCAGACGGCGCAGGAAGTGGCCGATCTGCTGGCCCGGTGTCAGAGCGAGTTGCAGACCAACGGAATCGTGACCTGCGTTCAGGGACGTTCCGAACCCACCGGAACATTGGTGCGGAATGTCTCACCAGATGGCGGTGCCAATTCCCGACTGCGATCGATGGGCTGGATCGCGGGAGGATTGATCGCCGTGGCAGCGGTGATCGGCCTGGTGATGATGAACGGCGATCGTGCTCTCGATCGTGACGTAGCGACTGTTCCGGGAGAAGACGCAGCTGACACAAACACTCACGCGTCAGCAAACCCAGCGGAATCCCCCGGCTGGCACGGCTGGCCCGCCGATGCTCCTCCACCAGCCATCGCTCCGTTCGATGCCGAGCAGGCCAGACAGCACCAGGAGACCTGGGCCAAGTACCTGGATATCGATGTCGAGTACACCAACTCCATCGGCATGAAATTCATGTTCATCCCACCTGGCGAGTTCACCATGGGCAGCACGCCGGAGGAGATTGAAGAGGCACTGAAGTTTGTTGACCCCAATAACCCGGGCCGCACGATATTGCAGGATTGCATCAGGAGCGAAGCTCCTCAGCACAAGGTGATCCTAACAAAGCCCATTTATCTGGGCGTAAACGAAGTCACTCAGGCCGAATACGAGAAGGTGATGGGCGTCAACCCGTCCCATTTCGCTCCAATGGGGGAAGGGCAAGACGCCGTTGCCGGCCTGGACACAGGCAGCCACCCGGTCGAGACGGTGAGTTGGAATGACGCGGCTGACTTCTGTGCGAAGCTGAGCAGCGAGGAGGAGTTGAAACCATTCTACTTTCGAGCCGGTGAGACAATCACGCCACTCGCTGGCACCGGGTATCGACTCCCGACGGAAGCGGAGTGGGAATGCGCCTGCCGAGCTGGAACGACAACGAAGTTTTGGATCGGTGATAGGGACGAAGAGCTTGCACGCGCCGGTTGGTTCCAGGCCAATTCCGGAGGTCGCCCGCATGCGGCTGGCGAGTTGAAAGCGAATCCGTATGGGGTGTTTGACATTCACGGCAACGTGTTTGAATGGGTCGATGATGGGTGGAAGCCGACGTACTATGAAGAATTCCAGGGCAAGCCCGCCCGCTCCCAGCTGTGTCGGGGAGGTGGTTGGTACTTTAAACCATCCCGCTGCCGGGCCGCTGCTCGTTGTGCCCTTGTGACTGAGGAACATACTAGAAAATTTATTGGCTTTCGGGTGTCGTTGACCATTGCAGCAACCCAAACAGTCATCACCAATTCCGCAGTGCCGGGCGATCCGCCTGTACAATCTGTGTCCGACACTCAGGTGATCGATTTCGTCCGATCAACAGGAGGCCGCATGACGCTGGGGGAACCTCCCTTAGCCGGGACCAGTTTGACAGCATGGGAGAATCCTCCACCACTTTCTTCGAACGTCGTTCACTTTGATTTTCGAAGTGCTCAGCGAGGGAGCGATGGTTACTTGCTTGGGCATTATAACCATGAGACGAACCAGGATCGCATCTATTTGTATATTAGCGGCACCGACCTGTACGCGAGGATCGGATCTGCTGAGGGGCAAAAGGTTGCCGACAACGTGACCGAAGGTAACTGGCATGATATCGCGTTTGTCTACGGCAGCGCGGCAGACGTGGATGCTGCCAGTGTCTATGTCGATGGGCAACTATCACAGAAGCTGCCAGTGCCCAAAGCAAAACTGCAGACAACGTCAGAGTTGAAGATCGGAGCCTGCACGACGGCCATAAAAGGTGGCACCCAGCTGCACTTCGTTGGTGAGATTCGCGACGTTCATTTTTACGATGTCACACTGGATTCTGAACAAATTCATGCGGCTCGTGACGGAAGTCCAACTTCAACAAACCTCAACGCCGCTGCTTCGCCTTCAGATGGTTCAGATTCACCCCCCATAACTGTGACGCCAGTTTTTAAGGTCGCCGACACGCATACCTTCGACGGCACAAATCTTGTTGACGTCAATCGGCAGGTGCCTGCCTCAGGAACGATCACTCTTGCGTTTCGCAGTTCAAAACTCAACTTTGGTCATGACTTCGGGGACGAGCAGCTTACTCGTTTTGCGAAACTAATTGAAAGTCGACCGGATATCAAAGTGGGAGTCGTGAATCTTGTTGGGACGAAGATCACCAATGCCGGGCTTCTGACTCTTCATCAGGTGCCCATGGAAGAGGTTATGCTGACAAACTCGGCGGTTCGGTGCGATGAAATTGCGGACCAGCTGTCTCGGTTTGCGATTAAGGACTGGGATTTCGGCGACACGCTGACGTCAAACGGCCTGTCGAAGTTCGTGAAGAATCCACATCTGCGGGGGATTTCTCTCCACAGCAACGTGATCGGCACATCGTCTCTCTCGGTGTTTGCAGATTCGAGTCTTCAACGCCTGGAATTCCGCGGTGCGTATGAGCGTCGTCGGCCGATGCCTTCCGTGAGCCAGCTGAGCCGCTTTCTCACACTGACCGACTTATATCTACCGTATTACAGGCGCTGGCTGACTCCGGAAAAAGTTGAAGAGTTGCAAGAATCTCTTCCACAGGTTCGGATTCATTTCGATACGTATGCTGGCAGGCTTCCCCTTCCACCTCAATACCCAGAAAACGATCTGGAGATCCTCTCACTTGTTGAATCTGTGGGTGGAACGATCTTGCAATACCGCCCGGAAGGCTTAGTGAGACTGCTGGCAGCGGACAATCCATCGCTCGCGGCTGGGAGAATCAACATCAGCATTTGGGGTCAGCCGCAATTTGATGACGCGTCGCTCATCCGCCTGGCCAATCTATTGAAGCAGCGTCCCGACCTTTTTATTGTTTGTTTCCATGTTCAAGGAACCTCGATCACGAACACCGGGTTGCGAAGTCTGAAGGGCTTCAAGATTGCTCAGCTCTTTTGCGGTCGGACCAACGTTAATGGCGACGAAATCGCGAACGAAGCATCCGAGTTCAAGATCGGGGATTGGGCGTTAGTGCCCGGACTGACCGAGGCCGGATGGGGTAAATTTCTTGAAAATCCTTACCTGACCGCTGTCACCATTACTGCCGAACAGGTCACGCCATCCTTTATGGATCAGCTTGCCGAAAGCCATGCGTTTCGGATGTGGATAACGGGGCCAAAGGCGTCTGACCTCCCAACTCCAGATCTATTCAGCGATGCCATTGGGCTTTCCGAAGTGACATTGCATCTGGATGAAGTCGTTCCGGAAGATTATGTCTCCGAATTGCACAAACATGCGCCATGGCTGAAAATCCAGACCAAGACCGTGACAATTGCACCTAGCGCCGACGCAATCCGTTCCACATTGGCACAGGGAAGGCT
>JBNMNB010000352.1:0-5850 GCA_051270635.1 Verrucomicrobiales bacterium | reverse complement strand
GCGGTGGATCGCTTCAAACGTTGCATGTTTCCTTCTCTTTTAAAGATTGGTGGTTCCTAATCCGGCGTTTCCGGGTTTGCAGAGCATTCTACCGATGCCGCGACATTGGTCAAGAGGCGTTCCATCTGCCCCAAACAGGCAAGGGGCCATCTGACCATTTGCCAAAATTCGCATTTCTGCCGTCTGAGCAGGAGCAGTTTACAGCAGTTGCGGTGGAGGCAATTGTGCTGCACGTTCCGCTTCGGTCTGACTGGATACGTTCGTTCTGGAGGTCAGCACCGCCGAGTCATGAGTCAGAAGCCGATTATCGCTATCGTCGGACGCCCGAATGTTGGGAAGTCCGCAGTTTTTAACCGTCTAGCCGGACGGCGCATATCCATTGTGCACGACCAGCCCGGCGTCACGCGGGATCGGATTACTGTCGATTGTGACCGACTCAAGTGGCCCGTGACACTGATCGACACCGGTGGCATCGGCGCTTCCATCGATGATGTCCTTATGGGCCAGGTCGATGCAGAAGTCGATATCGCGTTGGAAGCATCGGACGTCATTCTGCTGGTGGTCGATGCGCAGGACGGATTGACACCTGTGGACCGCGCCGTGGCAGAACGCTTGCGCAGGAAGAACCACCCAGTGGTGCTGGCAGTGAACAAGGTGGATACCGACAAGCATGCTGACATGATCAGCGATTTTATGCAGCTGGGATTTGCGTCCATCACAGCTACCAGTGCCGCACATGGTCGTGGATTTCCTGAGTTGCACGAGTTGTTGGAGGAGGCCGTGTCGGCAGTCTTTCCTGACATGGGTGAGATGCCATCAAGCGATACCGACGAAGAGTCAGAAACAACGCCTCAAACTCCAACGCAGATCGCCATCGTTGGGCGGCCTAATGTTGGGAAGTCTTCTTTGATCAATGCCATTCTGGAAGATCAGCGCACCATCGTCAGCGACATGATGGGCACCACCCGCGATGCCATTGATGTCCCATATGAACGTAGTGGCAAGGCGTTCGTGCTGATCGACACCGCTGGTATTCGTAAACGCACCAAGCGCGACTCGGTTGTCGAAGTCTTCAGCGTCATGCGCGCAGAACGCAGCGTGCGACGCGCAGATTTGTGCGCGCTGGTGATTGATGCCTCAACGGGGGTGCGCGAGCAAGATAGAAAGATCGGACAGTTGATCGTCGAGGAGAACAAGCCGTGCATTATCGTCGTCAATAAATTCGACCTATACCACCCGACGGCATCATTTAAAGATCGATGGGAACAACTTCAGGAAGAGGTGCGGCGGGATCTATTCTTTCTCCACTACGCTCCACTGGTCGCCGTATCAGCCAAGGAAGGCTCCTACTTAAAGAAGGTGTTCCAGGCGATTGAAAAGGTGCGCGAAGCTTCTGAACAAGCGATGACTACGGGGGCGCTGAACCGCCTGCTGCAGCGGGCGATGGAGTTAAATCCGCCGGCGATGGAAAAACGCAAACGGCTCAATCTGTTTTACGCGACCCTCGCTCGCGAGCATCGGTTGAAGCAAATCATGGCACCGGACATTGTCTTGTTTGTGAATACACGAGTCCTCATGCGAGATGCCTACCAACGCTACCTTGAGAATCAAATTCGCAAGGAATGTCCCTACGTTGGCTTGCCGATTCGCTTTGATGTGCGCGAACGCCGACGCACAGTAAAGAAAAAGAAACGTTAAGGGGTCATCGCAGGCGTTGACACGCCGTCGGTCACGGTATTGATTCTGCGCCTTTTCCTTTTTAATGTCGGTTCCTCCATCCGGAATTCTCAGTAAACTTTCACTTCAGCAATCGCCGCTGATGGGCGATATTTTCACGCCCGAGGCCATTCGCGAAGGGCAGCGATTGTTCCGTGATGCAGAGGTCAAGTTGGTCACGTCCACCGTGCAGGACAGCTTCGCCGGGATCTTCGGCCGAGTGAAGGACACTCATCAGGGATCTCACGAAGTCAGCCTGGTGATTCAGGGGCGCGATCTCGCCAATCTGCAAGTGGATGGTCACGATACCACCAGTGGCGAGTACAATTCCGGTGCGGTGGTCGCATTGTTTCTGGCAGCCAAGGCAAAGCACGGTGGCAGTAGCAGAGTGCACTACCCTCGCTTGTCACTGTTGAAGGTGAATGCCATGTCGGAAGATGCAGATCCGTTATTGTTCTTCCGCAGTCCATTGCGGGGGTTGCCCGTTCTTCGTATCGATATGGTCGATGGTAATGGTGCTGTGATTGATTCGGCATCACCCGGAGGCGAGCATTTTGAGCGACTGGACCAGTTCGGATTGTGCAAGCTCGACCAGGTATTCGATCGGCAAGAGATCGACCCGGCGTTCAAGGAATGCCGGACATTTGATACGCCTTATTCAATGAAGCGTGAGGAACGCTGGGCGGAATTTCTTTGCAATGACTGGCCACAACTCGAGCGCGCTGGCTGGCGAATGGAATGCGACGATTCTTTTGGAATTCAAGTCATCAATCCCGCTGCGGACGACTGGTTTGGCATGCTCGTCTCGAACCATGATGAGGAGCAGAGCATCGACTGGTTTGATTTTCGCTATGGAGTGAATCATGATGGCCGCGAGATCTCACTGCTGCCAGTGATCGTCGGATTTCTTCAGAGCAGTGACTTTGATCGGGCGCAGCTTGAAGAGTCGGCAGATGAGACGCTGGTGCCTGTGTATGTTGAGCAGGAATCCTGCTACGTGCCGATTCCCGCAGGCCGTTTGCGCGGTGTGCTGAGTATTTTGACCGAATTATTCGATCCTGACATTCTGCTCGATGATGGAGCCCTGCGATTGCATCCACTGCGGGCAGCACAGATGGTCGCCGCTGACAGAGGAAAGCGGCTGTTCTCGAAGTCGCCGCATGAATTGGTCGCATTACGTGACTCGTTTCTCGATGCAAAGGCCTCAGGCGAGGGCAAAGGGGCACCGCCGGTAGAATTTCAGGGCACCCTGCGGCCCTACCAGCAGGAAGGATACGAGTGGTTGCAACTGCTGCGAAAGAAAGACCTGGGCGGCATCCTCGCCGATGACATGGGCCTGGGAAAAACGGTGCAGACATTGTGTCATCTGGTAGAAGAGAAGCGCACCGGCCGGGCGGATCTTCCCTGCCTCATCGTCGCACCAACCAGTGTGCTCGGTAACTGGCGCGATGAGTCCGCGACATTTGCTCCTGGCCTTTCGACCATGATCCTGCAGGGGGCCAAACGGAAGCGTTACCACAGTCTTATGCAGGCCTGTGATCTCGTCATCACTTCCTATCCCGTCATCCTGCGTGATGCCGATATCTTCCTCAAGCAGCGCTTCCATTACATTGTTCTCGATGAGGCGCACATGATCAAAAATGCGCGCTCAAAGACGACGCAAGTGATCTGTAAACTTAACGCCCGATTTCGCCTCTGCCTTTCCGGAACACCGCTGGAAAACCATCTCGGCGAACTCTGGTCGTTGTTCCATTTCCTTGCTCCTGGATTCCTTGGCACAGAGAAAACGTTCAGTCGCATCTACCGGCAGCCAATCGAGAAAGAACGCGACGAAGAACGCCGCAATCAACTCGTGCAACGCGTCGCGCCACTCATGCTGCGCCGCACCAAGCGCACCGTCGTCCACGATCTGCCACCTAAGACAGAAATGGTGCGCTACGTGGAGCTGAATCCATCGCAGATGGAACTTTACGAAGCAGTGCGCGCCAGCATGGACAAGCGCATTCGTGAAGAAGTCGCCCGCCAGGGGATCGAAGCCTCGCGCCTGCTGATTCTCGATGCCCTGTTGAAGTTACGCCAGATTTGTTGCCATCCCAAACTCTTGAAGTTGCCGTCTGCACAGCTGGTGAAAGATTCCGCGAAGCTCGACTTTGTTACTGACATGCTGCGCGAACTCATCGAAGAGGGCAGGCGAATCCTTATCTTCTCTGGCTTTACTAAGATGCTCGACCTGCTGGAGAAAACCTGCGGCAAACTCAATGTCACAACAGCGAAACTCACAGGAGCCACTCGCGATCGCGATGCAGAAATTAAAAAATTCCGCGAAGGTGGTGCGGAAGTCTTTCTAATTAGTCTAAAGGCTGGCGGCACCGGTCTGAATCTAACCACCGCAGATACCGTCATCCACTACGACCCCTGGTGGAACCCGGCCGCCGAAGCCCAAGCCACCGACCGCGCCTATCGCATCGGCCAGAAGAACCCAGTGTTCGTCTACAAGCTCATCACACGCGGCACCATTGAAGAAAAAATCCTCGACCTGCAGGAAAAGAAGCGAGCCCTCTATGAAGGCATCTTGCAAAACGCGCCAACGAATTCTCTGCAGTTAGACATGGAGGATATCGATACGCTTCTCGCTCCGGCTGAATGTTCATAGCAGAACCAACCTATGGGGAATACTACGATGTGGACTTCAAGAAGGCGTGGATAAAGGTGCTCAAGAAGAAATGATATCTCTGGAAATCCGTCTACACCGTTAAGGCCGGTGCTTCTTGTGTCAGTGACAGGAACCCCTACGCGCTTGTCGCATGCGGGGTGAGAATTATTTCAAGCGTAATTCTACCAATCCGAGAGTATGTTTTTCGAGTGAACATGATGGGGAAATCAGACTTTCCAGTGGAGAGTAGGAGATTTCGATGCGTGTAAACGGTGATCACTTTATGACTTCCGAAGGTGTCCCTCACTCGTCAAGAATGAGAAAAAAGAATTGCCTTAAGTCTTATTTTCGAGATGTCCAAATAGTTGATTTTCAGCTACTGTTTTTGCTCGACGGATCGGTCAGCCTGCATACCCTCCGCTAAAGTTAACTACGTTTGTCAGAAAGGTCAGTAGGAAATGCGGGCATGTTCTGTTTGGCGTGGAACCCATTCTAACAAGCATTGCAAATGATGATCCAAGTTTTTCGGGGAAGAAATACTCCTGCCGTCTCTTTTCCTGTGGCCACAAAGCTCATCTTTGGGGGGATTTATTTAATGCTTACGTCGTTTGCTTCGCATGCTGGTGCAATCGCCACTTCTGACGTAGCTGTAGATTCAGTAATTACTTCCGAAAGCTCTGATGCCCAAGTGGTTACTCTTACTGCCACAGTGACGACTCCGGGCGGAGGAACGCCGATTGAAACAGGGGAGGTGAGCTTTCAGGTCAAAGATTCCGGAGGCGGCAACATCGGAACGGCTGAAGTTGACACATCACTTAGTGCTGGGGGTGTAGCAGAAGTCAGCTACACCCTGCCAGCGGACATTTTGGGATCTTTTACGATTTTCGCTTCTTACACTGATCCCTTCATGACCTTTGGGCCGGGATCGGGATCAAATACTCTGAACGTAGTTCCTGTCAGAGTCTTTGTCGACGCGGCAGGAGATTTTACTGTGACCACCGATGTTGCTCCCCTTGGAGGGAACCCGACTACAGGGGACACCGTAACATGGACGAGCACGAATCTCGGAACAGAGACTGGTGCGACATTCGGCGTAAACGCGTTTGATTCGATTCAAGACGCCGTGAATGGAGTGAACGATGGTGGACTGGTGTTCATTGCTGATGGCACGTATACTGAGGGATCGGAAATTGGTATCAACAAGAACGTCAGAATATTTGGCGATGACGGAGCTACCACAATTCTTGATGGAGGCGGCACTCATCGAGTGATTAGTATTGGATCTGGTTCGTTTGTTGTTCAGCTGGGAGATGTGACCATTCAAAATGGAAATGCTGACGGCATGGCTGTCGGCGGCGGTGGAATTTTCACGGCATCGACTGCGAACCTGTCGATCTCCAGCTCAATTCTTTCCAACAACAGTGCGGATTCCGGGGGAGGCAATAATTCAGGAGGTGGCGCGATTTTCAACAGCGGAACAG
>JBNMNB010000351.1:0-5889 GCA_051270635.1 Verrucomicrobiales bacterium | reverse complement strand
TCTTCAGGGTTGTAGCCAGGCAGGTCGGGCTCCTGTTGTAAATCTCCTGTGAAGTCAGATTGGCTGATGTCCTTCGGAATATCGATCAGAACTGGGCCAGGGCGACCGGTAGTCGCAATGCGATATGCCTCAACCGCAATTCGGGGAAGGGAATTGGTCTCGCGGACAAGATAGCTGTGTTTCACGATTGGCATCGTAATTCCAAAGATATCCGCCTCCTGGAAAGCATCCTTACCCAGCATCCAGGTGACTTGTTGCCCGGTGATGATGATCATCGGGATCGAGTCCATCTGTGCGGTCATGATCCCGGTGATGGTATTGCCTGCCCCAGGGCCACTGGTGACCAGAACAACCGCAGGTTTTCCCGTCGCGCGGGCGTATCCATCTGCCATGTGTGTGGCGCCTTGCTCGTGCCGTGTAAGGACGAACTTGATGTTCGTTTCAACTGTCTCGAGGGCGTCGAAGATAGGCAATGCGGCACCGCCAGAGTAGCCGAAGATATACTCCACGCCCAATTCGTTCAGGGTGTGAATTAAGGCTTGTGCACCATCCATTTTTGGTTTGTTCATAAGAATCTGAATAAAAGGGAGACTAGTCAGATGAATATGGGGCGAATTGGATGGGCGTCAAAGGGAAAACGCAAGAATATGGTGTAAATTGAATAGTTTCCGACTGACAAGAGGGCGGAAATCGTGTTTTTTTCTGTAAGTCGCGTTCTCGAGCTGCGGAGTAGATGCGAAAATGTGCATTTTCTCCGATGTTTCTTCTCATTCGCCGTCAGGTAGTCTGGAAAGAATGCTCTCCAGCATTTTCCGTTGCTCGCTCAATTCTTCTCTGACAGCCTTCAATTCACTCTGGGATTGGGCGGAGGTATTCTGTATCAGAATTTCTTCGCCGAAAAATGTCGTTCCGAAGGCGTTGGTCTCACGATTGGCTGGGGCAATTGAAATGTCTTTGGCCTGGGCCTTGCGAATCATTACCAGCTCGACGGGCTTCTCTGCCCTTCCAGCGGCCAGAACCAGAACAACCAAGTCTTCGCGACCTTTTAATTCTGCGCCGTCTCTGGAGGTCAACACGTCGTGCTGCTGGATGCCGGCGGCAGCTGCGGGAGAATTCTCGACCACCTGCTTCACTACAAGAGCAGTGCCCTTCTTAAGATTGAGCTGAGAAAGAAGCACGTCGTCAGGGACTTCAACTTCTACTCCAATGTAAAACGGGGCTGCCTCAATTCCTGCAGCAAACATTTCGGGAAACGATTCTGATTCGTGCTGCACGATGTCCATGAGATTGCCGCCGAGAAAAGACTGCGCCAGCTTACTCGCTTGCTCAGGGTGTTCCTGCACCAGTTTCGAAATCATTTCACCCAACCCGCCAGCATCTTTTCCAAGGAGCTCGTTGAAGTTGACCGACATCTTGCGCTTCCCACTGCCTGCTTGAAACTCGACTACTTCGCCGTCGGATTCGATCAGGAATCCGCCAGGTTCGATTTCGATTTCCACGCTCTCGACAACTTCTTTGGCAACATCGTCGTTCTTTTTTGATTCATCCGCTAGGGCGATCATAAGCAGTGTGGGAACGAAAGCACTCGCGGTGAGTGAGGACTTCAGAATGCGGAATTGAGACTGACTTTTCATGGAGGTTAACGGGTGAGATTTTTTTAATAGTGTTAGGGGGGGGCTACTCAGCACGATGGCGAACGATCACTTTGTTGACCGGAATAACGATGCGTTCGCCGCTGTCCAATTGCTGCGATACGTAGCGAGTTAACAGTGATGCTTCATATCCGCTGTCAGCGATCGCCGCGTTCAGGCGTTTCACGGCAGCAATTGAGCGCTTAACATCAGGCTTCCGCGCTTTGTCTACTGGATCTGTAGCAGGAACAGGAAGAGCATTGTTTGAGCTCAATCCTGCCAGGCTGACAGAGTTCGCAGGAGGTAATGCGAGATTGGCTGGCGCATTGTGATCTGCAAGTTCAGGGGTGTAACGAGAATTTGCCAGGAATCCCGCAGCGAAAAGTCCTGTCGCCAGGCTGGCTGCGATCGCGAGCTTGGCCGCTGAAGAGAGCCAGGAATGCTGCCTCAAAGGAGGAAGCTCGGTGAGTTTCTGCTCGCCTGCAGCTTCAGTGAAGATCTGTGCCTCAGTATAGGCAAGCGACAGGTCTCGCCAATAGCACGGTGCGCTTTGTTCGATCCAGAGCAGGGTTTTGCTGCGTTCTTTCTCGGTCAGGTCACCGTCAGCGAGACGCTGAATGTTCTCTAGAAGTGCTTCGACTTTCATAGGGATTCTACTTTAAAGATCAGAGTGGGGGGGAGAGCGATGTAGGATTCGGCGCAGCTGTGCGCGTGCCTGTTTGAGTCGGTATTCTATTGTCTTGATGGCGACGCCGTGTCGGCTTGCCAGTTCTTTGCAAGTGATGTCTTCGCGGTATTTTTGCTCCAGTAGTTCGCGATCCTGGATTTTCAGTGCGCCCATCGCGTCACGCACAGCATCGATGTTTTCAATGCGCAGCACCCAATCGCAGGGAGAGAGTGGCGCGTCACCTGCGGTGAATGGAGCATGGATCTTCAATCGATCACGCAAGCGATGCCTGCGTTGAACCTTTCGCCAGAAGTCCTGCACCTTGTGAATCGTAACAGCTCGAAGCCAGGGCCCGATCTTCTGCGGATCCTTGGGTTTCTCTGCGGTCGATTCAGTGCTTAGAACTGCAATTGCGACTTCCTGCATGACATCATCGATCGCGCTGGCCTCTCCGCCCATGCGGTAAGCTGCCAGTTTCCGCAATCCCTGCTCATGATCTCGGTAGGCGACAGACCAATCGATCTTTCCGTCGGCACTGCCAGTGAAGCCCGCTGTGCCAGTAGAGACTTGCGTCAATAATGCATGTGCCAGCTTAGAACTGGGGGCCCCCAATTCTTCCGTTGGAACATTTTCAGGACTTTCAGATGCCATTGGGAGCGCACGTAACATAACTTTCCATCATCCACAGCGTCGCTCCCGGAGAGAACTATCCCTAAAGAAATTTACCAGAGACATCGCCCGCCTGGAGACCTAATTGATGCCATATAAATCTGGTAAAGAATTAATATTAAGGGAGTTGAGTGGTTATTAGAGCGCTGAAAAAGCATTTCACTGGCTCCGGAAAAATCGGCTGTGCAAATAGGGGAAATCCCTAATGAATTTTTACTGCCAAAGCAGTCAACAGTGTTACGATTTTGTCACTCGAGAGAGTCGCATATATAGAGCCAGATATATTGATCCCTTAAATCCCCGAAAACTCCTTTCAGCCTCACGGTTGAAGGGAGTTTTTTTGCGGACTGAAGTGATTCCCAGGAGATGCAAATCTGAGGTGCTGACCCACTTTCAGAACGAGATAAGTCTCTTGGCTCAATTACTTAAGAGAACAAAAGCTGTCTGGCGGGGGATTTTGGCGCAATTGCCTACAGTTGCAGAAGCTGATCCTGCTGTGACAGGTCTGTAATTCTGTTTTGCCCGATCGGGTGCCGTCGTGTAAGCTGCGAGGGAAATGCAATACCATCAGTCAGATCCAAAATGGGAGACTTTCCGTCAAAATCTGATTGCTGCCACTGATGATACTAGTCGGGCATGGCTGGATGAAGGGGAGATCCGCACACTGCTGCATGATGCGTGTCAGAACGGCATTTCCATTGATCTCATTCTCGCCTGCCAGAATGCCTGCGTCACAGAGGATGCTTTTGCGGATCGTTTAGCAGGAGTTGTCGGTAGCCGAAAACGCAGAATCCTTGCTGTCGATGACGAGCAGGATTACCTTGCGCTGTTGCAGATGAACTTCGGCCGATCCAACGAATACGAATTCCTCACTGAATCTGATTCTCGCCGTGCAGTGGGAGTCGTTGAAGAATTTCAGCCCGATCTTTGCATCATTGACCTGAAGATGCCCAATCTTGATGGCGCACAATTGATCGGCAAAATCCGTGAGAAATCCAATTTTCGCAGTATTCCGGTGATCGTGGTAACTGCGCTACTGGAAGGGACGAATGTCGAGGCAGTGACAATGGATCACGTCCTGCACCTGCCTAAGCCAACCAGTTGGCGTAAGCTATCCTATTGCGTAAAAGCCCACTTGGAGTTGGACAACGACAATCCAGCATCTGGACTGGCGACCATCGATGTGTGATTTGATCATGCAGACTTCATTCGGCATTCGGTAGTCAATGCCTGATGGTGTGCCCGAGTTGATCTTCAATACGCGAGATTAGTTGCTCTGTCTTCACCGGTTTTGCGATCAGTGGGTGTCCGCTGGCGGTGAGGCCACTGGATGTCTCATCGTGCGTTGTCAGTGCGCTCACGACGATGATCGGCACTTCCTTTAAATCCTTGTCTGCCTCAAACAGATGAAGCAGTTCTCCGCCATCCAGGCCAGGCATGACGATGTCGAGAAGGATGAGTGAAGGTTTAAACTGGCGCGCGGCTTCGACGGCTTCAGTGGACAAGTTGACGACCCTGAGATGCACATTCGCCGAGCGCCGCATCTGCATCTGCAATAAATCAGTAAACTCTTTCTCGTCGTCAATAATTAGAATGCGAGTGGTCGAGTCCATGTCTTAATAGGGGGCTGGGAGTTAATATAATGCAGTGGCGATTGCGCACCATTTCGATCAAGGAAAGGCTATGAACAAATGTACAAGGGATCAAGGCTGGAGTTCGCATGATTCCCATCAGCGACAATATCAATTTCTTTCGTAGATCAGGATTCCTTGAGGGTAATCTTGGCAACCGCCCCGTTTTCCGTGTTCTCCAGAGTGATCTGTCCCTGGTGCAGTTCCATTATTTTGCGCGTAACGCTCAACCCCAATCCCGTGCCTATTCCCGTGGCTTTGGTGGTGAAAAATGGATCCCAAATCTTGCTCAGGGCGTCGGCTGGAATTCCACCTCCTGTGTCTTCAATACAGATTGTCACTACTTTGTCGCCCGATCGCAGATGTTCCCGCGTCCGAGCACCTGGATTGGGGGCGATGCCTTCCATGACGGCGCTGGAAGTCTTCAACGTGAGCACTTTGGTTGTTTTGCCATCCATTGCGTGGGCGGCATTCATGATCAAGTTAATGATCACTTGCTCCATTTTTCGAGGATCGACTCTTAAATTTGGCAGCGGAGATTCTAAATCTTCGACCACTGTGATGCTTCGGCTTTTGAGTTCGTGCTCCACCAGCAGCAGAGCACTCTTTAATAATGTGTTAGCATTCGTGTCTTCGAGAGTGAGTCCCCGGTCGGATGCGAAATCGAGCATTCCTCTCAGAATGGTGTCCGCGCGGTCCACTGCAGAGGCCATCCGCTCAAGCACAATCGGTAAATTTGGGTCTCCTTCCTCAATTCCGCCCTGAAGGTATTCGATGCCCAGCAAGACTCGCGCTAAGGGATTTCTAACTTCATGCGCTACTCCCGCAGCAAGGCGACCGATGCCTTCCAGCTTCTCTGCCTGAATAAGCTGCATCTGCATCGTTTTGAGCGTCTCATGCGCCAGTTTTCGCTCGATGGCATGGCGCACCGTTCGTCTGATCAGCGGCGCTGCGAATGCGTCTCCAAGAAAATCTTTTGATAATGAATCCTGTGCGCCAAGCTTCACAATCTCGGCAGCGAGCTCTTCGTTCTCGTTGCCGCTCAGGACAACGATCGGCAGGCGTGGCGCCTTCTGGTTGATGGCCTTAAAAGTATCGAGCCCATTGCTGTCCGGGAGCGAAAGATCCAGCAGTATGATGTCCGTAGATTCTTGTTCAAGAATTTGCAGCGCTTCATCCAGGCATGTGGCGTGCGTAATCTCCGATGGCAGACGATGGGGCGCTTCATGAAAGCATTGCGCGATCAATTGCGCATCGCCAGGATTGTCTTCGACGACAAGAATCCGTATCT
>JBNMNB010000350.1:0-5916 GCA_051270635.1 Verrucomicrobiales bacterium | reverse complement strand
CGAATAAGCAGTCGCAGGTATAAGTTCCCCGGGCGTTCCACTAATGACGCCGGTGCTTGTGTTCAGCATCAGCCCGGCGGGAAGCGCCGGTGAAACGGAGTAAGAATTCACCGCACCGCCAGAGCTGGTGGGCGTATTTGGCGGCAGGGTCTCACCCACTGTATAAGTGGCCGACGGGGCAGAGTAGGCCAGCGAAGTGGGAGGGGAGACTGGCATTTCAATGACTGTGATCGTCAGTGTCGCCGTAGTGGACCCGCCTTCGTTGGTTGCCGTCACGACGTAATTCGCCATCGCGGCAACCACGGTCGGGGTGCCAGTGATCTCGCCCGAGTTCTGATCCAGCGTCAATCCTGCGGGCAACGCAGGGACAACAGCATATGAAATCCCATCATCAGAGCTGCTCGGGGCATTTGTGGTGATGGCTTCACCGATCGTATAGGTCGCCGGAGTGGTGTAGCTATACGCTGCGGGAGGTTCGGCAGGTGGAGGGCTATAGAGCTCGATCTCATCAATGGCCATCCAAGAGCCACCCTGGTCGTCTGGCGCCTGGGTCTTGATGCGAATTCCGGTGGCATTGACCGCAGTGAACGAATAGACATGGCGCCGATGCGGGTTGGCAAAGTTCGGTCCGCCGGCAGATTGATAGTTTAAATCACCGATCGTGGTCCAGTTTGTGGTGTTTACATTCGGATTCGCGACGGTGGTGTATTGCAGGGTGTAGATGCCGGTCCATCGATCCGTGCAGACACCACCTGCACAGGGATCGCCTGTGATGACATTGCTCCGCCCGAAAGCGACTTTGTTGATGCTCGTGGAACTCGCCAAATCGATGCCGACGTAGGTGCTTTGAGTGATGCCAAGCCAACTGCTGCCATTTCCATAGATACCATCAGTCACCTTGGCGTCTTTGTGGGGATCGGCTGGATGGGTATTCAGAAAAAACACCGTCTTGCCCGCAGCCACATTTCCAACACCTGGCGCCGTGGGCCCCTGGGGCCCTTCTTGTTCGAGCGCTAGCCCGCCGTTGCCTGAAATCACCAACTCACCAGAGGCAGAACAGATAAGGAGAGCGATAAGGACGAAAACTGAGCTGACAATAAATGGAGAGTTCATACCACTTCCTGACCCGCTTCAGAAAAGAATGTTTCCAATCAGGTATATCTTTTACTGATTTTTCCGAATCGTGTCTGGCTGACTACCATTCCTGAGATGCAGGAAACGGCATAAACAACTAAGAGTGAGCGTATTGTATAAGATGAGTGTTGTCAGGAGGCCCCTGGGTCCATCGCGGCGGACAATAGCGCCGCCCTTAATCAATTGGCACCGGGCACCGTCTTCTGCTTTAATGCCACTTACTCCTGAATGCCCTCTGACTCCTCCTCCTTCCCATCCACCCACTGGAGCCTCGTCAAGGTGGTGCGTCTGGGCACGGAAGCCGAGGCGCGACAGGCGATGGAATCAATTTGCCAGAGCTACTGGTATCCGATTTACGTCTATCTCCGGCGGTCAGGCCATTCGCCATCTGACGCCGAAGATCTGACCCAAGGATTTTTCCACCGGCTGATCAGCGAAGGCGCGCTCGCAACTGCGCGAGAGGAAGTAGGCAGGCTGAGGTCGTATTTGCTGGGTGTGCTCAAGAGACACCTCAGCGATCAGCAGCGGCTCAATCGCGCCCTGAAACGCGGGGGTGCGCAGATAATCATTTCATTCGAAGATGCGGGAGCCGAGGCACGTTACAAGCTTGAACCTCGGGACTGGGACAGCCCTGACAAGCTGTTTGACCGGGCCTGGGCGGTGTCTATTCTCACCGACGCTTCAGATAGGCTCCGCGACGCCTTCATGGAGGGGGGCAATGAGAATGCCTATAACCACCTTAGTGAGTTCTTGCCGCTGGGGGCAAACGCTACGTCCTACCGGGATATCGCAGTACGGATGGGTGTCAACGAGCGTGTCGTACGTCTGCAGGTCCACCGCATGCGGCAACGTTATCGTCTACTGATCCAAGAGGAAGTCGCGCAAACCGTTGTCGATCCATCCGAAGTGGAGGGAGAGCTTGAGCACCTGATGTCCCTGATGACATCCCTGTAGTCTCCAGACAGTTGAGGCTGTTTCGCTAGTCCGCCGCCTTGCGAATATCAATGCGGTTGAATGTGAAATCAGCGCAGGCGCAGACTCCAAGGATCGGATGATCGACAAGTTCCGTTGGCAAGTAATAGTCATCGGACTGATAGAGTTGCGGCCAGTCGGCCGGCCAGTGGAGAAGAACCTCCTCGTCCAGAAGGACAGTCACCGACTGATCGCGAACCTCTAGCAGAAGCACGTGCCGCTTTCCCTGACCAAGGAACAGATTCTTCCCATAGGTGTAGGGGCCACCGATATCGCTTCCGACGTTGCCAAGCCGAGATAGGTAGGGATCTTTGTTGCTGGTGAACGCGTCGATTTCAATGCAGCCGGCCGAGTCACCATGGAGAAAGGGAATGGTCATTGATGAGATGCCATTGTTCCGCATGAGTTCGATCCTCAGGTCATAATTTTGGGGAAGGCTTGCTATGGGAAACTCGATGGTCTCGTGCTCGTTGTTGGCTGAATCAATAGGCGTTCGGAGCTCTCCGTCCACAAGCTGCCATGGTCTCATCTTGGCGTTTTTTATTACGTTAAATCCGTCTAGCAAATTCAACCAGTCATCGCCAACCCCAGGCGATGGCAGCGATGCAATAGGTGGCGGATGAGTGGCGAACGGTGCTATTTTCCCTTTCATGAGAGCTACCGCCATGATAGTCACGATGACCACTCCGAACCCAAGCCAGATCAGCCTTCGAGCTTTCGGCCTCGCATTGAAAGGCGCCAAGCGGATCTGTTTGAGGTCGTGGTGTAGTTCGCCGATTGATTGATAACGTCGATTCGGGTTGGGCTCCAAAGCTCTGGCTATAATCCCATCAAGGCGCGGATCAAGCTCAGGACGCTTAATCGAGGGTAGCCTGAACCGCCCCCTCGGCACTTCACCGACAATCATCTGATAGAACATCACGCCCAGTGAAAAAAGGTCGGCACGTTCGTCGTGCTTCCCGCCAGGCGTCAAGATTTCCGGCGCAGCATAGTCGGCGGTACCCATGACCATGTTTGGCTGCGTGAGCAAATGATGGGGCGATTGCTTAGAGCCCGTGAGCTTGGAGATCCCAAAATCCGCGACCTTGATTTGCCCCGTCGAGCTGATCAGAACGTTAGCAGGCTTGATGTCGCGATGAATAATGCCCTGGGCATGGGCGTGAGCCAGGGCATCACAAACCGTCTCCATGATCTCCAGCGCTCTGTCCTGGGTTAGACGCCCGGCACACCGAATCGCATCGACCAGGTCCGAACCGTCGGCGAACTCCATCGCGATGAAGAAGTAATTCCCATCTGTGGTTTGACCGAAGTCATAAATAGACACGATGTTAGGATGGCTCAGCTGCGCGAGCGCGTGGGCTTCGTTTTCGAAGCGTTGATTCGAATGGAGGAGATCTAGTTCTTCCGGCGGCAGAAGAAGCTTGATTGCCACTAGCCGATCGAGCGTGCGCTGCCGGGCCTTGTAGACCACACCCGCAGAACCTTCGCCGAGCAAGGCCAGTATTTCATAGGAAGCGAACACCTCCTGCACCTCCTCGATCGAGGGCGCTTTCCCGCGCCGACTATATCCTCGTTCCATGTGGCCTATCTAGGGTGAAGCTCCACGCTATGGAACGTGACGTCGGCCGCACAGACACCAACACCGAAGATCGGGTGATCGACAGCACCCGGCGGGAAGAACGCGCCCTCGGATTCAGGCTGGGTTTGCGCGATGCGTGACCAGTCAGCCTTCCACGAGACAAGTTGCTGACCGTCAAACGAAGCCGTGATCCGCGCGTCTCGAACCTGAACTATGATCTCATGTGGTGAGCCAACGGGAAGGTAGAAGCCCTGCTGTCTATGGGTTGCTCCAACTTGTTCGCCTGTGATCTGAAAAAAGCGCGCCAAGTAGGTGCGCCCCTCGCCTGTCCATGAATCCAGACGAAAACTCCCACCGGCATCACCGTGACGAAACGCTAACATGACGGCGGCCTCCCCACGATGACGGGTTAGACGGACACGCATGTCATAATTCAGTGGAGGATTGATAGTCGGCAGCTCGATCGTCTGATGCCCCAGGATAGCAGACTCTGGAGAACGCAGTTCCCCATCGAGCATCGACCAGGTGTCTGTTAGACCGCGCGGCTCAACACCCAAACCCTCAAATAAGTTGATCCATCCTTCCACTTTCCCGGCATCTGCGGCAACCGGAGCATTCACCGTCGTGAGACTTCGGCTCAACACCCCAACACTGACCAACGCAATTGTCGTCAGTACGGCGAGAGCAGCCATGTTCCTCCACGACAACCTCCGACGGGGCTTCGAGGCCGCACTATCACTACGCTGTAGCGAGCCACCGCCAATCTCGGCGAGGGCATTACCGATCTCCTTGGCACTCTGATAGCGCCCGTCTCGCTCGGGGTCCATCGCCTTGCAAACGATCGTGTCGAATCGCCCGTCGAGATCTGGACGCATCTCCGATGGCAACATGAACATCCCTCGCGGTAGCTCGCCCGTGAGCATTTGATAGAGCACGACTCCAAGAGAAAAGATGTCAGCACGTTGGTCTGGCACACCCTCTGCCGCAATCACCTCGGGCGCGGCGTAGGCAGGAGTGCCCAGAGCCATGTTGCATTGCGTCAGCGCAGCGTGTCGCGACGTCGATCCATCAATCACTTTCGCAAGCCCGAAGTCCGCCACCTTCACTTTTCGCTCTGTTGATAGCAGGATGTTGGCGGGCTTGATGTCGCGATGGATGACACCCTGGGAGTGCGCGTAGGCGAGCGCCTCACAGACCTCGCTGGCAATCGCCAATATTGCCTCCTGCGGGAGTGCATCAGATTCGTCAATCAATACCGCCAGATCCTTCCCCTCTACAAACTCCATCACGATATAGTAGATTTCGCCATCCTGAGTCTGGCCGAACTCAAGAACATCAACGATGTTAGGATGGTTCAAGCGTGCCATCGTGCGCGCTTCGTTCTCAAACCGCTCGGCCAGGAACAAACCATCTTCAGCAACCGGTCGCAGGATCTTGATGGCAACGGATCGATCAAGCGATCGCTGCTGTGCCCTGTAGACAGCGCCCATCCCGCCGCGACCGAGAATATCGTTGAACTCGTACCCTGCTACCTTTCCCCGAAGTTGTTCCAGACTCGGAACCGTCCACCCCGACGTATCAGCCTGTGAGGCAGAACGGGCTGCACCTCCCGACTCTAGGCTATCAAGGGACGTCATGTCTTCCACTTTGATAGGGATTCGGCGCAACCTTGTCAATGGTTGCGACGTGGGGTGTGAATGAAAGCGGTGGTCAGGCAGCTTTCTCCTGCCAGAAGGTTCGCCACTCATTGTTCGCGCGCATCACGCGGAGCTGGGCCATGTCGGTTGCGGTCTCTTTCTTCCACCACGCTCCGGGGATTTTCAGGCGCTGCTGGAGCAGGTGTCGGTGGGTGCTCTCGACCTCCCCGGAGCCTATTGGCAGCTCCGCTTCGATCGCACCCTTGTAGTCAAGCTGGTCTTTGCGGTTACTCAAGTAACGCCAGCATCGGCGCACCGGCGCTTCCTTTTCGGCCACTTCTTCCGCCTCCTGATTGCTTTCCAGCTCGCCGATCACTTCCTCGTATCTGTTCTCTTTGAGCCGCGTCTTCTGCTTTTCCATCCAACTCTTCTTCCCGGTTGGCGTGTTTCCGCCCGGGCAACCCTCTGCCGCCTCGCCCAGGTATTCGCACACGTGGTAGAAGTCGAGCAAGTAGCTGCCCTGGGTGCCGAATTGCTCCTCGTATTGCGCGGCGATCCAGGTCGCCCCATCGCCCACACCGTGAATGCGTGTCA
>JBNMNB010000349.1:0-5919 GCA_051270635.1 Verrucomicrobiales bacterium | reverse complement strand
TTCAGAATCCGGGAAAAGGTACCGACTAGAATTCAGCGATAGCCTCCTTCCCGACCAGTGGGCTTCCATAGGGGAGATTGTCGCCGACGGGCTCACGGCTTCCATGGCTGATACACCTAGCGATCTCGTCAGGGATCGATTCTATCGCATCGTTCGACTGGACTAACCCCGAACGTAGTTCGGTTAGGGATTGATTTTCAGGGTGATGAGCAACTGATAGAACGCTCGCGTGACAGGATTCTTGTCGGTGACGATCAGCTTGCTACTATCTGTGGGGTCAATCATCGCTTCGATGTCCGCGCCTAACGTTTCAACGCCATTTTCGCGGCGATAGATTTGATTGAACTGACCGAGGTCATCATTACGTCCGACCTCCCAGATCAACTCTGCATTTCCTAGCAGAAACCCGAACTGAACTTCCATGTTAGAACCATTCAGTTTCGGAGTGAGACTCAATTTGCGATCAGAATCGGTATCCGAGATCCCGCCTTCGGCACCCACACTGTATTCATAGCCATTGGTATCACCATCGCCGTCTCCATCACCGGCGAAGGTGCGATCATTACCGATTGGAATGTCTTCCGTAGCCCAGACATCGAAGCCAGTGGGTTCGGAGATCGCCAACACGTTATCTATTCCTAGAGAACCTGTTCCACCTGAGGTTCCTCTCGAACTTGGCGTGTCATCGTCCCACCGAATCATCAATCGATCAAGCGATGCTATCAGTTGGCTATACGTTCCCGTTCCAAACACACGTGTTAGATCTTCTTCTTTGATAGAGAAGAGATAAGTCTTCCACAGGCCATCTCCTGGCACGGTCTGAAACACCGTTGAGGTCCAGCGATCACGATCGGAAGGCCCCATCAGAACCAGCCGCATTTCAAGAGCGGGTTCATTGAGAGGGCGCCGCATATCAATCGAGAATGCCAGAACGTCAGTCGAGATACTCCCCACGTAATCAACGTTATTAAAAGCGGCAATACGTGTATTTGCCGAGGCAGGGAGGATTTGAAGAAATCGGGTAGAGGCACCAGGCCCGCCTGGGACATTGCTGGTATTCTCAAGTAGGGGCGTCCAGTTCTGAAGACTTCCATCTTCGAAATCACTCCCCTGGCCAAGAATAACATCGGCGTTAGTTACCTGAAGTGCGCCGAGGGCCATACATAGGAAAGGAAGAGTCGCAGCAAGTCTCATCTTCAAAACAGGCTAAGAATAAAAGAGTTGTCAACTTTAATGGCTCTCCGTCAGATTGGCTGGGCCTGAATCAGCGAATCCCGAAGAAATCAGGATCAGTCAGAGTCGTCTTGGTTACTGATGATCAAGGGGTTATGGGCGCCGACTCGGCACAGCATCTCTCCGGAAACCATCGTCCAGACCTGCATCAAAGTTGAGGCAGCGGTTTCGCTAGACTTAGATTCGGTAGTGAAACCGCAAGGCCGCTTTTTTTCGAGCCTGAAACTGCCTACTGGCCCCTGTCACCTTCCAGAGGTAGGCGAAACCATCCAGCCAACCTGACGGAGGGCCACTTTAATTAGGGCACCTCCGGAAACCTGCTGTGGGAATGGGTCGCAGAGAAAATTCCCGCTGGCGAGGCGATAAACGCTAAGCCATCTGGGGATAGTGGGCGCTTTAGCAACGAAGACCGCGGGGATTTCATCAAGCACTAGCCCGCATGAGGTTTCCGGAGGTGCCCATTAGACGGGAAAGCGAAATAAAATCCAAGCCTCCGGCCAATTCGCGGAGAAGAGAATCAAATAGCCTACTCCTCTCAAGGGCACTCGCAATTCATGCTAGCAAGTAGCCGAACTGTTCAATAGCCCTGTCCCGTTTCGCTCGGTCATCAATTGAATCGTAGGAGGGTGTGGAATCCGCAGAGGGTCTTGATGCGATGGGTGAGCCAAGCACCCCATTGCGTCGACTCGGTGTGGCTCCAGTAGTCTGGCTTGAAGGGATCTTCGGAAGTGCGTTCCAATTTGCCCAGCTCCTCTTCTAAGTTTGGCTGTGTGCGATAAAGTCTAAGATGATGCCAATGCGCCGTCAGCCCCTTGTGAGCAAGTTCGGCGTAGCCGTGGGCGTCGAGTTCCGTCAGCGCAGCAGCATGATTAATCAAATGAAACAACCCGCCAAAGCCACGGCGGTGTTGGGACGATCAATGCATTGATCACGTGCTCCGCCATTGACTCAAGCGAATCATACTCTGGTGCCTCTGCTAGCTCCCTTGTGGACACCTTGTCACCAGTGAGCCAGCCGCGTGGCTTGCCGAAATACCCTCGTCCTGGATGTTGATCATCGAAACTAGCAATGAGTTTCTCAAGGCCCAGCGCCCCCTTCATCTCCTCGGGTGCGGGTGATTTTGCCAGCCTGCGCACCTGGGTGACAGCGCGAAATTCTATCGCATCGACATGATCGGTTTCTACGCTTGGGCGAGAAGTCGGGTCTTGGCGTTATAGGGCCCGGAATGAGGATCTTGTATGAGGTGATCCCATTCTAGCAGGATCAATTCATTGGCGATGCGGCCCCGTCTGCGTGTTCAATTCCTCTCAATGCGGAGCCAAAGAAACCGTCTAACCGCTCCAGGTGCCGCCAAATCGTCGCGAACGACAACCTTTTCCATGTCTGTGTTCTCAATGGGAGAAATGATAAAATTGGTTAACGTTTCCCTGGACGCCGAACCGGGCGACTCGGCAGCATCGACAAAATAACTGATATCTGGCAACCCAATGGGGCGAGTAAATTCGAGTTCAAACCGAGGCTCTCCGTTTCCGCCGTCCACTAGGTACCATTCCAAGCCAGAAGTGAAGCGGTGAGGATCGGTGCCGAGTGCGTACTCAAGCAAATGGACGAGCCCGTCTTCGTCGTTGTCGACCGTGGAGTCCGCGAGCCCGTTATCGATCTCCTCTTGAGTAAACTCTAGTGTCTGCCAATACAAAAAATTGGATGAGACACTAAGATTGCCACTGGCCTGGCCCTGATAGTTGGGATCGGTGACGACCGCCTCAACACTGAATGTGCCAGCAGCGACTGGAGGATCGGGAGAGCCATTGTAAGTGACGCTTACATCCACCTCTGGAGGGTCGGTCGTGGTCACCACAGATTTGGGTAACCCGTCGTAATCCTGACTCAGGTTAGAAAGTGACAGAGTGGCGTTGGCCGGGGTCACCGTGACATTGGCCGTGCCAGAAAACCCGGCATAGGTGGCTGTCACCCCAAACGGTCCCCCAGCCTGAAAGGCTGTAAACAGCCCGTTCGAGTCGATGGTTCCCCCGCCACCAGCTGCCCATACAAACAAAGCGCTAGGATCCTCGATCGAACCGCCAAACTGGTCGACGAGTTCCGCATGGAAGCCTTGCGAGGCATTTACTGAAAGGCTCACAGCGGGAGGAGAGATCACAACCCCACTCAACTCCGAAACGACCCTTGCCCGGATTTCTCCTGTCACTGTGAGTCCCTCGACATCACTAATGCGGACGGTGAGAATGTGGTCGCCGAGTGATTCGAAGCTCACCGTAGTTGACTTGGCGCTGTTGGTTCCGTTGTCGGAAAAGAAGACGGGCGAGCCGGGGGACGCGGAAACTCCCCACGTGTAGGTCAGGTTCGATTCGCCCCCGTCATCGGTCGCACTCACCGAAAGACCCGTTTCCGTTCCCCGGACAACCTCCCACACATTACCATCAATGTCGGTTTCGGTCTCGGTTGCGCTTGAATCGGGCAGCGTGAGAATGTCAGGAGGTTGATTGACAAGATCTCCTCCGCCGATCAAGACGATGGAGTCCACGTTCCAGCCCGTTCCCCCCGCACGACCGTCGGTTGCTAGGCCCCACCGAAAACGAAGCTGGTTGCCCGCAAAAAGAGTTATTGTGTTAAGGTTCACAATCGTTTCGACAAAGCCGGAGCTGTTGCCAGACCAGGCGTCTTGACCCGCATAGTCGCTCCGAGAACTGGGGCGACCGCGACTTTGAACCGTCGTGTTGTACCCGTTGCTGGCAAAGGTGGCATCGGTCCCAATGTCAGTCCAACTTCCATCATTGACAGAGTATTGTATCCGACCGCCGTCACCGTTGGTATCAAGGTCGAATAGATGCCAGAATTTCAGTTGGAGGTCATTGGCGTTGGAAGGCACGGGAATCGACGGCGAAGTGAGGTAGGTCGTGGTAGAAGAGGACGGGGCACTGGTGCCGTATGACGTGGCGGGCGAGTGACTTTGACTCGTTGTCAGGGTCCAAGCGTTGTCCCCACGGGTGGGGTTGCTGCTCCATGCTGAGGGAGATCCATCGAAACTCTCGCTCCAGAGGGCGCCGATGACCGTAAAGGCGTCCGTTAGCGTCGCCGTCTCGCCATCGGTGTTCGCCACCGAAACATCCCAGAAACCCGTCGTGGCTCCGGTCATGTCGAAGGTACAGCGCAGCGACTCGCCAATGAGTTGGACGGATTCGGCCATTCGATCGGTTTCACCGTTGCGAAACAGCTTCACGCTTGAGTCGCTTCGAAAGCTCGTCCCCGTGAGATCAACCGTGACGAGCCCCGCAAGGCCCGATGAGGGCGAAACAGATTCAATCGCGAGAGGCGGAGGGGGTGGGACCGCATCCGCCGATCCTGAGAGCACCAGCGAGAACGCCTGAGGTCCGTTGCTGAGATTGCCGGTGAATGACACCCGCGCCGAGTAGGTACCAGTGGACGGAGGATTGGGAATGAGAACCTGCTCTACATTGTCAGTATGGTTGACGCCTGTAACTGCAGGAGCATCCATGGAGGCCCGCGTCCACGTCCCCACGAAAGGCATGACGAAAGGATAGAACTCGGAACCGTCCGGTGCCGTGACCTTTAGTTCAAGATTGTTGACGAGGCGGGGTGTCCTCAGGTCAGATGTTGAGGTGGCATTGCCAGCAGGGTCGGTCCAGCAAAGGGTGGCTTGGATGGCGGAAGTTCCATCCCACACAAACGGGTACGTCTTCGTGGTTGTGACAGTAGAAACTTCGTCCTCGGTCAGGCCTTGTTTGGCCGGATAATTGGAGTGGTCGTGGATGAGATCGGCCGCAGCTTTCCCGTTCATCAGCCCCCAACCATAGCGGTAATCCGGTCCGGTATTGCCGAGATCGTCAGCCGTGTGCAACAGGAGTCCCTTAAGCGTGTTCGAGCGCATCGCTCCTCCCGAAAACAGACTTCGATACAACTCTATCAAGAGTCCAGCCGTCCCAGTTGCATTGGGCGATGCCATGCTCGTACCGCTCATACTTCCGTAGGAACTGTCACTACCATTTAGAGTTGAATAGAGTCCCGATCCATTAGCGACGAGATCTGGCTTCACGCGTCCATCGTCCGTTGGGCCCCATGAGGAAAAGCTGCTCACCACTGCCACCGAGGAGTCTCGCAGGCCTCCGGAAACAGCGTCGCTCACGGATCCGACGGTCACGACATTCTTTGACACCGCCGAAAAGGCTATGGTCTCGAATCCGCCACGATAATTGCCGTCGCCAGGAGGATGGGAAGATGCGCTGTACACCACCGGATCGCCGCCAGGAGCGAGGGCAACCGACTGGCCGTCCGACGGATTGTCGACCCCATCATTTCCCGCGCTGCGAAAGATCAAATAATAAGGTGCCTCAAAAGCAAGCGCATCCTGATCCCGCGAACTGGAATGATACCTTCCGAAATCTTCTTCAAAGGCCGTAGACCCGGTTCCATTGCCATACCATTCCCAGACAACGGAACCGTTATTGACGAAAAGCCAGCCGCCAATGAAACCATAGCTGTGATTCGATAGATAGAGGTTGTTAGCTTGCCCCGGTGCCGTGGCACCACGAGAAGCCATCTCTGCAAGGGGGCGCATTCCCATAATTTGACTGGCAGAGCGCCCTTCCTCGCTATGTTAGATGTGTGAAAACCAAAACCGAACAAGGAAGGACAATTCGCTCTGCACGT
>JBNMNB010000348.1:0-5934 GCA_051270635.1 Verrucomicrobiales bacterium | reverse complement strand
AGAGCAAATGATGGTTAGTCATTCGAAATCATCGGCGAAAGAGGCCATTTTCTCTTCAGAGCTTCAACGTCGGAGCGATCCATCCCCGAACGGCACGCGCTTCACTCAGATTTCCGCTTCGGAATCCGGTATCGACTTCATCAATTCAATTGACACAAGTCATTCATTAAAAAAGCTTTATGCACTTGGTTACGCTGCCGGAGGAGTAGCAATTGGTGACCTGGACGGGGATTCGCGGCCCGATCTTTTTTTCGCCAACGGCCCCCGTGAAAATGGCCTGTTTTTGCAGAAGGAACCCTGGAAATTCATCGATGTTTCGCAGCAGGCCGGGATCACGGGAGGCGAGAAATGGGGCACGGGAGTGGCGATGGTGGACATCGAAAACGACGGCGACCTTGACCTTTACGTCTGCAATTATGACGCCCCGAATGAGCTTTTCATCAACGATGGAGCCGGAATCTT
Source organism: Verrucomicrobiales bacterium (assembly GCA_051270635.1). Taxonomy (GTDB): domain Bacteria; phylum Verrucomicrobiota; class Verrucomicrobiia; order Verrucomicrobiales; family DEV007; genus JAGROY01. The sequence goes on along the minus strand of JBNMNB010000348.1, from coordinate 5,472 downwards.
CGTCGAAATGGCAGAAGAATTCGGTCTGGCGGATCAAAATGCGAGCCTCATGCCGGCCTTTGCAGATGCCGACAACGATGGCGATCTCGACCTCTACATCCTGACGAATTCGTTCGTACGCGATGGAGGACAACCTGCCAATGCAACCTTCCTTCAAGACGGCGCACCCACGATAAAAGACGCCTATCGCAAGTATTTCAGCACTCGCTTCGTAGGCATTTTTGGGGACAAGCGCCGCGACGAAATCTACCCAGTGGGTCAACGTGATCGCTTTTATGTCAATGAAGGGCCCACGGGGGCGAATGGCACCGTGCACTTTCGCGACGCCAGTGACTATTCGGGCGACCTCACAGTCATGCCTGGCAAGGGGCTATCCGCCACCTGGTGGGATGCAAATGACGACGGTCAGATGGATCTCTATGTCGGCAATGACTTTGAAGATTCCGACCACTTTTATCTTAACGAGACCGCATCCAACTCCACGGGCAAGCCGCGCTTTCGCAACGTGATTAAGGAAAGTGTGCCGCAGACCACCTGGTATTCCATGGGGGCGGACGTGGCGGATGTAAATAACGACGGCCTCCTGGATTTCTTCTCAGTCGACATGGCGGCGACAACGCACTTCAAAGCAAAAGCTCAAATGGGAGACATGGCCAGCAAGACCTGGTTCATGACCTCTGCTAATCCACCGCAGCACATGCGCAATGCCCTATTCATCAATACCGGAACGGGACGCTTTCTGGATGCGGCCTACATGGCTGGAATGGGAAACTCGGACTGGAGCTGGGCACCCAAGCTGGCGGATTTTGATAATGATGGACGCGTCGATGTCTTTATCAGCAATGGTATGTCGCGCCCCTTCACGGAGTCTGACATCATCAAAAACCTTCCCATGTCTCGCTTGAGAATCGGTAAGACCGACTGGGATATATTCGAAGACTACCCACCTCAGAAAGAGAAAAACCTTGCCTTTGTGAATCGCGGGGATCTGCGATTTGAGCCTATAGCAAAGGAATGGGGACTCGACCACGAAGGCATGACTTACGCGACAGCCTACGGTGATCTCGATCGCGACGGCGATCTCGATCTTGTCACGGTGAATTTGGACGAACCTGTAGGGATCTACAGAAATGACTCACCAGCGGACGAGCACTCGATTCTCATTCAATTGAAAGGCAGCCAAAGCAATCATTTCGGTATTGGTGCCAATGTCAGGATCGAAACCACATCCGGCATTCAAGTCCGGCAAATGAACCCGGCGACAGGTTTTCTTTCCAGCAATGATTCTGCGATACACTTCGGACTGGGCAACAGCACCAAAATCCAACGAATGATCGTCCGCTGGCCGAGCGGCATCCAGCAGGAGTTCTCAAACCTGGAGGCTGATATGCTCTACACCATCGAAGAACAGGGAATCAAGCCACCGACCTCCCCTGCAAATCAAGAACTGGCACAGCCAATGTTCCGCGAATCCAGCTGCCTGAGCCACGCGGTTCACGCCGAATCATTGTTCAATGACTTTGCGCGGCAGCCCCTCTTGCCCAACCAGATGTCACAGCTCGGCCCCGGCATGGCTGCTGCGGATGTCAATGGTGACCAGCTCGACGATTTATACCTCAGTGGTGCAGCTGGCCATTCCGGCAGCCTCTTCCTCAACCTGGATGGCAAGAACTACTCAGCCGCGATCAGCGCTCCTTTCAACCAAGACGCCGCCAGCGAAGACATGGGCTCCGTCTTCTTCGATATTGATAACGACGGCGACCAGGATCTCTATGTGGTCAGCGGCGGTTACGAAGCAGACATCGGATCCGCTCATCTTCTAGACAGGCTCTATCTCAACGATGGAACTGGCGGCTTCGCCAAAGCTCCCGCAGGACAGATCCCTGACCTGCGCGACAGCGGTGGAGCAGCAGCGGCGGCAGACATTGATCATGATGGAGACATCGATCTTTTCATCGCTGGGCGCTTGGTTCCAGGCGACTATCCAATGGGTGCCACCAGTCGACTACTGATCAATGACGGTGGCACCTTGACCGATCAAACGCAGGCGCGAATCCCCGCAGCAATGAACTCGGGAATGGTGACGGGAGCAGTGTGGTCGGATGCAACTGGAGACGGCTGGGTTGACTTACTACTCTCGGTTGAATGGGGGCCAATCCGCCTGTTTCGCAATCAAGATGGGCAGTTTATCGATGCGACCGAAGAGGCTGGACTCGCGAAATTACTTGGCTGGTGGAATGGCATCAGCTCAGGCGACATGGATAATGACGGAGATATCGACTACGCCGTCACCAACTTCGGGTTAAACACAAAGTACCACGCCAGTGCCGACACTCCCGCTCTCCTCTACTACGGAGATTTCGACGGCTCCGGCACCAGACAAATCATCGAAGCCGAATTCGAAGACGCAACCCTGTTTCCGGTGCGCGGCAAGAGTTGCTCAACTAATGCACTGCCGCATTTGGGTGACAAGTTTCGCACGTATCGGTCGTTCGCTGCCGCCTCTCTGGAGGAAATTTACACGCCTCAGTACCTCGATTCCTCTCTCAGGCTCGAAGCGCGAATACTTGAATCAGGAATCTTGATCAATGACGGAAGCGGCAAATTTTCCTTCAATCCCTTGCCTCGAATTGCTCAGACAGCACCGGCCTTTGGTTCAGCTCTCGTGGATATCGATGCCGATGGAATGCTTGACCTCTACATGGTGCAGAATTTCTACACGCCACAACTTGAAACCGGCCGAATGGCAGGCGGCCTCAGTCTACTACTGCGCGGCAAGGGTGATGGCACATTTGATCCCGTATCTCCCCGCGAGTCTGGATTACTGATACCAGAGGACGCCAAGAGCCTGGCGGTAGTCGATACCAACAATGATAGTCGCCCAGACTTTATCATCGGAATTAATAACGGAGCATTGCGGGTGTTTGAGAACCAGACCAGCCGCGCATCGGTTCGCATTGCCATCGATGCTAAACCTGGTTCTACTATCACGGCGAAGCTAAAGAATGGCATTGTAATTACAAGAGAAGTGCAAGCAGGCGCAGGTTACCTTTCCCAGTCAGGGACATCAGCAATCACTCTTTTCCCAGCGGAGACCGAAGTCGATACCGCGCAGTTAGTGACTCACCATTAGTAAGTTATCGTCGCATCGGTCAAAAACATTGCATAATTGCAGTCAATATTTTAGCCTCGGGATTTGCGAGTTAGTTCCTCTCGTCTTCCAATTATGAAATCGAATCCGTTCCTCTCTTTGGCTCTTGCGACGTTTAGTGCCTTCTCCTTCTCCACTGCGAGTGCTCAGGTGATGACCACCTTTGGAGTTCCCACCGAAGAGTTGTCAGACCTTGGCGGATCGCCCGATGGCTGGGACCTGACGGTAGTCGTCACGCAACCAATCGCAGCTGATGGGGAAGCAGAAGGCCAGACAGACGGAATAGTAACTGGCTGGAACTACTATGCCGCTGATAATACAGAGCCGTCAGAATTTACTGTCAGGCCCCTCCTCGTAAGAAATGAAGACGACATCTATACGGTTGTAGGGATTGGCGCGCCCCATGTTCCCGAGGAAACCGGCCCTCAGGAAGATGTCCCATTTGAGCTGGAAGACGGCTCCAATGCTTTCAGCGTATCTGATGACAATGTCACGTTTCACATCGGATTTATTGGTCAACGTCCTGACTTCGCTAACAACGACGCTGGTGGCATCATTCCATTTGCTGCTGACGGTGGCCCGGGAATGTTTGGCATGGACACGACACCGGATACCGAGTTCCAAATTGATGATGAGATTTCATCGGGGCACGCAGCAGAAGAAGGCGGGCGGAATTACCTCTTCAATTTCGATATCACATGGGGAGGCGAACCCGTTGATCCCGATCCCGATGGCGATGGCATGCGCACCATTTGGGAAGAACGCTATGGGCTGGATCCTGAAGATGCCAGTGATGCGGATCAAGATCTGGACAAGGACGGCCTCACTAATCTTCGTGAGTTTGAGCTTGGCCTGATTCCTAACCTCGCTGATACCGACGAAGACGGTAGAGGAGACGGCGTAGAGTTAGGTGCTATTGTTCTAAACGTAGCACAGGAAGTTCCCGCACCCACTGTCGGCGACGCAACACCCACCGGATTTGCCTTTGTAACCGTCAGTCCCGACACGCGCATGGTGGAAATCGCTGGGAGCTTTTCTGGCCTGACAAGCAACATCGCCGCAGCCCATCTGCACGGACTGGCGGCGGCCGATGCCACGGCAGGTGTTCTGTTCGCTCTCACCCCCACTGGGGAAAAAGAGGGCACCCTTTCCGGTAGTGGAGTTCTTTCAGAAGACAACTTTGCCGGATTCCTGAGAAGTGAAACCTACGTTAATGTGCATACCGGCAACAACGGCTCTGGCGAAATCCGTGGTCAAGTCCCTGCCATGATTGACCTCACCGATCCCAAAAACCCCGATACCGATGACGATGGATTGCTCGATGGCGTAGAAACAAACACAGGCATTTTTGTAGATGAAACGGACACCGGCACGGATCCTAACAAGCAAGATACCGATGAAGACGGTTTCAGTGACCGTACTGAGATCGCCAGCGGAACAGACCCCAACGATGCAGCATCAAAACCCGAGGAGCTGGCCCAATTGCCAGAGTTTGGCGCTGAGGAATGGATTGATGGGCTGGGCACCCCGGATAGCTGGGATCTGACAGTCATCCTGACATCGCCCATCGAGCCGCCGGCTGATTTGGCAGGAGAGACCACTGGCATCGTTGAGTACATCAACTACTACCATGCTGAAACACGCACCGCAGGAGACCACACTGTGGCTCCCGTCCTTGTGAAGTACATCGAGGACAATGATGAATACATCGTCGCCGGCATCGGAGGACTTCACATCGCAGAGGAATCAGGCCCACAGGAGAGAGTTCCCTTTATTCCAGTAAGTGGCAGCAACATGATCGACCTTACTGAAGAGGGCGTCACTTGGCACGCTGCTGCGTTTCAAGGCCACCCTGGAGCTGGAAACAATGCAAACGGCGCAGTCATTCCTTTCGCAGCAGCTGACGGAGCAGGGATGTTCGGATATGACAACCAGCCCGATGAAGAACTGGAAGAAGGACTCGTCCTGAGCAACGGCCACGCTTCTGAAGAGGGTGGACGGCACTACGCATTCAACTTTGGCATCAACTGGTCACCTGGCGGAGTCGCACTATTCCAAATCACCAAAGTCACCCACTTGGCAACAGAAGTGACACTGCAATGGAATAGCCGTGACGGCCGTGAGTATTCCGTCGAGTATCGAGAAGATCTCGGTGAGGGCGTCTGGATCGAGCTGGACGATGGCGTAGAGGGAGATGGCGAGACCACCTCATTTACTGACAGTGATGCAACACGTATCGCCCTGCCAGTCGGCTACTACCGCATCAAAGAAAACTAAGCCAGCCCGCGCTCCCAAGCGTGTGTGATAGAAAGTGATGCAAA
>JBNMNB010000347.1:0-6045 GCA_051270635.1 Verrucomicrobiales bacterium | reverse complement strand
TTGACGCCAACGCGGCTCAGGACGACAACGATGGCGATGGCCTTGGTGACGCCTGCGATGACGACGACGACAACGACGGCGTACTCGATGGTGCCGACAATTGTCAGTTTGACGCCAACCCGGGTCACCCGGGTCAGGGAGACCTCGACGGCGACGGCCAGGGTGACGCTTGCGACGGGGACGACGACGGCGACGGCGTGGATGATGGCGACGACAACTGCCCGGTCGATCCCAACGCGAGTCAGGTTGACAGCGACCTAGACGGACTTGGTGATGCCTGCGATCCAGATGATGACAACGACGGCGTGCTCGACGGCGATGACGAGTGCCCAGCCACTGCCCCGGGCGAAGTCGTCGATAGTGGCGGTTGTTCGATTACCGACTTGTGCCCGTGCGACGGCGACTGGAAGAACCATGGAGCCTACGTGAAGTGCGTGACCCAGACGGCCAACGCTTTCAAAAAGGCTGGCCTCATCACCGCGGCAGAGAAAAGCGCGATCGTCAGTGCCGCCGCCCAGTCGGACTGCGGCAAATAGCAACGAGAGGATGATTGTTTACTGATTAACCGACGAGGTTTCTTGTCTTGCGGGCGGGGGTCGGAGCTAATCCGGCCTCCGCTTTCCTTTCAACCGGGACTTGCAAGACGACGCAAGAGCACTCATTCTTCTGTGTTTTCGAAATGAACCGCTGATAGACGCTGATGTTTGATTTGCAGAGAGTAGTTCCATTCATTCTGGTTCTGATAGCGTGCGGCCAGACGGCCACCGCCGAATCGCCGGAGGTGATCGAATACTCGGGACGGGTCAACGTTTCGGGGCAGCCGTTTACCGGGGAGGGTCAGTTCAAATTTGCCCTGGTGGATCAGACGGATCGACGGCTGTGGACGAGCGGCGACAACGAGGCACCGATTGAAGCGGAAATGCCCTCCCGACCGGTGGCGATCCATGTCGCTGATGGCACTTACCAGGTAAGGCTTGGGGATCCCGCCGCTGGAATGATGGCATTCGCACCGGAAGTCGTCGCGAACTGGGAAGCGCTGCAGCTCCAAATCTGGTTTAACGATGGAACTCACGGCTGGGCGGACGCTGGTTTGACGGCGCTTTCCGTGAGACCATCGCCCCCCCAGAAGCCAGATCCCGGCGACATCCAACAGACGATTCTGACCGAACTGCGCCGGTTGCGGGCTGACGTGTCGGCCCTGCGAACGCAGATGCGCACGTTGACGACCGCGAATTCTGTCCAGCCGTCGACTTCAGCCTCGGCAACGACAAGGGCGCGGCCGAAACCCAAATCAAAGCCGAACCAGCCGCTGGTGCGGGTCTCGATGCCCGAGGTCGAGCGCCACTCGCTGGGTTCTGCCAATGCGCCAGTCGTCCTGGTTGAGTTTACCGACTTTGAATGCGGCTATTGCCGCCGCTTTTTCCAGCAGACGTTCCCGCAACTCAAAGAGAAATACATCGATACCGGCAAGTTACGATTCGTCAGCCGCAATCTTCCGGTCAAGAGCCATCCCCAGGCTGGGCCGGCGGCACAGGCGCTACTGAGCGTTGCCGCGCAGGATCCGGAACAATACTGGGCAATGCGCACGTGGTTGTTCGAAAGCGGTCGTGAGCTAAGCGAGATCGCTTACGGGAAGTTCGTCAAGGACGCAGGACTCGACGTGCCCCGTTTTCTTACCGAATTGACCGCCAGACGCCACGGAGCGGAAATCGACGAAGACATCGTTGTGGCGCGCTCGGTCGGAATCACCGGCACGCCGGCATTCGTCCTCGGCACCAGTGACGGAAAGACAATCGACGGGGAGCGCATCGTCGGAGCGAAGTCGTTTCAGGTTTTCGCAAGCAAGATCGAGGCGCTGCTCGCAGCGCAAGCGGCAAAGCGCGGTCCAGGTGCGGCATCCTCGTCGAATAACTCGAAGAAAACAAAAGAGATCAAATGAAGTTTTCATCATCCGTGGACAAGAGTCACCTTGCCGTCCAGGCGGGAATGATCCTCCTGGCTTCGACTGCGGTCGGTGTAGCCTACAACGTCCTCAACCCCGCAGGCTTGCGCTGGCAGGAACCTCGCCACACCGCGACCGAGGCCGAACCCGCGGTGCAAACGAAAGCCCCCGCGGACATCTATCAGGTCGAAACGATTTCCGTGCGCCTCATTTCATCCACCGAATCGATGGCTGCACCTGCAAACTCGGCCCCGAAGAGAATGGCGCCACGGCCTCCAGCTGCCGGTAGCCAAACCTCCGCCACGGCCGTCCGAACAACGTGGGAGAAGGTTCAGCCTCTGGTCGAACACGGTGAGGTCGTCCTGGTCGACAGCCGTCCGCTATTGACCTACGAGGCTGGTCACATCCCAACAGCCGTCAGTCTACCGTACAAGCGTGTCGTCTCGGAAATCGGAAAATTCGCCGCAACCTATCCTCCGCCGGAGGCGCGATTGGTTGTCTACTGCGCCCATGCCAAGTGCGCCTCGTCCTCAAAGCTCGCTGCCCTGCTGACGAGGAATTACGGCTACCGCGAAGTTCAGTATGTCCCCGGCGGCTACTTGGAATGGCTCCAGACGCAAGAAGCGGATCCAAAGAAGACTCCATGACTGCGAAAGAACACGCCGTGCCGGAAACTTCCGCCGAACAGAATCGCTCGACTAATGAAGAGCACGTCCGGCAGGGAGAAAAAGCGGGGCGCCTTCAGTTTGAAACGGGCTTGCGCTGGTTCCTCGCTGCGGTGCTGGTGTGGGCCGGCCTCTCCAAACTTGTCGACCCGGTGAGTTTCTATGGTGCCATGCTCGAATACCAGCTGCCGCTTCCCCACGTCCTCTTGAAGATCACCGCCGTCGTCTTGCCGTGGATGGAACTCTTCTGCGGTTTACTCCTGCTCGCGGGCATCGCCCCACGGGCGACGCTCATCTGGGTTACGGCATTGTTCGGTGTCTTCCTCCTCGCGGTCGGACAGGCTTTTCTTCGCGGGCTCGATATTTCCTGCGGTTGCTTCGACCTGGGCCTGTTCGGGATCGAGGACGGCTCGGAGCTTGGCCATGCGCTCGAATCAGCAGGCGTCGCCACGCTCAGGAATCTTGTTTTGCTCGGCGCCGCCATATTCCTGTTTCATACTGCCGCGGATCGGAATGCATACCCCCCTGAGTCGGAATGAACGAAAAGAACCGAATCTGGTGGATTGGCGGCATTGGCGCGCTGGTTGTCGCGGCCCTCAGCGTGTTGTTGTTCGAGGGGCCGTCGATGCCCGGAAAGGAAAGTAAGCCTGCAGCGGACAGTGCCAGAGCAGTCGCGGAGGACCAGGGGCTCCGAAACGACCAGTCGAGCGATGGTTTCGGAGCGATCGAGACCCCGGCCCGACGCCCCGCCAAGAATTCCCAGCTACCCGTTTCGCGAGACCCGAATCCAACGACCGAGCAGTGCCTGGAAGCGCTTGCCTCGGGCACGGTGGAAGCCGATAGAGTGCGGGCAGCCATGCTTTTGGGCCAGCGTGCCAACGAAGAAGGCCTCGCAGAGAAGGCCGTGCCTGCGCTGATCACCGCGATGGAAAACGACGAGAAATCCCAGGTGTGGCTGGTGTCGGCCCAGGCTTTGGGGAAATACGGCGCCGATGCGGCCGAGGCCGTTCCCTCGCTGATGCATTGGTTTGACCATGTGACGATGCGCAATGTTGCCATCGAAGCTCTCGGGGGCATCGGAGCCGACGCGGAACCGGCGATCGAGTCGATCTCACTGGTCGCCGTCGACGACCAGGAGGGTTTTGTCAGCCGGCGCAAAGCGATCGAGGCGCTGGTGAAGATCGGAGGCCCCGAGCATCCTTTCGTCGCCCCGGTGCTGGAAGCAGTTGCGGCGGATCCCGAGAAACGCATCCGAATAGCCATCCAGCAAGCTTTGAAATCCCAGGCCGGCGAAGGAGCAACTGCGAACGGGAACGCTCAAGCAGAGCCTTTCGGCCGCTGACAGGAAGTGAACTGCCCGCTGCCTACAACAGATGCGCCCGCCAATCCGCGCGAAGCATCTTGTAAAGTGTCCATCTTGTAAAGTGTCAGGCACTTTACAACACACAGGGCCATCAACAAGAACACTCTGAAGCGTCATTACTTTTGCAATTTCTGTCCGCAATTCTGTGTCATCCTCGATGACGAGGAGCTTTCCGATATTCCTTTTCATTGATATCAGCCCGCGCCATCTCCCTGTTTTTTTAATCATCACCGAGGCTATCCAGAGCTATAAGAATTAGGCGAAGTTTTCTCCGAACTCCGTTACTGGTATGACTAGTAGCTTTGGAGCGAGTGATGAGTTCTTTTGCTGCCGCCTGGCAAACCAGCTTTGTGAATCGATGCGCTACCTCGCAGTCATTTTATTGATCATTCGCGAAAGCATCCCTATGCTGCCTGCCATGATCCGATTCTTACTTCCTCTTTTGACTCTAGCTTGCTTTTCCTGTGCTCTGGCAGCTCCGGAACTGGCAGGCACACGGCCGAACATCATTCTTGTCATGACGGATGATCAAGGGTACGGGCCAGTCGGTGCACATGGACATCCGTGGATCAAGACGCCGAACCTTGATCAAATGCATGCCGAATCGACGCGATTTGAGCGCTTTCTCGTCAGCCCCACTTGCTCGCCGACACGGGCCGCATTGATGAGTGGACGCCATCCGATGAAAAATGGCATCACGCACACGATTCTTGAGAGGGAGCGGATGGCACTCAGCACGAAAACGATTGCGCAATCACTCAGCGGGGCTGGCTACGCTACGGGAATATTTGGTAAATGGCATCTGGGAGACGAGGAACCCTATCAACCCCACAAACGCGGATTCGATGAAGCATTCATTCACGGTGCAGGCGGAATCGGTCAGGCCTATAACTGCAGCTGTGCAGATGCTCCAGGCAACAAGTATTTCAATCCGACGATTCGCCACAATGGCAAATTCGTAAAGACCGAGGGATACTGCACCGATCTGTTTTTCACTGCTGGCCTGGGCTGGATCAATCAGAAGCGGAAAACAGATCAGCCATTCTTTGCCTACATTGTCACCAATGCCCCTCATGGGCCATTTATTGCACCACCAGCCAATGAGAAACGCTTCAAAGATCTTGGTTTCAATGAGAAGACAGCCGGCTTTTACGGCATGATCGAAAACATTGATGAGAACATGGGCAGACTGCGAGAGAAGCTGAAAGCCTGGGAGCTCGATGAGAATACGATTGTCATCTTCATGTCTGACAATGGCATGACTGGCGGTGGCAGTGGAAAAATGGGGACCAATCTTGCCGCAGGTCATCCGTTTTACAATGCAGGCCTGAAAGGCCTGAAAGGCAGCCCTGATGAGGGTGGCGTGCGGGTGCCATTCTTTGTCCGCTGGCCAGGCAAAGTGAGCGCAAACAAGAAAGTCGCTCGCATCGCCGCGCATATCGACATTTTCCCAACTCTTGCAGCACTGGCAGGTGCCGAGCTTCCTGCGGGACAAGTCGATGGCCGCAATCTGTTACCATTGATCGAAAACCCGGCAGCAACTTGGGCAGATCGCTTTCTCTTCACCCAGGTTGCACGCTGGAAAACGGGAGAAGAACCCAATGATCACCAATGGGACAAGTTTTCCGTTCGCACCCAGCGCTACCGACTAGTCGGCGATGCGCTCTTCGATATGAAGAAAGATCCTGGCCAATCAACGGATATCGCGGCGCAGCAACCCGATCAAGTGCAAACCATGCGCGATGCCTACGATGCCTTCTGGAAAGAGACGCGCCCACTCATGGTAAACGAAACTGCCCCCATGTCCCCTACCCGCCCGTTCCACGTTCTGCACAAGGAACAACTGGAAAATGGCGGTATTCCGCAGTGGACAGCACCTGCGCTTTAGTCTGCGCAATGCCAAACGAATCCGTAGACGAATCCGTAGACAAATCGGTTTCGATGAAATCAGACTCCCGTGAATGGAGGATTTTTCACGGCAATTTGCGGAGCGGCCAGCTGAGAGAGGCAAATTTCATCGATTTCACCGCGTTGACGAGCATCTTGTAAAGTGTCAGCATCTTGTAAAGAGCATC
>JBNMNB010000346.1:0-6110 GCA_051270635.1 Verrucomicrobiales bacterium | reverse complement strand
CACCGACCTCTTCTTCTTCTACGCGTTCCACGAACTCGCACTCATCCCGACATTCCTCATGATCGGTATCTGGGGCACAGGTGCTCGTAAGATGATCGCCTGGAAAGTCACTATCTATCTCGGTGTGGGTAGCCTTGTGTTGCTTGCCGGCCTCACCGCACTATTCATCAATCTGGGCGGCGAGACCTTCAGCATGGTCAAGATGCAGGAAGCTGTCGCTATTGCTGGCATCCCTGCTGAAACTCAAGGATACATATTCCTGACCCTGCTCATCGGATTTGGAATTCTCATTTCGCTTTTTCCATTTCATTCATGGGCAGCGCCCGCATACGCATCAGCACCCACACCGACCTCCATGTTGCATGCAGGAGTGCTGAAGAAATTTGGCCTCTACGGCTTGCTTCGAGTCGCCGTTCCCATGTTGCCTCAAGGCAGTGACGCGCCAGTCTTCTTTGGAACCACCCCGCTCGATCTTATGCTCTGGCTTCTGCTGGGCAATATCATCGTCATTGGGCTGGTAACAATCGCTCAGAAGGACCTCAACCTGATGCTTGGAAATTCCAGCGTCATGCACATGGGATACGTTTTCCTTGGCATCGCATCATACAATGCGATTGGCTTCAGCGGTGCTGTTTTACTCATGTTCGGCCATGGAATTTCTATCGCCCTGTTGTTCGCGCTTTCAGGCAACGTGCGTGACCACACTGGAACGCTGACCTTGTCCCGCCTGGGAGGATTTGGAAAACTCGCACCCTTCCTGGGACTAACCTTTGCGTTCGGAGCATTTGCCTCGATCGGCTTACCAGGCTTTGCCAACTTCGCCGGAGAAATTGCTGTCTTCCTCGGCGCGTTCAAGGACGCCGGATCCGACCTCACTTTCCTGCAGACGGCTACCATCGTTGCTCTCTGGGGAGTGGTCATCTCAGCCGTCTACATGCTGCGCGCGTTTCGCACTGTCTTCAAAGGCGAACCAAGAGAAGGCGCAACCATGCCTGACCTGACATTTTCGCAGCGCATTCCAATTTCCATTTTGGTGGCCGCGCTTCTCATCGTCGGGCTCTATCCCCCTATTCTTCTAGATAAAATTAAACCCGGCATCGAACTGATCGCCAAAGCGTTTTCTCAATAATCGATTCCCATGGGCAATCTCTTAGAAGCTCCCTACTTGCTTGAAGCTGCCGTGGTCGTTCTCGGCCTCGTCCTGCTGATGCTGGAGGCCTTTCTTCCCAAAGCCGACAAGCGACTAGTCGCTTACATCGCGCTAATCGGACTGACTGGCGTGCTGGTTGCCAGCTTCAGCATGAGCGCACCTGAGAATCAAGAACACGTCTTCTGGAGCTTCTACGCGACCGATAATCTAGCATTTTTCTACAAGAGCATGGCGATCCTGGCGACAATGCTCGTCATTGTGATGGCAATCGAGTACACGCCAGTGCTTGAGAAATATGTCAGTCAGGCATCGAAACAAGGTGGATTGGGCGAGTTCTTTTGCCTGCCCGTTTTCGTCTGTGCCGGACTCATGTGGATGGCATCGGCCAAGGAATTCATCACCATTTTTGTCGCACTCGAGACCGTCACGATATCATTTTACATCCTCGTCGCCTACATGCGGCGCAATGTCGGCTCGCTGGAAGCCGGAGTAAAATATCTGATCCTTGGCGCACTTTCTACTGGTTTCTTTGTATATGGCGTCACCTGGATCTTCGGTATTACCGGCGAAACGCATCTCGACAAAGTAGGCGTCGCCCTGAATGCACTTGAGGGCAGTAATGCTGCGGTGCTTCTGGCCTTCACTCTGCTTCTCGTTGGACTGGCCTTTAAAGTAGCAGCTGTTCCCTTTCACATGTGGGTTCCCGACGTCTACCAGGGCGCTCCTACTCCCGTGACTGCATTTCTTTCGGTCGGGTCGAAAGCTGCCGGCTTTATCGTTACTACCCGTATCCTTCAACCATTTCTCGAAATGGAGCGCCTGCATAGCTCGTTCGTCACAGTTCTTGTTGTCATCACTGGGGCAACCATCTTGTTCGGTAACTTTGCCGCCATTCCGCAGACCAATTTTAAACGTCTGCTGGCATATTCCAGTATCTCTCATGCTGGATTTTTGCTGTTGGCGCTGACATGCACACCAGAGAAATTCCAGCTCAGCTCAGCGCAAGTGGTCGCCTTCTATCTGGCCACCTACCTGTTCATGACTATGCTTTGTTTCATGGTGTTGACGATCATCCGACGCTCCACCGGAAGCGATGAAATCTCTGCCTTTCAAGGCCTGTCCAAGCGCTCGCCATTCCTCGCATTCGCGTTGTTGATCGGTGTCGTATCGCTGGCAGGAGTTCCCTTAACTGCCGGATTCCTTGGCAAATTTTTCGTATTCAATCTCGCAGTCGACAGCGGTCGCTGGGTGCTCCTGGGATTTGCAGTAGTCGGCGCAGCATCGGGATTCTACTACTACCTTAAAGTGGCACGCACGATGTATTGGGAGGAACCATCGGAACTCACAGCGATCGACATTTCGCCGCTCGCTCGCTTCACGATATTTGCATTGATTGTCGCGACAATTGTGTTTGGGGTCTATCCCGCTCCCATCCTCGGGCTGCTGGGAGTCTGATCGTCAGATTCCACTCTCGCTGAAGGGCATAGCGGTTGCCTTCCCTGGCGGGATTTCCATGCCGTAAACCGTGCTTGACCTGCCGCACTACATCTCCACAATTCACGCATCATGTCTCAAGAATATTTTTCTGATATCCCGAAAATCGCCTACGAAGGCGCTGATTCGAAAAACCAGCTCTCGTTTCGACACTACAACGCTGATGAAGTCGTCGGCGGCAAGTCGATGCGCGAGCACTTCAGGTTCTCCATCGCCTACTGGCACACCATGAAGAACACGCTCGCCGACCCATTCGGCGCTGGCACAGCCATTCGCCCATGGAATGATGGCGCCGATCCTGTAGAAGCGGCAAAGAACTGTGCCCGTGCGGCGTTTGAGTTCATGGACAAGCTAGGAGTCGATTACTACTGCTTCCATGATCGCGACGTCGCGCCAGAAGGTGCAACACTCGCTGAGAGCAATGCTAATCTGGATGCAGTGGCCGATGTTCTAGAAGCGGAACAGGGACGCACCGGAAAGAAATTGCTCTGGGGCACCGCCTGTCTGTTCGCTCATCCGCGCTACAATCAAGGCGCGTCCACATCCCCTTCCTCCGAGGTCTTTGCCTACGCTGGAGCGCAGGTCAAGAAGGCCATGGAAGTCACCAAGCGCCTGGGTGGTGAAGGTTACACTTTCTGGGGTGGCCGCGAAGGCTATGCCAGCCTGATCAATACCGACATGAAGCGCGAACTCGACCACCTGGCCCGTCTGCTGCACATGGCAGTCGCGTGGAAGAAAGAGATCGAATTCACCGGCCAGTTCTACATTGAACCAAAACCACGTGAACCATCGACCCACCAGTATGATTCAGATGCAGCAGCTTGCCTCAATTTTCTGCGCGAGTATGACCTGTTGGGGGACTTCAAACTGAACATTGAGACCAACCACGCGACACTGGCAGGCCACACAGTTCAGCATGATCTGGAAGTTGCCATGGGATCAAATGCCTTGGGATCCATCGACGCCAACACCGGAGACACTTTGATCGGCTGGGACACTGACCAATTTCCCACCGACATCTACATGACGACCGAGATCATGCTGCGATTGTTGAAAATGGGCGGCTTCACCACTGGCGGCCTCAACTTTGACGCAAAAGTCCGGCGCGAAAGCTTCGAACCAGTTGACCTCTTCTACGCGCACATTGGCGGAATGGACGCCTTCGCCCGTGGCTTAAAGATCGCTCAGGCAATCATCGATGACGGGAGACTCAGTGACTTCGTAAAAGACCGCTACAGCAGCTACGATAGCGGAATCGGCGCACAGATTGAAGCGGGCAACGTTGGCTTCAAAGAGCTCGAGGCACACGTTCTCGCAAACGGCGAACCGACAATCAAGAGCGGACGTCAAGAAATGCTCGAGAACCTGGTGAACGATTTCATCTAACAATCGTCCCAACAAGAAGCACTTTCAAACTTCCGGCGACCTCAGTTGCCGGGAGTTTTTTGGCTTTGCTCAGACGGCCTGAGGTTCGTCCGTTTTCTGTAATCGAAGGTAAGACTCCAGCACTTGGTGACCACGAAGCCAGAGCGCTGCTCGACTCCCCTTCCCCGGACACTCTCAAAGGTAAACGCGATCGGGCAATTCTTTCCGTTTTGCTCTACCACGGACTGCGTGCCGATGAGTTGTGCTCGCTCAAAGTGCGCGACGTCCAGAGCCGTCGTGGAGTTCCACATCTGCGGGTGCACGGCAAGGGCGACAAGATTCGCTTCGTTCCCCTGCACCCGGGATCCGCTGAATTGATCGACGGCTACCTTGAGTTCGCCGGGCACCAGGACGAGAAGAACGCTTTTCTTTTTCAACCCGTTAAAAACAACGTCACCGGCAAACTGTCAAAGCGACTGAATCAGACGAGCATTTACCGGAACGTTGTTCATCACCTCACCAAGTCTGCAGGTGTTCAGATCGAGGGGCTTTGCACCCATGCTTTGCGTGCGACAGCCGCCACCAATGCTTTGGATAACGATGCGGACATTGCGAAGGTTCAGGAGTGGCTGGGGCATAGTAGTATTTCCACTACCCGACTTTATGATCGACGGAAGACAAGGCCGGAGGAAAGTCCGACGTTTAAGGTGTCATATTGAGCGGAGCGACGAAGGGAGTGGCCCAGGTGAGCGATTGCAGGACGGCTTGAGTGGAGTTCGATTTGGCGGCAGCGTTCGTCGCAAATGCCCCCGTTCAAACTCCTCAAGAGGCCATGAGGTCGCGATCTGTTCACTCCCTCTATTATTAGGCTGGGCTACTACTACATTGACTTCTCCTACATCTCCCAATGGTGCAAAACGCAGCACCAAATATACTGATACAGCAATTATGACACTGCACGCCAGAAAAATTACAGCACGTGACATCCTCATGACAAGCAAGTTAGTTGGTGCCCAACTGAACGGCAAGGATGTTTTCTCAAACCAACTGTCTTTTCTTCATGTCGGACAGATGACATGCGTAGCGCGTCATCCCCTCCCCAGCAAGCACATGCAGAAATTTCCCCAGTGTATCCTCTATGGCCAGACTAGCTGCCGAAAACGTTCCGTCTTTTTCGCGGGTGGAAGCGACCTCGCCCCACCATCTCGGCAATCAGGCAATTTCACATTACTGTGCAGTGGCGGAAGTTATGGTTCTGCCATGAGCATATCCCCAGCAACTTTTTGGATGGGTTGCCGGGGATTTTCATTGCCTCGCTGTTCGGGCTACTTGCCCTTTTTGATTTTGGCCCAGCGCGCTTTTTGTGCAGCGACGATTCGGGCACGGCCTTCAGGACTCATTTGACGCTTGGCCGTTTTCTTGACAGTCGGCGCGGCGGCAGAATCGCTCGGGATGGACTCGGTAGCTGCTTTCGCCTTGTTCTTCGAGCCTGGCTTGCGCCCTCGCCGCTTGCCGGGTGCGGCGGCCACCGGCGCAGCTGATGTGGAAGACGCTCCAGCTCCGGAGAGAAGACCGGCAAGCTTTGTCTCCAGGGCTTCGATTTGATCTTTAATAGCGGCCGCTTCACGCAGCTGCTCCGATGTTAAATTTGCTATGATGATGTTGTCCATACTGGGACTTTCCTCCTACTGCCCACCTCTCCCTGCGTCAATCCTATGTCGCGAATGATCGCAGGGATCAATCATGGGAGCGAACTAGCCAGCCTCCTCGGATCAACGCTGCAATTCAACATCATCCTCAGTGTCAAATTTTCCGTCAGGCCCGGCTGAGATCAAGTCGTAGTGATCGGTATTCTTCGTGCGGTGCAGCTCATCCAGTGTGATCCTTCGCAACTCACATGGCAAATGGTCGCATATGGAATCACTTCCGTTCCGAATGAATCTCACGCTCCACCTGGCCGACGAGTCCCCTGGAAGGTGGGGTCTAACGCCGCAAAGGCACCTAAAGTTCCACAGGGTTTCCAAAATGTTTCTGTGTTGGGCAGAGGCTCCAGAAGAGCCGTAGGGAGCGTTTCGAGGGCGCCATTGTCCCGGTAGTTTGG
>JBNMNB010000345.1:0-6161 GCA_051270635.1 Verrucomicrobiales bacterium | reverse complement strand
CGTTCAAACTTGAAGAGTACCACTGTTCTTATCGTCGCGATGGTGTCAGGAATTACGAGATCTGTTCGGCAACGGTGAAACTCATCGTCGATGACAAGGAGGTCTATACAGTTGCCGAAGGCGACGGCCCAGTCGATGCCCTGGATGCAGCGCTGCGCAAAGGCTTGGAACCTCACTTCCCGAAACTGGGAGATATGAGCCTGAACGACTATAAAGTCCGCATCATCGATGGCCACGCAGGCACAGCCGCAAAGACGCGAGTGCTGGTGGAATCAACGGATGGTAAGAACAACTGGGGCACCGTCGGTGTGTCTCACAATATCATCCAGGCCAGCTGGCGCGCCCTCGTCGATTCAATCGACTTCTTCCTATTGAAGCAGGCGTAGGGCAAACAGCAAGCGCTACCCGATGCTTGCCGTCAGGGCTGCAAGTGGCGTCGGCTTCCGGAGCTTCCTTCCATCATTGCACCCTTTATCGTGCCATCCCGGCCACTGATTTTGTGGATGTCTGTAATGATTCTCTGGCTGCGGCGACCAGCTTGTGCTCAGCCTCGAAATAGACGCGGTGTGGCAACTCCAGATACTCCCTGGCCTCGTCGTTTGCCCCGGCGCGGGCGAGAATGATACCGCAGATTGGCGCAACTGCGGGATGCTTTCGAAACGGTTCGGGAAGCCGCTTCAACAGATCCGCAGCCTGTGCGTAGTCGCCGGAACAGAACCTGGCAAAAGCATAGTTGGAGATCACCGGACTGATATCAGGATGGGACTCGAATAATTGCTGCGCCTGTTGCACAAGGGCAGCTGAATTCCCCGAGTCGAGCAGAAGCGATGTGTAAATCCAGTTGGACTCCTCGATGTAGTCGTGGGGCATCGCTTTCACTGCGAGGGCCGCCACTTTGCTGCAGTTGTTCAGATCACCCGCTGCCAGATAGTGTTGTTTGAGACGCGCACAAGCCGAGGCCCGGACTTCCACCGGGCCGACATGATCCGCTAATTTCCAAAGCACTTCCAAATGCATGTCCGTCCACTCATGCTTGCGCAAGAATACTTCGAGGAGCTGCAGCTTGGCTGCCTTCTTGCCGGCGAATTCCATAGCGAGCTTCCACGACATATCTCTTCTCTCCGGGGACTGTTGGCCTGCAGACTGATTGAGCGCCTTAGCGAGCATCGTCAGTTTTAGAAATCGCAATTCCCCCCAATCGGCGGTCTCGAGCAAGTCACACACGGCTTTCCACTGGCCACAGTTGATATATGCCTCGGCGAGCCCCAAACCCAGAGGGTAGCCGTCACGTTCAGGCAGGTACAGCCTATCGGTCCATGCGATCGCTTCGGAGGAAAGCTCACGATCGTTCATCCACTGAATCAGCCAGTACAGTGCGTCGCGGTCAATCTGTGAACCCGATGTGATGCCGGTCTGCAGGTTCGACAACATCGCCTTCCAGCGGGAATCCTTTGCCCGATAGGTGTAATCCAGTGTCTCCAGCTTTGGGCCAAACTGATTCGAGGTTTCACTCCACGACTGAAAGCTGGAAAGCAGCCGACTTAGCTGACCGTCTCGCGAATCACTTCGATGCAGATTCACTTCGATCAGAGTTCGCAGTGCCTGCGTTCCCACTTTGGGATCAGAAACGAGCTTTTCGATCTCTCTGAGAGCTGTAGTGCGCTTTGCGTCGCCGTCACCGCTGGTCAGCATTCTTGTAATGGCGGCATTCAGCCGGTCCGCGCTGGTGCCTCCATTGGTAGCGACTTGCAGAACGTGTGCGAAGATTGCCGCAGCCTTATGGTGGTTTCCCCGGGCCAGGGCCAGTCTTGCTGCGGCGCGGTAGAACTCAACTCCTTCGGCCGAAGCAGCCATTCCCTCCCGGTTGGCGAGGAATTTCTCAGCGGTGGACACTTCTCCCAGGTCCAACGCCAGCGTCGCCGCGCGATTGGTGTGCACGACATTGCCAGGCTCAGCGGCAACCAGGCGCTCATACCAATGGAGCGCTTCCTCGTCGGCCCCGCCTTTTTCCAACAACGTCACCATTAATCCCAAAGCTCTGGCATTGCCGGGATCAGCATTGAGGACCGCCGTGATTCCCGTGGCGGAAAGCTCGTAGTTTCCCGCCTTAAGGGCACTCTGAGCATTTTCAAGTAGTCGTTCGTGCTTTGTCGTTTTGAGGTGATAGAAGAGCACTCCTCCTCCAGCCAGAATACAGCAAAGGATCGCAGAGAAAACGAGCCGCAGCCGCCGGTGCAGTTTCAACACTGGATTGCGGTGCCAGTCCGATTCGCTCGCTATCCTGACCGCCGGTTCGTTAAACCATTTTGTCTCCCTGTGCACAGATCAGGTGGCGTTAGGGTTTCGTGATCGGCGGGGTCCGCAGCCACTGCGTCTGCGGGAGCGGGAGAAGAGCACGTGCGCCGCGAGAATTCCGAATAGCGGGATGACCGATCCGGGCTCGGGCATCGTCGAGAATGCAGCCTGGTTAAAGGCGATCACCGCGAAGGTTGTCCTGCCACTGGACTTGACGGCGATTTGGGTCACTGTGTTTGCGATATCAGCCGCCGTGGTAGATCCATTCAAAAAGATGCCCAGATCGAAGGCCATCGCATAGATATCCTGATCCTTGTTCTGATCCTCGATCTTGTTCTTGTCGAAATTCCACCGGTCGGTTTGGAGCACCTTCCCGGTAAGGTTCTCGATCTTGTTCCAGTCATCAATTTTTACCCAGCCGTCCTTTGCGGTGCCTCCAACAGGATTGCCATCGGCATCGAGCAAGCGGAATATATCGGATTCATCTTTTCCGGGGTTTCCGGCGATCGAGATCATGATGACGTCAGGAACGCCGTCGCCGATGGCGCTGGCGTTGATGTCGCTAATGTCGATCACGAATTCCGTTGCCGTGCCCTCGGCTGCGGTCGCGATGTTCATGTCATCCATGTAGGCATCGACATTGTTGACGCCGCCACCGAATGGAGGATCGGGAGTCATGTCCGCGCCGTAGTAGACCTTGTCCGCTTCCACTCCAGTCATTGGCAGGATTCCCCAGCCACTGCGCACATCATAGGTAGTGCCACCGGTTACGTTCCCGATGGTGCGATTGGCTCCCGCGGGGGGAGTCACCCCTGGAAGAACGCCGTTCACTGTAAAGTGCGTCAGGAACGCATCATCCTTGATCATGCCCGTAGCATTCACCGCGTCCACCGCGATCCCAGTGACATTGATGACTTGCGCCCGCGCATCGGCGCAGACGACCGCTATCGACAAAGCACCTGCCGCTAAGCACTTCAAAAAGCTGCGATGATAGTAAAACACTATTGTAAGTATACATCACAGACGCAGTAATTATAGAAATTATGATTAGCTATTGTTTACTTCTTTTGTGACTCACGCTGGGAGGATTTCGCAGATCCGCGAATGATGGTAGGAAGAATTACCTTCAACTCCCTTTCAGCGGATTCCCTGCTCTTTTCGTTTCCCTCCTCTCCCCATATGGCGATTTCCACGACTCGCTGGCCGGTTTGGCGTTCTCCTCTCCATGCCGCAGTGAGCAGTGCGCGGTAGGCCAGCGGATTGTCTTTTTCTGACCGAACAGGCCCTGTCCGGTCATCCCAGATACAATAGAAAACGGAGACGGGTCGACCATTTTGAATGAATTCCGACACCGTGAAGGGCAGGTGGAATCCATCGCCGACGCTGTCAATTTCGAATTCCACGGGCATCGCAGGTTTAGCTAGTTTCATGCCCACTGCGGTGAGGCAAGTTTCCGGCGAGTGAACCAGCACACCGTACTTCGAAGTGCGCTCTGGTGACCAGCGCAGGAAGTAGAACTTTCGCGGGAGCCGTGCTGCATTGAACCAGGTCAGCACTCTTGCTTCATCGGCGCGCAGCGAGAGTGTTGTCTCTTTTTCCAGATTACCAGGGATGATTTGCTGGTCCTTGAGATCTGCGTCTGAGGCGATCGACCATTGAAGTGCGGTGCCCGAAACCGACGCTTCGTTACCCTGGAACCACCACTCAGTTGCGAGTTTAATCATGGCGATCCACAGTACGATCGCGAGTGTAAACGCCGGCAGAACCTTATCCGGGAGGATGGTAGCTGTGGAGTTTCGGGCATCGTCCATTCGGCTTGTGGCGAGCGGCACGCGCCCCGTTCGGCCACGTGGTTGAAGGCAATTCACGACTGTCCAGATGGCTGCTACCACCGCAAACTGGGCACACCAACCCGCCACTTCATGATACCTGTCAAACGCCTGTTCCCCGCCTGAATTTACCAGGAATGCCAATGTCGTGTTGCGGGCAATATTGAACACGAACGCTATAGAGATTGAGCTGACTCCGACGGCGATCCAGGCTTTCCAGGGCAGCCGATAGTGAATACACCAAAAGAACGCGACCGCGACCGACAGATGAAGCGAACGGATTCCGCTGCATGCCTCCTCAATATTCAAACTGGTCGCGCCCACCCGCAGGATCGTGCCTGAGGCGATGGCCGGAATTCCCAGATATTGCAGGATTTCGGCGCAGAGCACCGTATTCCATTTGCTCAAAAACAGGATGATGGCGGACTCCCAGGCGAATATCATCGGAACAGCGACGAACGGGAAGGTGCACACAGCAAAAAATGTTTTGAGCCCAGTTGTGCCACGGAACGCCGCCAATAAGGCCAGGCTTGCGAGCCATGCAGAACCTGCGAGAGCCCACTGCGACCCTCGCCATGCTGGATTCGCTTCCGAAATGATCCGCAAGGGCAGCAGCACTATCAGCACCAGCAGGCCCACGAGGCAGGTGATCCTGATCAGCCTGCCACTGATGGCTCCGTTCGCAACGAATCCACCCGGCATTTGATTGGCAACGTCGCGTTCGCGGCCAATCCACAAGAATACCGCCATGACTGGTACTGCCCAGCCAAACGCGTAATTCGGATTCACAGACCACTCAAGCTGGAGCCGCATCCAAACCATCATCCAGACCGTGAGCACGCAAATTGCGAGCCACCAGTTTCGAGCGCTGGAGGAGGCTAAAAAATTCAATCTGTCATAATTTAAATAATTAATTTCAATTTATCAAATGAAATCAGCACTGCTGTTCCCGTTGCGGGTAGAGGTAGTGAGTCTCTTCGTCTAACAGGCTTTGAGCTGAAATGGTGAAATGCACCAGCGACGACCGATGTGGCGTCCCTACACTCTATGGCTTGACATGACATGCTATCACGCCCAGTCCTGCGATCACAGCAGCCGGTAATCGTAAAGTGCCTGACACGTGCCTGACACGTGCTTGACATTTTCTTCTACGCCCGAGGGTACCCGCCCGCATGACCGTGATGAAAGTCACCAAGCTGGACCCTAACATCGGCCCGTTGATGTGGTTAGAACCACAATCGTTCCATTCAGCAGGCCCCTTCCGTTTCCGCATTCATGGCCCGGTGGGAACGACGGGGCAAATTCAACGCAGTCCCGATTTGCGGACCTGGACGAATTGGATGCCGTTCACAATGGGCAATCTTCCCCTTGAAATCAGCGCGCCCACCGATACTGCCTCGGCAAGTCGGTTCTTTCGCGCGGTGACGCCTTAAGGATCGTTACCGCCAGAATCTGCCTTAAGACAAAACACAAAGTAAAATATCGTTAGAACGTGTCCGTGTTACTGAACCAATTGAATTGGTTCCGGGATAGGGCCGCCCGACACGCAGGCCGGACGACGCCCCCACAGATCCGAACGGTAGAGGCTTTCGGTTGCTTGCTACTTCATCTTCTCCTTTCAAAGCATTTTTAAGGGACTTAGCATTATTTATGGACATTAAGCATGAAGTGAACGGCGGCCTCGGTGCGCGTGAGCGCGCAACCCTGGAAGGTGCTGGGCGCTAGCTTGGACTCAAGATTGCCAATTTTATTCTTGCACCACGCGGAAATACAGGCCCGTTCCTTCGGCTGGCACTGAGTGACTGGTGGTTTGTCCATCGCTGGGAATACCATCGTCGACCTCGGCCCAGGCGTCCTTCTCCAGGGATTGGGATGACTGGATGATGTAGGATCTGTTAGGGATCGAGTTCCAGGTGAGTGTCACTGTTCGGCCCGCAGCGTTATAGGCAATTTCGCTGACTGCGAATATTGTAGTCGATCCACCAGGAGTGAAGATACGGACAGCATTGAGAAGGGCGATTTCGCCTTGAGGTGTAA
>JBNMNB010000344.1:0-6394 GCA_051270635.1 Verrucomicrobiales bacterium | reverse complement strand
GTCATCACCAGTCGCGCAGAAAACGAGGCCGCAGTGGAATTTGCCAAAGCATCAGCCAAGCGACCACAGGTAGTCGGCAAAGCACTGGCAGAAATATCGCAGGACAAAGTTGCCCTCGAGGCATTACTCAAAGTGCTGGAAATCGACAAAATCGTCAAAGGTGATAGCCGCCTGACATTGATCCCGGCTGCCAGTGGTGGCGATAGTCTAATGGCTCAACTAATTGCTGCAGAAAATGATGCGCAAGGACAAGGTCGGAGTCCCGGCAAAAAGGTTAGAGATTCGGGGCCGCCACCGATCACCTGAAGCGGCATAGATTGGCATCAGTTTGCTCACTGCTTCGCCAGATTCAGACAGACGATTTCCTTGTCATTCCTGGCGAACACGCACTTTTGCGCGAAGGCCGGATGGCTCCAGACCACTTTGCGGCCAAATGCTTCGTTGGTTGGTTCCAGAATGTGCGTGCGGCTGGATTCGAAATAACCGTCTTTGGCAATCTTCGCGATGATCAGGTCGCCGGTTTCGCTGAAGAAAAAGTGACGGTCGCCATTTTTGACTGCGAAACAGGTGCCATGTCGAAGCGTGCGATCCTTACTGGCAGTGGTAGGTGCGAAGCTGCCCCAGAGCCGCCGTCCTGTCTTTGCGTCTACCGCCAGAAACATGCTGGAATTGACGTCGCAGCCGTAAATCGTCTCATCGTAGAACAGTGGAGGGCTGTTGGAGCAAAATACGCCCTGCTTTGGTGTCGCAGCCCACAGCGGCTCCACTCCACCGGTGCCGGCCTTGAACTTAAGCATCACGGCAAGACCACCAATGCCCGAGACGAAAATCCGATCACCCAGTTTGCGAGGTACTGCACAAGACATGTTGTAAGCGACTTTCAGAGGATGCCACCACAGAATTCTGCCAGTGTCAGGATCGAGTCCACTGATCGCTTGTGGATGCCAGACAAGAAGTTGCTTAATGCCATCGTGTTCAATCATCACCGGCGGGCAGTAGCCGGGTTCGGAAGCTGACAACGCGCGCCACTTTTCTTTGCCAGTATGTCGATCGAATGCCACGGCAATGCTGCCTTCGCCACCTACAAGGCAATAAAGTGTGTCACCATCGACCAGCGGATGGCCGCAGAATCCCCACATGCCAGCGCGCATGTCATAGTCTTTTTTGAGTTCTTTGTGCCACAGCACTTTGCCGTCCGTAACGGAGAGGCACCACAAATCGCCTTCGGCACCCAGCGCATACACTTTGTCCCCGGAAACAGTCGGCGTGCAGCGTGGGCCAGCCGCATACGACAGGCTGTAAAATTTCTCATACGCGTGCTGCCAGAGCAGTTTTCCCGACTTTGCGTCATAGCACAGCAGGCGTTCTTTTCCTTCCAGTTTGTCACGATTTCCAGGGTTGTTTTCAATTGTGCCACCCTCCTTTTTATAATCCATGACGAAGACTCGTCCATCCGCGACGGCCGGCCCAGCATAGCCGTATCCAATCGGTTGCCGCCACAGTTCGATCGATTTCACATCGTCTGGAAATTTGTCGAGAATGCCTTCCTCAGACCAGACGCTGTCGCCATTCGGTCCCAGCCACTGCGGCCAATCTGCGGCAGTGACTGGCGCCAGCAGCATGGCCAGAGCGATGAGTGGACGCAAAGCGTGTCGTGTAAACTGCGAGTGGATCACCGGTTTCATATGCAGGTTGTTACGAGTTTCGCGCCAGCAAGGCACGGGAAAAATGGAATGGCAGGCGCGATCTACGGCTTTCCCTTTTCCTTGATTTTGCCATTGAAGATCTTCAAAGCCGATTTGATCGCTGGATCATCGTAGAAGCTTTTGTCAATTTCTGTCGGAGCGGAGTCCGCTCCGTTGGCGTTATCGCCAGTGGCGCTTCCTTCCGATTCCTCTGGAGGATCGGGGAGCACTGGCTTGGTGGCGTCCAGCGTTTCGCGAATTTCGTAGTGCACGGCCATCTCTCGACCAGCGGCCGCAGAGACGATCGCCTCAATCGATTGACGGATTGCTTTCCGCTCAAGTTGATCACGATGTCCGGCATTCTCGCTCTCAAATCCAATGATGAGCGCGTTCCCCTTTATTTCAAGGAATGCGCCTTCACGTGCCCACCCAACCTGGAGCGGTTTCTGTTCTGCCAATACCTCGACCGCTCGCTGCCAAAGTGCGGCGCCGTCCTGCGGGTCGGCAACTTGCTCGGTCAGCGGAGCCTCCGGTTTATCGTCCGGTGGTGTGGACTTCTGCTGATCTTTGCGCGGCTTGGGATCGGTCGCGCTTTGCTTCATTGAATCGCGCAAATCAGAAAACATCCGCCGCTCTTCGGACAACGGGTTGGCTGCGGCAACTGCCGTTGGCTCAGCCTCAGCCTTTGGCGCTGGATTCGCAGTCTTGGCCTCAGGCTCCTTCACTTTCTCCACAGGAGCTGGTTTTTCTACTGGCTTTGCCGGTGCCGGAGGTGCTTCCTTTTTTTCAGGTGGCGGGGTCGCCGCCTTTGCTGGCACCGCTGGCTCAGGAGTTGGCTCAGGTGCCTCAGGCATCGCTGGAGCAACAGAAATGGTCGCCTCGCTGGCAGTCGGGACAGGCGCTGCGATTGCTTGGATTTCCGCGGCTGCAGGCAGACTGACGGCAATGCCATCAGTGGCTCCTGCCAGAATGCGGATGACATCGCTGAGCGTTGTCTCTTGCAGCGTCTGCACTGCCTTGATGACCGCAATTTCAAAGTGTAATTGCTTGTTCGGTGCCCATTTCATCCTGCCGTCAGCTTCAGCAAAGTGGTCGATCAATTTCAGCAATCGATCTGCTGGAACAGCCGCCGCCTGTTGTTTGACGATCTCCGCAATCTCCGCAGGAAGTTCCCTGGAAATAGCTGCCGGGTCAGCCTGCGCTACCAACAGATTGCGGAAGTGGCTGATCAGGTCGCCCATCAGCCGAATGAGATCTTTGCCGCCCTCGCTCTGCTGGTAAACGACGCCCAGTGCGCCGGGAGTCTGATGATTCAGCAGGTTGCCCGCCAGTGCGGCTATCGTATCAAACGAAGTAAAACCAAAGATCTGCAGCACATCTGTTTCAGCAATGTTTTCACCGCAAAAGGCAACCAGTTGATCCAGCATACTTTGCGCGTCGCGCATGCCGCCTTCGGCTCCCTTGGCAATAGCATGTGCCGCCAGCGGATCAAGGGTGATGCCTTCTTCCTTGGCAATAAATAGAAGGTGGCTCTCGATGATATTGTCAGGGATTCTTCGCAGATCGAATCGCTGGCAACGGCTGATAATCGTCGGTAAGATTTTGTTCGGCTCAGTTGTCGCAAAGATGAACTTTACGTGCGGCGGTGGCTCTTCCAGCGTTTTCAGAAGCGCGTTGAATGCTGCCGTCGTCAGCATGTGAACCTCATCGATGTAGTAAATTTTAAACTTGCCGCTTGCAGGAGCAAATTTCACCGTCTCACGGAGATCACGCACTTGGTCGACCCCATTGTTGCTCGCTCCGTCGATCTCCAGAACATCAAGACTGCGACCTTCTGCGATCTCGATGCAGACGGAATCATCCGGATCAAATGTCGTGCTGGGGCCGTTTGGGCAATTCAGCGCCTTTGATAAAATGCGTGCGGTAGACGTTTTGCCAGTGCCTCTCGGGCCGACGAATAAATACGCGTGCGCCAGCCGATTCTGGGCGATCGCATTGCGCAGCGTTTGCACCACATGATCTTGCCCTAACACATCCTCAAATGTGCGCGGGCGATATTTACGAGCGAAGACCTGATAGCTTTGTGCCATGGTTCAATTCAGTGATATGAGTGCTGCTGCTACGGAATTCTCCACTGGATCGATCACTTGCTCAGCTCCAGCATTCGCAGGATCGGAGCCTCTGCTCTTTTGCGGATTGCCTCTGGCATTTCGACCTGCGGCGAAAGCTTGTCCAGGCAATCATGAAGTTTCTGTAATGTATTCATTTTCATGAATCGGCAGTCGGCGCAGCTGCATTTGTCGGTAGGGCCAGGAATGAAATTCTTGTCCGGGCATTCACGCTTCAAGCGATGCAACATGCCGGATTCCGTTACAATGATGATGTCCTTTTTGTCCGTCGCTTTACAAAAATGAACCATCTTTTCGGTCGAACAAACTTCGTCTGCGAGCATTCGCACTGCATACGTGCATTCCGGGTGAGCCACTACCACCGCGTCGGGGTATTCTTCTTTAATTCCATTGATACTGTCCCGCGTGAATTCTACGTGCACGTAGCAGGCTCCCTGCCAGAGTTCCATCTTGCGGCCAGTCTGTTCCATCACCCAGGCACCTAGATTCTGATCAGGCACGAACAGGATCGGACGATCCTCAGGAGCCGATTCGACAATCTTAACCGCATTGCCACTGGTGCAGATGACATCGCACAATGCCTTCACGCCACCACTGCAATTGATATAGGCGATGACGTAGTAATTCTTGTCCGCATTCTCCTTCAGAAATGCCTCCAGTTGCGGTGCCGGACACGATTCCTCAAGCGAACATCCGGCATCCTTGTCGGGCAATACAACCGTCTTGTGCGGGTTCAAAATTTTTGCCGTCTCAGCCATGAAGTGCACACCACAGAACGCGATTACTTCCGCATCCGTATCGCGGGCAATAAACGACAACCCAAGCGAGTCCCCAACATAGTCCGCAATCTCCTGGATCTCTGCCACTTGATAATTGTGAGCGAGAATCACCGCATTGCGTTCTTTTTTAAGGCGCAGAATTTCGGTTTTGAGATCAATCGATTCAGCAGTCGCAGACATGGTAAGGGCTTGTTGTGAGTAATCAGGAAAAAGAATGAAGTTGGAAAGAGTGGAGTGGGGGAGCCACCACCGCAAAACTGATGAATCAGCCACGCGAATACGCGCAGACTAGAACCGCGCCCTCCCTATGGCAAACCCAGAGTGCAACCCAGAGTGCGCACACCGCGCCGCATCGCAAAGAAATCGAAAAACCAGAAGCTTTCGCTCCATTCCCCCACGGAATTTCCCTCATTTCCCACCCATTGACGAAAAGTGCTTGCCAAATCCCCCCACCGAGCTTAATTCCGCAATCCTTGCTGACGGGAAACTAACGGCAAACCTTAAAACGGGTAGGTACCGAAGCGGTCAAACGGGGCAGACTGTAAATCTGCTGGCTTAGCCTTCAGAGGTTCGAATCCTCTCCTACCCACTTTACTCATCCTGAGGGAGTTATGAGAAATTCGTGTTCTGAATGTAGGATTCAAACGTGACCTGGCTGGCCACGGGCTGGCCACTCGAACCCTTCGTGGTGAGGCTTAATTTGGCTTCGTTTGTCTAAAGTTTTGAACCCGGCGACTGGAGACAATGGACAATCGCTCCCGCGATAAAGGGGCGCGTTAGAGCTGCAGGCGCGGAGATCACGCTCTAGCAAGTGTCCCCCTCTCCTCCTAACCGCTGCCTTCCCAAAGCGCTCACGCAAGGCGGGTCTAACGCCGTATAAGGTGCCTGATGTATCAATAGGATTCGAGGCGAAAAAGAAGGCTCTAGAATCGCCACTGAGAGCGTTTCGAGACGCCTCAAAGGCCTGGATACCAGAGGAATTGCGGACGCGGAGGAGCTCGGAGGTAATGGAATACCTAATTCTCTTACGTCAGAAGCTGTGGTATTTCTGGGAATTGAGAATCTGCCCCAGTTGGTCTCAGCATGCTTAGAACTTGGCGAAGCTGTCACCAGCAGCCATGTCACGCAATTCAGCTAACGCCAGAGCCCGAGGCTTGTGCTTCCCAGCAGTCACTTTTTACACTTTGCACGTTTTGTAAAGAGTTCGGGGCGAACCGGTGACCAGCGTAGGATTTCTTTCCAAAAAGTGAGCCACCCCTGTAACATTCGCAGGAATCCGTCCGGGGGGCACGCTCCAACAGACTGAACGCCAGCGATTCCTGCTGTATTCGTATTTCCGGACACTACGCGGTCAAGGGCCGCCAGCAGAGACCATGATGTTGTCCACGAAGATCCGCTCGTTTGATGCGCCGGTGGTGGCCGAGACGTAGATGCGGATGAATTGGATTTCGGGCGGGATCGGAGGGTTGTTCTCGGAGGAGAAAGTCGTGTAGGCGCCGTTCGGCAGTTGCAGACGCTCGAGGTCCTCCGCGTCCGGGTGGTTCGGATCGTTGGTTACGCTCGAGGCATTGCCGACGGTCAGTGGGATCACCGTGCCGACCTCTGCGGTGAGGCGTGAGAAATTGATGCCATCCTCGGAACCCTCAATCCACGCTTCGATCGAGTCTTCGGGCTCCCAGTCGGAAGTGCTGCTGCTTTCGTAGGTGCGCAGGTCGACGCGGACGGTGACGTCCCCGTTTGGAACCGCGTGGATGTCGACCTTTTGCGATCGGAAACGAAGATCCGATCGGACAAGAAGGCT
>JBNMNB010000343.1:0-6411 GCA_051270635.1 Verrucomicrobiales bacterium | reverse complement strand
ACAATGACATTGTATTTCCGTTTGTTATTCGGATTGATCAGCTTCGAATCCATCTTGTGCTTCGACCACTTGTCCTGAATCGGACCTTCAGGGATCTTCGCATCTGGCGTGTCGCTCGTACGGGTTGCAGTGTCGTTGCGGCCTGGTTTTGAGCCAGGATCCGCTTCGGCGGTAACGCTCACTTTGGATTTCGCGATCGTGCTGGGCATGATATTAAAATGGTGAAAATCGGTTGGGGCGGAGGAAACGCTACTTGAGGATGCCGAACCAAAAGGCAAACGGTATGGAAGAATAGGCGAGGAAAAGAACTGCACTGAAAACGTATCCGCTTATTTCTACTACTGGGCGAAAGCGGTTGGAACTCAGCCCCAGCGTCTGAAATACACTGGCAAATCCGTGGCTCAAGTGCATACAGAGCAGCCCAACGGAAACAATGTAAAAAATCGAAACCCAGGAGACGCTGAACCCGTCTTTCAACATTCGATAGACGTCGCGGCGTCCTTCAGAGTCGAGATACTGGTCGCTGCCAAAGTCGTTGAAGATCGTCACCGTGAAGTGGCTGAGGTGAAACAGAATGAATGCCAGAATGACCGCGCCGGAGTAAACCATGGTGCGTGACGCCTTACTCGCACCGACTGTCGCCTCATAGGCGTAGGTATGATCACGCGCCATGCGGTTCTCAACCACCAGCATGATCGTCAGAACAATGTGGACGACTACTGCGCCGATCAGCCCGAGTCGTGCGATCCACAACAATTTCCCAAGGCTGTGCAACCATTCGGCGTAAGAATTGATCGCATCCGGGCCACCGTAGGCGAGCAAGTTGCCCGACAGGTGGCCGATCAGGAATCCCATCATCGCTGCACCCGTAAGGGCAACGAGGATCTTTTTACCGATCGACGAAAGACAGAAGCGCGTGAGTGCAGAAAGAAACGCTGACATATGGCGTGGTCATTTAACAGCTACGATGTGGTTTTGCAAGGGGATGGCTGGGGAATCGACGGAAAGCAACAATTAGTGTAAAATCTGCGGATAGATGACGCGCTTGGCGCACATTCGGATCACTTGGTTGCTAAAAGATTCCTCGATCGCGAATGTTGCAATTCGTTGACCTGCCTGATACCACCTTGCCTATATGAGTGCCACATTCGCCACCAGAATCTCAATTTTTGCCATTGCCCTGCTCGTGCTGGTGCTTCCTCAGGGCCTTCTTGCCCAGGAGGAGGCTGGTGCGGCTCCGCCACAAGAGCAGCGCCTGAGTCAGAGGATCAATGATCGCATCAACAGTGTCATGGCGAAGCCGACTGAGATCATCACCGACACCGTTTTTTATGCCAGACCAGTGCCAGGAACGAAAGACGCGGACGGCAAGCCGATCATGCTGCCACTGGTGTTGGTGTGGTTGTTTGCAGCGGCGCTGATTTTTACCATTTACTTTAAATTTGTGAACCTGCGTTCGTTCAAGCTAGCCGCCCGCACCATTCGCGGGCGCTACAGCAGTCCGGATGATCCTGGTGAGATCACGCACTTTC
The DNA here is from genome assembly GCA_051270635.1 of Verrucomicrobiales bacterium. Classification (GTDB taxonomy): domain Bacteria; phylum Verrucomicrobiota; class Verrucomicrobiia; order Verrucomicrobiales; family DEV007; genus JAGROY01. The sequence continues at coordinate 4,879 of JBNMNB010000343.1, read as the reverse complement.
AGGCGCTTACAGCGGCATTGTCTGCGACTGTGGGGCTGGGAAATATTGCGGGTGTTGCGGTTGCTGTCAGCATTGGTGGACCGGGTGCTACTTTCTGGATGATTGTCGTCGGCCTGCTGGGCATGACGACGAAGTTTGCTGAGTGTACGCTGGGTGTGAAGTACCGCGAAATTGATGCGACGGGAAAAGTGTTCGGTGGCCCGATGTATTACCTGCGCAAAGGTCTCGCTGAAAAGGGACTGGGCGGACTGGGAACGGTGCTGGCATTCTTTTTTGCTGTGATGTGTATCGGCGGCTCATTTGGCGGGGGCAATATGTTTCAGATCAATCAGGCTGCGCAACAACTGGTGGGAATCGCGAATCAGACTGGAACAACAGCGGAAGATGGCATTCGACTTGGATTCGGTGTCATCGTGGCTGTGTTGGTGGCACTCGTCATCATCGGCGGCATCAAGAGCATCGCACGAGTCACCGCCAAGCTGGTGCCGTTCATGTGCGGCATGTATGTGCTGGGAGCGATCGTTGTTCTCATGGTCAATCTTGGCGCTGTTCCCGGTGCCATTGTCAAAATAGTAACCGAAGCCTTTGCTCCTGCGGCTGTAGGCGGCGGATTAATTGGCGTGATGATTCAGGGCGTGAAGCGAGCAGCATTTTCAAACGAGGCTGGCGTGGGATCAGCTCCCATTGCGCACGCTGCGGTCAAAACTCGAAACCCTGCCAGTGAAGGAATTGTTGCCCTGCTGGAGCCATTTATCGACACGGTCGTTGTCTGCACGATGACTGCTCTCGTGATCGTTATCACTGGCACTTATCAGGAACAGGCTGATGGAATTACAATCACCTCGATGGCCTTTCAGACGGTGATGCCCTGGTTTCGCTATCTGCTGTTTGCCGCTGTGCTGCTGTTCGCTTTTTCAACAATGATCTCCTGGTCTTACTACGGACAGCAGGCGTGGGCATACATTTTTGGCCGCAGCAAAGCGATGGAAGTGACATACAAAGTGATTTTCTGCTTTTTCGTAGTAGTGGGTGCAGTTCTGCCGCTCTCCAATGTGATCGATTTTTCCGACTCAATGATCTTCGCCATGGCAGCTCCGAATATTCTCGGACTCTACGTGCTGATGCCGATCGTCAAGAAGGAGTTGGAATCTTACAAAGCGATCACGGACGAAATCGACGCCAAGCATTAAAGTAAACTGCGAATGGCTCGTGACTACCAACTTCAATCCAATCGATCAGATGGTCGGCAGATAGACTTTAAAGGGGAATTGAACGCGCAGCAGTATGCTGCCGTCACTTCTCCACCTGGAAAGGCGCTGGTCATCGCTGGCGCAGGTTCAGGAAAGACCCGGACTTTAACTTACCGAGTTGCCTATCTGCTGGAAAACGACATTGCGCCCGGCAACATCCTGTTGCTGACCTTCACTAACAAAGCCGCACATGAGATGCGGCAGCGGGTGGAAGACTTACTGCCTGGACGCACCAGTGGTCTTTGGGGAGGCACGTTTCATTCAATTTGTAACCGTATCCTGCGTCGCCATGCGGATCTCCGTGGGATGTCTCGGAGTTATTCGATTCTGGACAGTGATGATCAGAAATCGCTGATTGGAAAGATTATCAAGGAAAGCAAAGTCGACCAATGGCTGACGGAGCAGGGGTTCCGTGGGAAATTTCCAAAGGCCCAGGTAGTCCTGGGGATTCTCAGCCTGGCAACGAATACGGATCGTTCAGTCGAGGACATCATCGCCACGCATCATCCGTTTTTCGATTCGCCGGAAATGGTGCAGGCGATCAATCGAATCGCGAAGGAATATCTAAAGCGCAAGCGAGCAGCGAACAGCGTCGACTTCGATGACCTGATGACCGAATGCCGTGATCTGTTGCTGGAAAACGACAGTGTGCGCGCCACTTACCAGCACCAGTTCCAATTTGTTCTGGTCGATGAGTTTCAAGATACGAATGCCGTTCAGAACCAACTAATCGACGTATTCACCGGCAAGCATGGGAACATCATGGTGGTCGGTGATGATGCGCAGTCGATCTATTCCTGGCGAGGTGCGGATTTCGAGATGATTCTCGGATTCCCGAAGACGCATAAGGATGCCAAGGTGTTCAAAATTGAGACCAATTACCGCAGCGTTCCTGAAGTCCTGGAGCTGGCGAATCAGGTGATCGAAAAGAATACGCGTCAGTTCCGCAAAGAATTGAGTGCCGCGCGGGATGGCCAGGGTGACTTGCCAGCGAGAGTTGAACTCGACAATGCACGCGCGCAGGCCAGTTTCATCACCCAGCGAGTGAGGGAATTGACTGATAACGATGGGCTGGAATTCAAAGACATTGCGATTCTCTATCGCTCGCATTTTCACTCGATGGAGCTGCAGCAGCAATTCGTGCGCGAAGGCATTCCGCACCAAGTGGTCAGTGGTGTGCGATTTTTTGAACAAGCCCACATCAAGGACATCCTCTGCTGCCTCAGATTTGCGCTCAATACCCATGATGAGCCAGCCTTTGATCGAATGGTCGGAATGCTTCCCGGAATTGGGCCGGTCTCAGCGAATAAACTGTTTCTCGCCTGGAAGCAGTCGCCAGCCGGGGAATCGGGTGAGACGCCGGAGAAGTTTTCGACAACATTGCTGAAGTTCAAGGTGCCGGCAAAGGCACAGGCGGATTGGAAGCAGCTTGCCTATGTGCTGGATGAATTCATTTCTGACAACGGAAAACCCGTCCCGCCATCGGCGATGATTGTTTCGGTGTTGGAAGGATTCTATCGCGAATATGCTTACGCCAATTTCGACAACGCAGAGGTGCGGACGCAGGACATCGACCGATTCGAGGAATTTGCGCTGGAATTCGAATCGCTCGAGCAATTCCTCAGCGAGCTCTCGCTCCTGTCCTCTGCAGATGGCACCAACAGCGGAAAGAAGGAAAAAGAAAAGCGCGATCGCGATGAGGATGCTGTTATGCTTTCGACCGTCCACCAGGCCAAAGGGCTCGAATGGAAAGTTGTCTTTCTCATTGGCCTGACAGAAGGCGCATTTCCCAATTATCGAGCGATAGAAGAAGGTGGTGTCGAAGCGCTTGAGGAAGAACGACGCCTGTTCTACGTTGCCGTGACGCGTGCCCAGGATCAACTCTATCTGACATTCCCACAATACACGTCACGAGGCGGCGGGAGCTTCGAGGAGCCCTCCTCATTCCTTGCTGACTTCGACTCTGATCTCGCTGAGGACTGGAACGTCAGCGCATCCATGTGGGGAGACTTTTAAGGGAATTTAATAGATCTCATCTCGAATCGAGAATCTCGAGGAAGTATCGATTTTTCCAGCTGTTTGTTGGCTGGAGAGCTGCATTATCTTCGTCGGAGCCATCGATTCGGTAATAGATCGACTGCGTTCCGTCCTGCTTTGGAGTGGCATGGATGGTGCCGGATGAGAGGTCGATAATGGCGGCCGAATCGTGCTGCCAATCGACAAGGTTGTCACTGGTCTGAAGTCGGACGGTTGATTCGCCGGGTTCGCTGAAGAGACGCGCGATCCCCCAACGCTGCACGCTGTCGACTACGCTAAAGCCGCCGGCAATGGTGATTCCGGTGCCATCAGTGGAGACAAGTAGCTGGGAAACGAATCCGTTCGCAGTGTCCGCAAGAAAGCCGTCATCGATCGTTCCATCCTGAAAAACATGAATGATATTGATGCCCACTTTATCAAGCGCGAGGTAAAAGGTGCCGTCGGTCGCGAGTCTCAGCGATTTAATTGGGGCAGCCATCGGCGAATTAGAGAAACTCTGATCGACGGCTCCATTGGTGAGGAGTCGGGTCAGGGTGGGCCTGTTGTCTGAACGTCCCGCGACAACGATTTTCTGATCGGCTTGCACGACAATGCCAACCACCTCTGAGAAATGTTGCGCCGATACGAAGCCAGCGTCCACTGTTCCATCGGAGTTGAGTCTGGCGATCGATCGCCGCACACTGCCAGTGATCGATGAGAAATGACCGCCGATCACCAGTTGTCCGTCGCGAGTGGGAGCAATCGCGGTGACGGTGCTGTCGGCGCCTTTCTGCAAGCTTGAGTTGGTGCCCGGTCTGGACGGTGTCTCCAGACGGAGTCCGAAGACCACGTCAGAACTCGTCGGGGCTTCCTGATGCACTTCTACCGCTACAAGATTATTTCCAGGTTTCAGCGTTACGCTGGGGACAATGTAAGGGCCTTCCTCGCGGGCATTGATGATTTTCGGCGATGCGGTAGTTTCAGGGAGGATGATTCCTGCAGGAAGGCGCTGCCGGAGAATCTCTTCTCCATTGATGTAGGCCACCATTCCATCATCCGCGAAGAATGATGCCTGGAGATTGACTACGACTTCACGTTCGAACGGATTCCAGATACTGCGGCGGAAGTAATAGGTCGTCGCTCCGCGCGTCAGCGTGATAGGCGTATTCGTTGGGCCGTCGATGGTCGCTTGCTCGACATACAACAGTCCACGGCCTTCCGGCCAAGCACGGTCATCAAAATCAGCGGTGCGCCAGGCTGTACCAAAAGTTTGTCCCTCATCGTGGTAGTGCCAAGAGTCTGTCATCGACAGAAGTGTCTTCAGGTCTTGAGTGAACAAGGAATCCAGCCGACCGGAAGGAAGGACGCGAATCAAATTGTGGAAGGTAGTATCCGCAGACTGAGCAGTGAACCTTCCGCCGACGATAACGCTGCCGTCACGTTGCTCCAGTAAAGACAGCGGTTCTCCACTCATGATGAAATCCGGGTTGAACGATGTATCGATCAATCCATCAGGGAAAAGCATAACCACGCCTCTGCGCGGAACAGTATCGACACTGCTGAAATTGCCTGCGACAAAGATTCGTCCGTCATCCATCAGCACGGCTGTGGTG
>JBNMNB010000342.1:0-6458 GCA_051270635.1 Verrucomicrobiales bacterium | reverse complement strand
GCAACAAATTAAGTTGCCATCGACGTTCAAATCGAAGTCGCGTCTGACGTTTCCGGCCAGTGGTGACGATAGTAGCACCACTCCCTCCATCGTCAAACCGTTTGATCCGTTTTATTTTAAGAAAATAACGACCATCCACTCAACTCATTGATATTGAATCGTTTAATCTCTAAATTTTCTTTCAGCAGGGCGTTGAAATGTCCTCATTGATTGATGACTTCCAGTTTTTTGGAGACCTGCAACGGAGAGGTAGCGAATGGCTGAATATCCCATCCATGGTCGGAGCAGGCAGGATGCCATTTCAGACCCGTAATTTCGCCTCAGCAGGAGCACTATGAAGTGGCCGCTACAACTACAACTGGCTCAATATTATCTTAAAGAACAGAAACAAGCGCCCCCCCCCCGAAGAGCACATGGCTATAGCCGAGATAGAGCGTTCCCAGCGCCGCCTCTTCCGTGCCTGCACCCTGAAAGACCAGTTTCCCCACCCCTGGGAAGACACTTTCTCAAACGCTGGTGCAAGAGCGCAAAGCTCAGTCGCATCGAGCCACTGCGCAAAGTTCGTCCGGATGGTCGATGCGCACTGGGACGGAACCGTAGCCTCACTCAGCGGCATCACCAACGCCGTAGATGAAGGGCTCGACTGAGTCATCCGTATGACCAAGAACCGATCCAGCGGATTTCGCTCAACAAGCAACCTTCGCAAACATGATTTACCTCATCGTCGGTGACCTCGATCTGCCTGCGCAAACTTCAGCCGATAAACCGCCCACGCCAAACGAAGCCCATGCACCACTATACACTGTGTCTATAGTGCCCCTAATAGCATTTGCGAAACCCGGATATAGCCGTTTTTCTTTGTGCAAAAGCTTGTTCCAGCATCTGGTATGCAGCGAAGATCACTACCAATCGATGCCGGATACCAATTTCCATGAAATTTTCTCCCGACCACCCGAGCACTCTGCTCGTGCACCTGGCAGGATCAATTTCATTGGTGAGCACGTCGACTATCAAAATGGGTTAGTCATGCCGGCAGCAATTGATCGCTATGTGTATGCGGAAGCCGCAGCGAACCAGTTGCAGGAGCTGCACATCTACAGCAGCATGCAAAATGGCGCGCCGCTGGTATTTTCCATTGATTCGCTGGTACCGATCGATGGGCAGAATTCCTGGGCCAATTATGTGATCGGCGTTGTCGAGAAATACCGTAACACTGAATTACGCGTTCCTGGATTCGACATCGCCTTTCACGCAGACCTTCCACTGGGTGCTGGACTTAGCAGCAGTGCGGCGCTGGAATCTGCCACTGCGCTCATTATTGAATCCCTGACAGGCACGCAGAAAACTGCTGTCGAACGCGCTCTTCTGTGCCAGGCCGCTGAGCATGACTTCGCCGGCGTTCCCTGCGGCATCATGGATCAGCTGGCGGTCAATGCTGGCATTGCCGGACATGCGTTGACCATCGATTGCCGGACACTCGACGTCAGCCCCAGTCCGATGCCGGAAGACATGGCGATCATCGTCGTCGACAGCAAAGTGAAACACGCCCTGGCAGATGGAGAGTACGCCAAGCGCAAAGCCGACTGCGAGACTGCAGCAGCAGCACTTGAAATCGACACTTTACGCGACGCCACACTGGCGCAAATCGAATTAATGAAACCTGATCTCGGTGACCGCGTCTACCGCCGAGCCCGCCATGTTGTTACCGAAATCGAGCGTGTCCGCAGCTTCAGCGACGCCCTGCAAGCCGGGGACACAGTCGCCATCGGCTTGCAAATGGCGGCTAGCCACGCTTCGCTTCGCGACGACTTTGAAGTCAGCTGCCCCGAGCTCGATGCCCTGGTAAAGATCGCCCGCGATGCAGGCACGATTGGGTCGCGCATGATGGGCGGAGGCTTCGGTGGCAGCACGGTCAATCTCGCCCACATCGACAGTGCCACAGCGATTGCCGAGACCATAACGGCGAACTATTTATCAGAATTTGGAACTGAAGTGGAGGCATTCGTCGTCCATGTTGTCGACGGTGCAATCATTCTTAGTATATCGTGACGCATCCGATGGACTTTCGTTGACATGAAAACTGTGCAGCCTCCAATGATCTTCATGTTCTGAGCTCCGAAAGGCTGCAGCCGCGGCCTGGTTACACATGGATACTCAGGGACTAACTCAGCGGTTGCCAAGTGGGGTAATTTCTCACATCATGGCTTCAGATGATTCACGTCGAGAATGTGTGGAAGGCGTATGATACGTTGGTGGCTGTGCGGGAGGTTTCTCTCCAGCTGGAGTCAGGGCGGACGCTTGGATTGATCGGCCCAAACGGCGCAGGAAAAACAACCCTCCTGCGAATGCTGGCGACACTCGTAAAACCGGATCGTGGGGTCATCGAGATCGCAGGCATGGATGTCTGTAAACACCCGCGCGACGTCAGGCGCTGCATCTCGTTCATGCCGGCAGAATTCGGCAGTCCTCCTGACATGACTATGCGCGAATACATGCGCTACTTTGCCAGCCTGGCTGGCATTGACAAGAGAGCGCGCGATGCTGGCATCGATCAGGCATTCGCACTCACCGAGTTGACCGGACGCGACGAAGTGATGGTGCGCAGTCTGTCGACGGGAAATCGTCAGCGCCTTTTGCTCGCGAAAACCTTGATCAACGATCCCCGCCTGCTGATACTAGATGAGCCTTCCAGCGGGCTCGACCCGCGTGCACGAGTGGAGGTGCGCGAGATTTTACAGGAGCTTGCCGGCATGGGAAAAACGATCGTCATCAGTTCCCATATTCTTGCCGATCTGGAAGAAATCTGTAGCGACATCTGCATCATGGAAGCTGGCCGCATGGTACTCGCTGGAGATATCGATCAGTTGCATCAAAAATTCACTCGCACTCACAAATTACTGCGACTCCGTGTGCCCTCCGCCGAAATTGCAGTCACGCAATCGCGGCTTGAAGCACTAGCTGACATCATCAGCTGCGAAGTTGAAAATGACTGGGTGGTCGCTGCGAGTTCCAGGGAGAACAGCAATTTTATTTTGCGCGAATTACTCAATCACGACATTCAGATTCTTGAGCTACAGGAAGACAAACCTGATCTAGAGGACATGTTCATTCACAGCACAGCCGGGGAGGTAACATGACAATCATAGAGCGCATCCGCTCCCTGGGAAATAGCCCTACGCATGAACGCGATGTCGCGACCATGTTCAATCCATTACGCTTGAGCGTGTGGCTCCTGTTTCTCAACGCAACCCTGATGGTTGCGATTGGTGGCGGCTTTTACATTTTGTCTCAAACCTCTCGTGCCCCCTATGAAGGGCGGAGTCTCATCGGTGTGCTGCAAGTGATGGGCTTCAGCGAAATTCTCACATCTGTCATTTTTCTGAGTTTGTCGGCGTTCATCACGATCTTTGTTCCCATCCGTGTGGTAGGCCCAATCATGGGACCACGCGTGGGACGTTACTTTGATCAGATCGTTCTCAGTGGCATCAGCCCGGTGCGTTACTTCGCCGGGAAAGTGCTCTCGCAGAACGTATTTCTAGCCGTCATTGCCGTCGCTGCGATGCCCTATCTCGCGCTATGCGTCAGCCTGGGTGGAATCAGCATCAATTACACGCTGCTCGGAGTTCTTGTTCTAGCTGTCTACGCGAACGTCCTGGCGCTGAGCACGTTGCTCCTCTCCGTCTTTATCAGCGAGATTACCAGTATCATTGTGATTCTCCTGTTGTCAGTTATCACCTTTGTGATCGGATTGGCTCCGATGGTTCCAAATCCTATGCCGGTGAGCCCTTCCGCAGTGTTCCTTGCGCCACTCTATGAAAATGTGGGAAGCGTCGGCTGGAATCGGTTATTCACCATTCCGTGGATCCCGCAAGAGCACGTGCAGATGATGATCTTTCTGTCAACTGCTGGCGCTGTCTGCTTCATGTGCATCACATGGCTGGTGTTAGGACCACTCCACTGCATCATTCAAGAAAATGGCACTTTTGGTGAGGTCGTGTTGAAAGGCGACTCTAAGAAACGCGGATTCCTAAAACGGCGGATGGCACTGAGGCTGCGCTCGGAGATTAGCTTCTTCTACGAAAACCGCGCGCCATGGCTCAGGCGCTGGGATTTCCCTCTGCGCTGGGCCATGTCGGAAGTATTATTCGGACTCTCTTTGGCGATTCCTTTTGCAATTCTGCCTATTCTTGTGTCCGCCGAATTCAATGATGAAAAGATGGTTATCACTGCCTTTTTTGTAGGAGTGCTGTGGATCCTATGGAACAATGCACTGTTCCTCAAAGACCGGACCACCGAACGACTGAAGCAGGGTGGTGCTGAAGTGGGGCACATTGATCTGCTCTTCTATTTTGCGAATCTCGTAATGATCGCTGCCTGTGTAAGCTTGTTTCTAATGCGCGCTGGCAATCTCATGGATCAGCAATGGATTCTGTCCAGTTCGTGGCAAACAGCTCAGGGTGGCACCACAGGTGCGCCGCCAGTGTGGCGCCTGCCCGGGGGATCCGTGGCGCTGAGCTTGCTCGTTTTTGGATTCGAACTGCACTGGTTCGCCCGCTGGGTCTCGATCCGACTGTGGAGTCGATGGAGTGCCCTCGCCCTGTCATTTGCCATTTTCACTGCGGTCGCGGTGTTCATACCTCTCGCGCCGTTCCTGACGATGAAGGCTTCGAATCTTCAGCACATGGTGGCGGGACTGGAATCGGTCACTCCTGTAGTGGCGATCCTCTCGTTCCTGACTGCCATTTGCCATTGTATCAATGACTATCCTTACCGGGACCTTGGTAGCCTTGGGATTCAAGGATTTCATGCGATGCTGGCATTTCACTTCAGTGTCGGCTTGCTGTGGATGCTGGCATTCTTCCGCAATCGCAAAAAACTCCCCATTCGCGAGCTTCACTAACAGACAACCAGAACGTCACTGCCATAGATGAAGATTCTCGGTATTATTCCCATCTGCCTGTGCACCCTGATCATTGCAGTCTCTGCAAAGGCCCAGGAATCCGACTTGCGCAGATTTGATACTCCCTATGTCACGATCGAATGGCAGTTTGGCCTCGCCGGTAAAATCTTCGGAAGTGATCGGTATGACCTCATGCAGGATTTCACCAATCCGGTGAGTTTTCTGATCACCAATCATCGGAACAGCCTGCTGGAAGGAGAATTGGTGGTAGGGTTGCACCTACGACCCAAATTGGTGGTAGCGTTACCCCTGCGACCCGGAATGGTTCAACGCACCGAGAAACAGATACAGCTGAGCAAGGCGACGATCGCAGTCGGCCCTGGATCGACCAAGCGCATTTCTCTCCCCACTTCAGACCAAACGCAAAGGCATCGGAACTCTCCTTCCTTCATAACGGGTGAGGCAGAGGCAAGCTTCACCGAAAGTGCATCAGGCAGATTACTCTGGAGGCGCTCGAAAGCATACGTTGTTGATGAAATGGCTCGGGGGAAATTGCGTTGCCTCATCATTGGAGATCCTACACGCATCCCGACATTCAATGCCTCACCTTTTCAGGGAAATTGGGGCTCTCAAAGCTTGCCGTCACCCAGAGAGCGCCAAGTTGACTATCTACGCATCGATCCCTGGCAAGCACCTGATTCGTTTCCCAACCTTGCCGCAATCAATGCAGTCGTTCTTTCGCCAGAATTAAATGCAAATGCTCTTACACTCGCACAACACCGAGCACTTGCAGAGTATGTTGCGAACAGCGGCATCGTGGTGTTGCCAGTGGAGAGTGCTGACGGATGGCGCGAGAAAATCTTCACAGAAAGCAAACGCCTCCCCTTCTCACTGGCAGAAACGGAAAACGATAACCTTTTCCTCTACGGCAACGGTAAAGTACTGGCACTAGAGATGCCTGTGACCAATGGGCTGGGCCCGTCTGAAGAGGGACAGCAAATGTACGACCTGATGGATTTGCATCCTGAACCACCGTTGGCGATCAAATTAAAGGAGCAATATTGGACAGGAGATCTGGGTCCGAACGCAGCAAAATCGGCGATGATGGTGGCAGGGATCTTCGGGATTTATACGATCGTAAGTCTCTGCTGCCTCTATTTGTTCCGCCGCATGCGCAGGGCGGCGCTGATTCGCGCGCTCATCGTGATGATAGCGCTATTTTCAACCGGCGCTGTGGGAACGGGAGTCTACGTTGGGGCGATTCCAGGAGACGTAGAGTGGATCTCACTGACAGAGGTGTGCCAGGGAGGAGGAGCCATTCAGCACGGGCGCTTTCACTTCAACTCAGCCGGGAGTCGGAACCAGGAGTTTGCCGTCGAACCTGCAGAGACCTTACTTCAGCAGAATTCCCATGCAATTGAACGGCACAATTATTACGATGATTCTGAAATACTTGAGAGAGGTACGTTCGTCCGACTAGAATTATGCGGCGAGGCGCGCGCCTTCCGAGAGATTTGAATCAACTCTGGCGAGAATGAATTTTTGCCATATTGAGGCA
>JBNMNB010000341.1:0-6473 GCA_051270635.1 Verrucomicrobiales bacterium | reverse complement strand
CAGCTCCTTTGAGAAGGCGTCAGCGGCAATTGCTACCGATGTCCCGTTGTCTGAAGTGGCCAGGCTGATGCCTGCCGCGCTCTGCGATGATCCATCATTCAGAGCGACCTCATGATGCCCGATGCTGACAGGTTGATCAATCGAAACCGGGGCCAGGAACTCAATCTCAACCGTGCGCACTTCGTTCCCAGCAAATGGAAACACCCGCAGCTCCAACTGGCCTGGAGCGGTGTAACGCAAAATCCCTGGATCGCGACGCGTCACGTCCCGAATCATCTGATACACCCACATCGACGCCTTCTTCTCAGTCATTCTTCCCGGCACGCGTTCGTTGCCAATGTGCAGCCAGAATCCTGATACAGCAGCATTTTCTGGCAATGTCAGAGATGTTGTGAATTCCCCTTGCTGCCACTCTTGATTTTGCATATTCAGCATTGCCGTTGTGCGCACAAAGCCGTCATCATCGGGGCGATAACTGGCAGTCACTGGGAGCAGCTTAACGTTCGTGTGCGGAGGGTCGCCGACCCGAAAGCGTTGATTTCCGAATGCTCCGCCACCTCGCCCTCGCCACAGGTTGCCCTCACCTTTACTTTCAATTTCTTCACCCAGAAAGGTCTTCGACAGTTGCTTAATCTTACTTTCTGGAAGGGTAAGACCGTTGAACACAGTCGCATTATAAAAAGAAGAGATCAGCGGCAGCTTCTTTCCCGCTTTGAACTCCCGGACATGCGTCAACGTTCGACGCAACGCAACAGGTTCACCATCGAAGCGTGCATTCTTGTGCGGGCTCGCTACATAGACAAAATCCAATGCGTTGTGCAACACAGTCCGATCAGCATTGGCCTTCATGGCGACAGCGCCCGGCAGAACTGCCAGAGCAGCGGTGAGCGCACCCCATTGAAACATGCGGGATCCTTCCATTCGTCTGAATCCATCGACCATTCGCACTGCATGCAGCACTACTACAAAAGCAGGAATCAAGACCAGTAGTCCCCCGCCCCACATCGCCAACCCTGGCACGGAAAATGGAAGAAACGGCATGAAGACGACGAAGAAATACAACGAAAACGGAAACAGGGCACATTGCGCAATCCAAACAACCCGACGCGCGACCAGATTCGTGAACAATGGAAGAGACAACAACACGCCATTGATCGCGGCGAAGGCATAGATCCACGGAGTCTGAAAATCATACGGAAACGGAAAGTAGGAATTCACCCACAGTCCGACCATCGGCAGCAGTAGCCCCAGCCATAGGCCGACGAGTGTGACAGCCAGCGGAGTCATCCGCAGCATCATGCTTCCTCCGACAATCATCAGGCGCAAGACGACGAATGTGAACACCAGGATCGTCAGTGAAATGATCACGATCACAGTCCAGACCATCCAGTCCTCATCAATTCCCAACAATGAAATCACCCAGATGATTCCGCCCGCCACCAGCAGCCCGCAGAATGCCTTTCCCATCTCTGCAGCAGCAGATTTGCCGCGCCCGCCACAGATCACCGCGCCGAAGTAGAGGATGCCTGGCATGGCCCCGGTCAAGTTCTGAATGACGATGGACTCGGAACCGATGATCCACTGCGCCGCGCGCGGAATCGTCCCGGGCAACATCCAGATGGCATAGTTAATGAAGGCCACGATCGGAAAAAACGAAAGCAAGGCGACCAATGTGCCCACTTTCTTCTTGCGGATAAACATAACCACTGCCAGCCCACTGAACCCTACCGCAAGCGCCGCCAGCCCCCATAAACTCGACAGCCAACGCCCGCGATCAATTGCATTCAGATCACCAACGACTGTCTGGTAGTTCCCAAGATTGCACCACAGCAAAAACAGCAATGGGGTGACCGCCCAGATGAGAATCTGGAAGGGCGCATAGGCCACTGCGGGCAGCAATTTGGCCGAGGACTCAGGGCACGATGAAGCAGCGGACGATTTCGCCACATCCCCATGCTCTGCGGAATTTGCAGAATCATTCATTGTAGGAGTAGTGTTAGACTAATAGATCAATCAACGGCGTCGACGCAGTAGTAAAATCGACATGCCAGAAAATAGTAAAAGTGATGTGGAGGGCTCTGGCACTGTATCAGTGACCAGCGGTGGCATCTCTGCCGCGAACTCGCCACCATCCACTGCGGTCGCCACCTCAGGGGCGGTCGCCACCTCAGGGGCGGTCGCCACTTGTGCCAACTGCGCCTGGTGCTGCTGCGCTTTGGTCATTTGAAAAAAGAGCACACCAGCTCCTGACAAAGCAACAACCGCGGCGGCGGCGGCAACGGATCCGAACACAGCCACCTTGAACATAAGCGACCATTTTTGAGTTTCGACGGCAGCCGTAGCAGATGCGACGGAGGCGGCAGCAACGTGCTCCGCCGCATCTGCCTGACGCATTGCTTGACGCATTGCTTGATCGCGTAACACATCGGCACCATTGGGGCTTTCCATGATCGCGGATTCCAATGCTTCAAGTTGGGCATCGGTTGCCTCGTCATCGATCGCCGCCTGGGCGAGCACTTCAAATTCACCAGGGAGATTCGTTTTCATAGCGTAAGAGGATGGCACGGAGTTGAGCCATGCGACTGGCAAGGCCTTTCGAAATTGCAGAGGGTGAGAGCCCGGCTTCTTCACCGGCTTCTTTGAGTGTGCGTCCTTCCAGATACTTGCCGCGAATCACTGTATTCCATTCAGCAGGCAGTTGATTAAGCGCACGGTGAAGGGCCTCAAATTGCGCCGCAACGAGCGGTTGCGCGCTGGGAATAACGTCGTGCAGTTCCTCGATCGTCACCTCACAGCGATAGTCCCGCTTTTGCGCGGAATGGTGCCGTACGATCTCAAGAAACCGACGCAGCAGTGCGCGCCTGACATAGGCCGAAAACTGTGGCGAATCGACCAGTTTGGCGTCCAGGCTTCCGTCCGCAATCTTTCGCCAGATCTTCAACGTCACGTCCTGCCACAGATCATCCACATCCTCAAACTTCGACAGTGACTCTCCCAGGCGACAGGCAAATGGCCAAAGTGCCTGCATGCGAGTCAGCGCAATGCGGCACAGGTCATCGACTTGCGCTGGCGGTAAGGAGTTGGGGCTGTCGGGCACTGGGTTCACCATCTTGACCATAATAGACGCGATCCAGATCAGCAATTTTCCAATTTTTGCAAAAAAATGCCTTTGGGAGCAAATTTCGCACGGACAGTTTCTCACCCGTTCCTTGGACAACGGTATCAAGTTTCGGATTTCCACGCTGTGGTCGTAGTTTGGTTCCAGTTTGATTGTAATCCATCGGGTGATTGCGACCGATCTGGGCATTGGCTCATGCACTGGCTCGGGTTGAGGGGATTCGCTCAGCTCGAAGCAGCTGCGACGCTTCCGATCAGCTTTGATTACCAGGAATGCGATGCCTTCGGGCGCATGACCGGCACCACCTTGGCCGATGGTTCCCAGACCGGCACCGCCTACGATGCCGCAGGCCGCGTCATCGGCTCCCTCGATCCACTCAGCAACCTTAGCACCTTCGAATACGACGACGCCGGACGCCGCACCAAGACCATCGACGCACTGTTGCAGGAAGTCACCTCCAGCTACGATGCCAAAGGCAACCTGCTCGCCGCCGCCGATGCGCGCGGGTTCAGCACCAGCTTCTCCTACGACATCATGAACCGCATGGTGACAAAGTTAGTCGATCCTGTGCATCCGTCGTGATGCGGCTACTGGTTCTCGGCCAGCACTCGAAGAAGTAGTCGACCGCCTGCGATCGGAACCGTGGTACGGACGTGTTCGGTTTCTCCAACTGTTTCTAGGATGGTTTCGGTCACGCCGAGCGCATGCTGCCATTGGAGTAAGTCAGTTGATGTGTAGATCCCATAAGAAAAGCTGGTGGTCTGCCTCCAGTATTCCAGGACGAAACTGTTGCCTGCTACCTTTGGATAAATCCGGGGAGCATCAGAGGAGCGAGGATTCGTGACGAAGGCAAACTCCTCCGTGTTTGTCCGGCCATCGCCATCGGGATCTGCATCGGCCGCAGTCAGGCTACCTTCTGCGATCTCGGCAGGTGTGAAGTAGTCGCTGAGCCAGCCTTGGTAAGAGTCCACGGCGCCAGTGGTGCGGTATGGATCAAATAGCACGTGATCGGACACGGTGTCGCCTTGGCCATCCGGGTTGGCGGTTAGGTGATACGGTCCCGAGGAATGTCCCCACCAGTTGTTCTCGGCGTGAAGATCGATGGCAGTCTGGTTGCTGACTCCGAACGCAGTGTTGCCGCTGAGGAAACTATTAGAAATGCTCGGAAGCCTCCCTCCGGAAGCCAACACGCCACTACCGCCGTTGTCTTTGATCGTGCAACCGCTGATCTGGGGGCTCGCATTGTCCACGCGAACGCCGTTTCCCGAACAGTTCGAGATCGAGGTGAACGTGACAGGAACGTTCGAATCTCCGTAGATCCTAATGCCGTCACCCAGACCTGTGCGCAGAGCGCACTGATCTATCCCGACCTGTGCCGCTCCTCGCACTTCCACGAGGGTTGCATGGAAATTCCCACCGCCCTCGATGACGCAGTGTTTGAGCATGCTGGTCTTTGTTCTCTCGGTGCCAAACACCAGCGCTCGCCATTGCCCGCCCTCCTTGCTTTGATCGTCTGAGGTGAAGGTGATCGGTTGCGCCGTCGTGCCGGAGGCGTTCAGGCTCCCCTGGATCGTTAGCCCCGTGAAGTCGGTGAACTTGACCGTGGTTCCAGGTGCGATGGAAACATCGGCAGAGGGTTGGATAGTCTTGGTTCCGGCAATTAGATATGCCTGACCTGGATTGCTGAGATGACCGCCAACACCGAGGTTGCTTCCGATCTCGATATAGTCGTCCAGGCCAAAGGTATTGTTTGAAAAGACCGGGTAGCTGTCACCGGTAGCTGTCGATTGCAGGAGGATCGCCTGCGAACCACACCGCTGAAAACTGTTTCCAGCGACCGTCGGCGAAATGCTGCGAAGGCGGAGCCCATACTGGGCGACGTCCTCAAAGGTGCAGTTGGTGATCGCGCTTCCGGGGCAGTCATAAACCCGTGCTCCATCGACGATGCTATGGCGGAATGCACAGTGATCCAAGGTGACAGGAGCACCACCGTATACCTCCAAGAGGGTGTTGTAGAAATTCCCACCGCCCTCGAAGATGCAATAGGTCAGTTCGTTTGGCTTACCCGTGCCATTCCCTTCGTTGTTCGTTAAGCGAAGCGCACGCCAGTCGCCTGAATCTAAGCCAGTAGCGGAGGTGAACAGGATAGGCTCGTTCTCCGTACCGTTTGCCAATAGGTTGCCGTGCACCGTCCACGTAGAAAAGTCCGCCATGGCGAAAGTAGCCCCCGCATCAATGGTGATCGTCGTGTCGGCGACGGCGACGCGGTGGTCATTCACGTAGTAAGGCGCGGCGGTGAGCGTGCCGCTCGATTCGATGTTCGAGGCAATGTGGACATACCCGCTATTCTGGAAGGTGGTTTTCGTGAAGGCTGGAAATGAACCCTTTCCTCCACCGGACTCCAGGCGCCCTACATTGCCATTGGCGGAGAAAGTGCACCCGTCAACTGCCGGCGAGCTACCGCGCAACCACAGCCCGTAGCCTGCGTTGTTCTCGAATCGGGTGTTCGAGACCGCCCCGCCGGAATCCTGATAGAATCTCACTCCGTCTTCTACACTGTGCCGGAAAACGCACTGTTCCATGCCCAACTGCGCCTCGCCGCTGACTTCCAACATTGTGTGATAAAAGTTCCCTCCACCTTCGAATACGCAATGGGTGAAACTGCTCGCAGGAAGCCCGTTGCCACTGCCGTCGTCGTTCGTCAACCGGATCACACGCCATGGGGAACTGTCGTTGTTGATACCGCTGGCGGACGTGAAGAGAATAGGCGCAGCCGCAGTGCCATTGGCGATGACGTTGCCATGCACCGTCCACGTCGCGAAATCCTCCATGCGGAAGCTAGCCCCTGCATCGATCGTGAGAGAGGCACCTGCCAGAGCGACTCGATGACCGTCCAGATAGTAAGGGGCGGCGGTGAGCGTGCCGCTCGATTCGATGTTCGAGGCAATGTGGACGTGACCGCTGTTCTGGAAGGTGGTATTCGTGAAGGCTGGAAATGAACCCTTTCCTCCACCGGACTCCAGGCGCCCTACGTTGCCATTGGCGGAGAAGGTGCAGTCACTGACCGCGGGGGAGCTACCGCGCAACCACAGCCCGTAGCCTGCGTTGTTCTCAAATCGGGTGTTAGAGATCGCCCCACCGGAATCCTGATAGAATCTCACTCCGTCTTCTACACTGTGCCGGAAAACGCACTCTTCCATGCTCAACTGCGCCTCGCCGCTGACTTCTAACATTGTGTGATAAAAGTTCCCTCCACCTTCGAATACGCAATGGGTGAAACTGCTCGCAGGAAGCCCGTTGCCACTGCCGTCGTCGTTCGTCAACCGGATCACACGCCATGGGGAACTGTCGTTGT
>JBNMNB010000340.1:0-6585 GCA_051270635.1 Verrucomicrobiales bacterium | reverse complement strand
GCGCAGGCTTGCTCGCTCTGCCGAGGCTTGGCCCGAGGTGTTTCTCCGTGTTCACCCAGAAGTTGGCCACTTTATCACCGAATCACAAGCCAACGAAGTCACCAACTGGATCGTGCAGCAGGCCAAGTCGCTCCGGTGATTTGCCGCCCCTGCTTTCTCCTGCCAGCTACTACCACATCGACGACATGAATATCCCAGCAGCCCATTCCGATAACCGAGCCATCACGCGAAGACACTTTGTCCAGCAGGCGTCACGCGCCTTTCCTGCGGCAATGTTAGCCATGCATGGCGAGCACTCTAGCGTTCGCGCTCAAGAGCCCGGAGAAAGGCCCAAGCAGGCTCCTGGCATTCAAGTCATCAATCCACGTGCACGAGTTCCCGTGGGCCTCATCATCGATGACTCGACTTGCCTGGTGAATCTCAATCGGTTCGCCATGCCGCAGTTTAACGCAGCTTGGGGTGGCCAGAACAAGACGTACCATCGAGATTGGAAACGTTGGCCGGTGGAGATCCCTGACAGTTTCGTTAGGAAGTTTGGAGAGTGGTGTGCGGAGCAGGGTGTGAAGGGCAAGTACAGCATCGTGCCTTTTCCGGCCTGTGTGGGTCGGTTAGACCGTGAGGTGCCCGGGTGGTCGCGTCGAGAGATCAATGATAGCATCAAACTCGTCCGCGACTTGATGATGCCGAACTGGGACATTCATCCTGAGATGGTGACACATACCAGAGTCATCGATTTGAAGACGGGTCATCCCTATCCGGACAACTCACCCAAGTTCATGGAAAATTGGGATTGGACGACTGGCAAGAGTGTTGACGAACTCGCAAGCTATCACGCCTACGCCCTACAAATCCTGAAGAACATCGATCTTCCGTGCGATGGCCTAACCACTCCTGGCGGTTATGGAAACAAGGCGCTGCCTCAGCTTTCACAGGCGACGTTCGAAGCCGTTCGTGACATCTTCGGGACAGAAGTGCCGCATTACTTTCGACACCTTTACACGGACGAACGCAGCGTTGCTCCGAGAGTGGAATATGCCAGTGGCCTGGATGGAAGCGATCCGCGATGCGTGGTCAGCATCATTGGATGCACCGGCGACTGGACAGGAGGATGGGACAACGTCGAGCCAGCCGGCGCGGACAAATTTATCACGGCTGATCTTAAGTCTGGTCGCATGGTGGACGTCATCACGCGAGACGAGCCCGCCATGATGGTGTGTCATTGGACAGGCATTCATTGGAACGGTGAGGAGAAGGGGTTCAAGGTCTTCCAGGAAGTCGTTCGCAGGTTACACGCCCGGTTTGATAAGCAGTTAATCTGGATGAAGCTGAGCGAACTGGCTCGCTACTGGGCGGCAAAAGAACTGACGCAGATCAACCAAACGCAGCAGACGATCCAGTTCCAAGCTCCCTATTCCTGTCCCGAGTTCACGATTTCGGTTCCGAAAGTTACCCACGGTGGCCCATTCATTAAGCAGGAGGGCAAGGCTCAAGCCTTGAAGAAAGTGGCTTCCCGTTCACAACTTCAACCCAACTCCTGGTGCGAAGACAACGACCGGCATGTCGCTTGCTTCAACTTGGCAAAGGGAAATACAGAGCTGGTGTGGCAATGACATGACGTTTCCAGAATTACTTCTTTGGCGGATCTTTGAATCCTCTTGTGATTGCCGGGGCGGGATTGCCTGACGCGGAGAACGTGTAAGCGCCTGCATCTTTTGAATCGGCTCGCTCGGTGCCGTTGAAGTCGTCGCTTGCGAGGTGGGTCGGATCGGCCCCTCCGATACATTTCGAACCAGCGCTGGGAAATTGTTCTCTGATGCCGATGACGTTGTTGCGCTGGGTTATCTCAGTCGATGTCGGAATTCTGATCAAGCCTCCGAGCGCGTTATTGGCGACAAGAACCTTTCCGCTGAATTTATTTGGAGGGACGATGCGTATTGGAGTCTTCGTCAGGATCGTATTGTGGACGATTTTGAGATTGCCGACGATGGCGCTCTGGTGGTTGCGGCAATGGATACCTTCGCCCGCGGTGTCGAAGATCACGTTGTTGCGGATGATGGCGTCGGCGGCGGCCTGGATGCCGTGGTCGCCAGTATTCCAGACAGCATTGCGCTCAATGATGTTCGGTGCCTTCCCGTCTGTGTCGTATACGATGATGCCGGGGTAGTTGGTGTCGTGGATGACGTTGTCGCGGATGATGTTATTAAAGCTGCCGTCCTTGAGTTCGATGCCGTCTCCTTGACTGACAGTGTCGCCTTTCAGGTCGTGGATATAATTATTCTCGATGACGGAGTTAAAGATGTATCCGTTGGTTGAACCGTCGGGCTTGTTGTTGGAACCGAGGTAGAAGCCCTCCCCGTGGCCTCCGGTGTGGTGGATGTGATTGTGGCGGAATGTCAGGCACTCGTAGATCTCGCTGGGATTATTGGCAGTAACCGCGACCCCTCCGATATGGTGGATATGCAGGTTTTCGAGTGTGATGAATTTCGCGAGGTGCTCGCCCTGTTTTCCGATACGAATGGCGGCGGCTCCCCCGGTTATTTCAATGTCCTTGACAATGAGGTGCTGGCAGCCTGTCAAGTTGATGGAGTTCTGGCGTGTGTCGGGGCGTTTTAGGATAACCTTGGCATCTGTGGCGGCGCGGATGGTGATCGGTCTTTCTGCCGTGCCGCGCTGGCTGATCTGGAGGCGACGGGCGTCTGTGTAGGTGCCAGCGGCGAGGATGATCTCATCGCCGGGTTGGAGTGACGGGCCGCTGAGGGTGGTGAACCAAGATTTGTTCCCGGTGGTGAGGTGTATGGTCTTGGCGCTGGCGGATTGCAGGCAGGTTAGCGCTAGTGCGAGTAGGATGAGCGGATGATGCATTGGGGAAAGTGAACTAGGGGCTTGTCAGAGCGAAGGCAACGATGGAATCGCCATGTTTGGTCGCATTCTTGCCACCACCGCCCGCCGCAATGACTACATACTGTTTGCCGTTGATCATGTAGGTGCTCGGTGTCGCGTAACCGCCGGCCGGGAGTTGGTGTTCCCACAGCACGCGTCCCGTGAACTTGTCAAAGGCACGGATCTTTTCATCCGCTGTGGCCGCGATGAAGAGGATGTTACCGGCGGTCAGGATGGGCCCGCCGAAACTCCTGGTGCCGGTATGGCGGATGCTGCGCTTCACCAGCTCCGGATATTCGCCTAACGGAACCTTCCAAAGGATATCGCCTTTGTTCAAATCGATCGCATTCAACGTTCCCCAGGGAGGAGCAATGGCAGGGTAACCTTCATGATCCACAAAGAAGGGCGCTATCTGCGCATAACGCGGCGCGCGACCGTCATCTGCCGGTTGCGATTCTGTGTTAGCCGATTGGTTGAGTGGATCGCCGCTTCGCAAGTAGGCAATGAGATCGTCGACTTGCTTCTCCCCAAGTTGACTGAACGCCGGCATGATGCCCTTACCGTTCACGATCTGATCACGCACTTCCACATCGGTCTTCTTGAGATCTTTCAAGGGAGGATAGAGAGGAAGATTACCCTGTTTGTTAGGCCCGTGACAGAAGATGCAAGCAGAGCTGTAGAGCATGGAACCGCGTTGCGCTGAAGTAGCCGTGGTGGGATCGAATTCGGCCAACGGTTCCAACCGATTGATCGTGGGAGCTTCATTGATGTTTACATAGATGACACCCGTCTCCGGATCGAAAGCGCCGCCACCCCATTCCGCGCCGCCCTGATGTCCGGGGGTAGTGATCGTTCCCTGGAGCGAGGCCGGTGTGTAAACAGGCCCAGTCTTCAACTTACGGAACTTCTCAAGAACGTAGGCACGCGCTTCTGGCGAGATGTTCGTCAGATCGGACTCGAACATGGCGAGCCGATTGAGCGGCGGCGGTTTGGTTGGAAAGGGTTGGGTCGGCCACGCCTCTTCTCCCGGCACATCCGACGGCGGCACCGGGCGTTCTTCAACAGGAAAGACAGGCTCTCCGGTGTCGCGATCGAGCACAAAGGTCAACCCCATCTTGGTGAACTGAACCGCGACGTCCACAGGTTGCCCATCAATCTGAATCGTGGCCAGCACGGGAGCAGGCGGATTGTCGTAGTCCCAGATATCGTGATGAATCGTTTGATAGTGCCATTGCCGTTTCCCGGTTCGGGCATCCAAGGCCAACACACTGTTAGCAAACAAGTTCTTTCCCTTACGCGATCCACCGTAAATGAAATCGCCTGCCGCACAGCCGGTTGCGCAGAACACCCAGCCACGTTCTTCATCGAGCGAAAAGCCTCCCCAAGGATTGGCTCCCCCATAACTCGTGCCACTCTCCCACTCCCAAGTGTCGTAACCAGGCTCGCCCTGATGAGGAACGGTGTGAAAGATCCATTCGAACTCTCCCGTCAGTGCATCATAGCCACGAATGTCACCGGGCGTCGACTGATTGCCTTCCGGCACCCGCGATCCAATGACCAGGACGTCCTGATAAACGATTCCAGGTGTGGTCACTTCCACAGAAACTTTGTCAGGATCGAGCGGCAAATGCTTACGCAAATCGATGAATCCGTTCTCCCCAAATGATTTGATGAGTTCTCCAGTCTTCGGATCGATCGCAAAGACCTGATCCTTGACGAAATTGAAGATCCGTTGATTGGCTCTGTTCTCGTCCTCCCAGAACACCAGGCCACGATTGCGCCCGCGGAACTCCTTGCCGTCGCGGTGATGTTTCGCCGAATCGAACACCCAGACTTCCTTCCCTGTCGCCGCATCCAACGCTACTGCATCGACCTTGGGCGTAGTGAAATAGAGAAGACCGTCCACGATGATCGGATTGCTATACATCGACGGCCCATTCGGATCACCATGATGGTACTCCCAAGCTACTTCTAACTGCTGCACATTGCCCGCGTGGATCTGATCAAGTTCGGAATACTGATTCGCCTTCTTGTCGCCACGATAAATGGCCCAGTCACGGTAGTTGTCGAAGCGATCGGGCGCGCCCACTTGCGACCAGCAGGCGACGGTGCCGAGCCATAAGATTGTTAACACGGCTTGCCATCGGTGAAAGCTGTCTTCTGCCATGCCGGTCACTCTAAAAGCACAGATCTCCCGGTGTCCCGGAATTTTCGCGGATTTGCTCGGTTGTTTGCGCATGTAGCCCTAAGATAACCGTGACCGGTGATCTCACGAAAGCCTGTTGTACAACTCTATGAAACTGAACGCTCTGATCTGCCTTGCCGCAATGTTCCTGGTGCCATGGGACTGCCCTGGTCAGGAAATCAATCCCTCCACCGATAAATCTGCCGTTTCTTCCAAACCCAAACGGGAGCGCAGCAGTCGGCGTCGCTCAAATACAAATGATGCTTTTTATCAGTTGGGAGCCGATTCCAAAGTGAGGGAAGGCGTGCCGCAAGGGAGGTTCAGCGAGGCGAAGGTGATCCCGAGCACGGTCTTCCCCGGCACGCAGCACACCTATTGGGTCTATGAGCCGGCTCTGTATGACCCGGCTCAGCCGACGGCGGTGATGATCTTCAATGATGGCCAGGCGATGAAGGCCGAGCCTGGCGATGTGCAAGGGCATCGAGTGTTAGACAACCTCATCTATCGACGAGAGATCCCCGTGATGCTCGGTGTGTTCATCAATCCTGGCCGACGTCCCGATCAACCGGAACCCACTCCGCGTGATTGGGGCGACCGGACAACAAATCGTGCGGACGAATACAATCCGCCCAACGAGAACTACGGCCGTGTCATCGTCGAAGAGTTGATGCCGGCCTTAAAGAAGGAATACAACATCTCCCCCGATCCTGAGCTGCACGGCATCATGGGATCGAGTTCCGGTGGATGCGCCGCCTTCGCGGTGGCGTGGTTTCGCCCTAACGAATTTCGCAAAGTCATCACCTTTGTCGGCAGCTTTACCGACATCCGCGGCGAGCACATTTATCCCGAACTGGTGGCAGCTACCGAGAAGAAGCCCATCCGTATCTTCATGCAGGACGGACGCAACGACAATCGTCGGCCGGACAATCCTGACAAAGACTGGTTTTATCAGAATGTAAGGCTGAAGGACGCCCTGGAGGCGAAAGGCTACGACGTCAACTACACCTGGGGCATCGGCAATCACGGCCAGAAGCAGGGTGGCGCGATCTTCCCGTCGATGATGCGTTGGCTATGGCGCGACCAACCGGTATCGACCGATCCCAACGACCGAGTAGAACGTTCCTTTCGCAAGCCCACAGCGGCGGCTTCCTCCGGTTTCCGATCTAAAGAATCGCCAACACAGGCATTCGATTTCCGTGATGCTGAGTTTGAGGACTACAGCGAGGCGCTGGGCCACGGCTGGGAACTGGGCTCCACCGAATCCTCGCGCCGCTTTTCCGTGCGAGTGCCTGAGGGGAACCATCGTGTAACGGTCACGTTAGGCAATTCCAAAGCTGGTGCGAACACCACGATCAAAGCGGAACTGCGTCGGTTGATGCTCGAAAATTTCACGACTCTTCCGGGCGAATCCAAAGATGTCACGTTTATCGTCAACACTCGCCGCCCAGCGTTCGGCGGCGGTCGTGAAGTGCGCCTGAAAGACCGGGAGCGCGAAGGCGAATGGATTGCCTGGGATGAGA
>JBNMNB010000339.1:0-6598 GCA_051270635.1 Verrucomicrobiales bacterium | reverse complement strand
CGGAACGAAGTGGAATCCAACGGGGTGCGCTTTCACCAGACGACGGAATGCGACGTTGAACAACAGCAGATCCTCAATCTCCTAAAAGTGGCCTTGTCGCCACCACCTCACGCGCAATCCATTGAGGTTTGGCTCTGGTAGGTCTTCTTTGAGAACAGCCATTTCGTATCGGCGAACAGTAGATTCTCCGAGGCCCATCATTTCAGCAACAGCAGCCACAGGAGCGTGCTTAGTCATCTGGCTGACTCGACGCACGTGGCGCCAAGTCGCATCCTTGGTCGGGTGTATTTCATCGGGACGCGTGGTGGCAAAGTGCTGACATTTCCGACACAACCCTTGGACTACAGGAAAGTTGATGTAGACGATGAGGCCACTAGCAATAGGCAAGGCAGCTACCGTTTGCCTCCTGCATCGATGCTTTGGAAGGAGGGTGCTACAGTTGTGGCACTGAGGCCCACAGCGACCATCGAATTCAAGGTTCACTTGCGTCCCCATCTTCTGGCAGCTAATCTTGTCTACGACATACCCGTTGAAATCATGTAAGGCTTTGATGTTCAGAGCTTTCACAAACCCTGAGCTCAAGCCGATCTTGGTGGGTTTATCATCCTTCTATTAGAATTTCATCCAGCCAATCTGACGGAGAGCCTGATATAATAGCCTGCATCTCCTAACGTCAGTCGCTAGTTTGAAATTTTGCAATACTAACAAAAAATGAATGGCGCACACTTTACGAACCTCTGCGTGCTCACTCCTGCGGAACTCAAGCATCTGTTGTGTGTGGTGTTTCTCACAACAATGCTCGCTTCTCTCAGCGCCGCCGGAGAAATCCAACGGCGCCTGGCCATCCGTGACGACGTTGAAGATTCCCAGCACCTTGTATTGGCCGAATCCTTTGACGCTGTCGGGAATGTGCAAATCGGAAACCGATCATGTTCCGGGACGCTCGTAAAATCGACGGACGGCTCGTTTAAAGTGCTGACCTCCGCCCACTGTGTGGACCGCGATTCTGACAATGTTTCAGACGTCAAACTGTCTTCCGTGAGCTTCCACACGGGTCTCGAACTCGAAGGGCCGAGCGCCCACGCCGTGGCTATCGCGATTCCGAAGTGGGACGGCAAAGGAGCCCTCGACCTCGCGGTGATCACCCTGGGCGGAGCGAGTACCGGAGAATTACCGATCGGCTTGGTTGTTTCCCATACGAATCCGGAAGGGCAACCGGTAACCCTCGTCGGGTATGGCACCCATGGCAACGGCATGCCTCCCTTCGAGAGCCTC
Source organism: Verrucomicrobiales bacterium (assembly GCA_051270635.1). Lineage (GTDB taxonomy): Bacteria > Verrucomicrobiota > Verrucomicrobiia > Verrucomicrobiales > DEV007 > JAGROY01. The sequence continues at coordinate 5,323 of JBNMNB010000339.1, read as the reverse complement.
TTTGACGGCCGACGACGGGCCGCCACTAACACGGCGGACGCGGTATTCACTGACGGGGAACTGGAAGGTCAGATCCGCACGGATTTCGATCATCCCCGAGAACCCGCTTTCAGCACTATGGGAGATGCCACTCCCACCCCGCTGGAAGGAACGTCGGGAGAGGGCGACAGCGGAGCCCCTTTGATTTCCGGCGGCCGGGTCGTCGGCGTACTTCACGGTGGTGAGAATCCCACCGACTTCGGGTTCTCGGAGTACGGAGATATCTCCATCTTCGCGGGCCTTTTTCACAATCCCAATGTGGCCTTTCTCCGCGCCAACGGCGTCCTCGTGACCGGCCCCGGTGACGCGGCTAGCCAAGTCACCATCGAGGCCACGGCCCCCGCCGGCCAACCTTTCGTGGCGGCCGCCGACGGCAGTCCGTTGCCGGAACAAAGTGTGGTGCACATCGGCACGCTTCCCCGGGATTTCGATACCAACTCCGCCACACTCAATTCCGTGGCCCACGCCTGGATCCCCTTCAATGAGATCACGATGCAAAGCCTCGCCGACACACCTGGCCGCTTCACCGGCAAGCATTCAGCCGATGGCACGGACTTTTTCGGGTCCAAGATTTATTGGTGGATCCTCGGAACTGCATCCGACCCGCCAGCATCAGATCTGGCCAACATCAATTCCTGGGGCCTCTTTTCCAGCAGCGTCTCTCACTGGACGGTCCCTGGGTCTGGACAAGCAGACACCATCCTCCTTGGTTCCGCCGAGGTTGACGAAGCTGTCGCGGGATCAATGCTTGATGATGAGCGCCTCGTTCTCGAGCATGTGGCGGAGTTCACTCTCGACTACGTTGCCTGGGCGCAAAGCGCCTTCCCCTCAAACACTCCGGAAGCGGACAGGCTTCAGCAAGCGGATCCCGACGGAGATCATCTCGCCAATGGAATCGAATGGGTGCTTGGCACTGCACCCCTCTCGATATCTCTGTTGCCAATTCAAGTCGCAAAGAATGCCGATGGATACAATGTGATCCACTATCCTCGTCGGCGTTTTCTTCCCCTGGGCACCCATGAATTCCAATTCTCGCCCAATCTTAGGAATTGGACCCCCGTCCAACCGTTCCGCACAGTTACCCGCGTCATCGACAGTCAGTTCGAGACGGTCGAACTGGAATTCGATGGCGGTTCCGCAGATGGACGACACTCTTCAACGAGATACTGGCGGCTGGCACTAACCAACGGCTGAAAACTCCCCCCGCATCTAAGATTACTGATAGTCAGCCCTGCTCAAGTCATCTAAAAATCCAGGATCGGTTGGCTCGCGTGCGGCAGATCTTGTCGGCGTGCACGGACTCGGGATAGCTGCCGTGGGCTTCACGGTAGGTTTCGGCTTGCGCGGGGAGTTCGCCGCACTCGTTGTAGGCGTCCCAGGTGAGGCGATGCAGGGTGGTGTAGCCACTGGTAACGCCGATGGATATTTTGGCGCCGTAATCGGTCTTGGCCTGAGCTTTGCCGCGCACGATGGGGCGTACCCAGGGCTGGCCCAGGCTGACGATACGGTCGGGGGTGCTGCGTGTTTTTTGCTGCCACATCTGGTGTTACTGCCGGTAGATTTCGGTGGCAACGAGCAGGCTGCGGTAGTCGCAGGCACCCTGCATGCCGAGGTCGGAGCCGGCGGCAACGAGGTCCCCGACGTGATGCAGGACGCGGCGGATGTCGCGCAGCTGTTTGCCGAGGGATTTGCGGATCTTGCGGATCCCGGCACGCTTGAGCTTGGTGACAGCGAGGTAGTCGCGGCGGGCGCGTTTGCGGTAGGTGCGGGGTTTGGGCCGGGTGCCGGTGTGGGCTCGGTGCAGTTCGTCGATGATGTGCTCGAGTTTTTCGCGGGCGGCGTTGAGGAGCTTGAGGTCGAGGGGATAGGTTTCCCGCCAAAGGGGAGGTAGAAATCGACGAATTCGGGCTGGATCGCGGGTATCATCGCGCGCAAGATGCACGCTTTTTGCAGGGTGGGAGGAGAAACCTATGCTCGTGGACAATCCCATTTTCAGCCAGCTCCCGTCGATGCGGCATTCGTTGTTTATTCAGGAAGCCCTAACTAACCCATCTAACCACGCAATCACTCTAACTAGTGCCTCACGGGACCCGCTGAAGTGGCTCGCCCTGCTTTAGATGATAGCGCCGACCGGATTTAACGTTTTCAAATCGCTGCACAGTTTGATCAGGCCACGTGACGGCGACGCTCACCAATTTGGAGGTGCCCACGCCGAAATGTTGCGCCTTGGGATGGACCGAGAGGTAGCCAATGGTGCTGTGTACTTCCCTCCAGATGCGCTTTAGATTGCTCTCAGGATGACCCACCACTTCGATCTTGGCGCCGATCGCATCGCGGGTCGCTCCCGCCGTGGGATCTCCCTCTAACTGAATTTCCAGCCACTGTCTGGCTCGACCAGTGGTACCCTGATTTCGGAAGAGCATGACGGGCCCATGATAGTTGTTTATCGCGATGTCGAGCAACCCATCGCCGTCGAAGTCGAGATAGGCCGCGCTGCGGGCATTGCTCACAAAATCGAGCCCGCTTCCAGCAGAACGCTCCTGAAGTCGGCCTCCCTCATTGACGAAGAAAACATTCTTCTCTGCGTTCGCCTGGGCAAACTGAACGACGCTATCTTCGTCCCTCAGAGGGTCCGTGTTGTAGGAACTTTCGCGACCGTAGATATTGAACTCGTTCATGCCGTTGAGGACGTAGAGGTCGTCATCTCCGTCATTGTCGGAGTCAAAAAAGTCCGCGTCCCACGACCAACCGGTCGCCGAGTACCCTCGTTCCACGAGCTCGCTGTTCTCGTAGGCCGGCAGGCCGTCTGTTGCCTCTTCTCGTCGACTAGAAAGAAACAGGTCATTACCTTCGATCACTCTCATATTGGCCAATTTGTCAGGATCGAATGTTTGAGGCGTATCTTTGTTGGGCAACACGTACTTCTGATCCTTGTTCATCGTGACGATGTTGGAAATGTAGAGATCAGGATAGCGATCACGGTTCAAATCAGCGATACCAATGCCCATGGTATAAGAGGGCTTGTCTGTTCCCAAAGTAGCGGACACTTCTCGGAACTTCCCGTTCTTCAGGTTCAGATAATAACCATTTACTCCAAAGTCATTTCCGACGATGAGATCCTGCCAGCCATCCCCGTTCAAGTCTGTGTGTCCAGCTGCCTGACCCCAGCCCCGATCCTCGACCCCTGCTCCGGCGACCTCTTCGAAACGCATTCCCCCCACATTCCGAAAGAGTTTATCCGGCAAGCCATTTTCATTGCGCCGCGCCAGAGTTGGCAACACGCCGTTCACATAGTTCCCAAAGTAGCCAACGAAGATGTCCAACTTGCCGTCGCGGTCGAAGTCGAGTGCTGTCGCGGGCCCTCCCACGAGCCCGGCTCCTCCAAGTCGGCACCCATCGGTGACATCGTCAAAGGTACCGTCACCATGGCCCCGGTAAAGTCGATGGTTGTCGTCGACATAGGTGATCAAGAGATCCTGATGCCCATCGTTGTCAAAGTCGGCGATGATCGGCTGGCGCGGTTCGCCCGGTGTGTTGTCTTGGCTGCGGGTCCAGAAAATTCCAGAGTCTTTCGTAATGTCCCGGAAGGAGTTACCAGCTTCGTTTAGGTAGAGTCGGTTGCCGAGTCCGCTGAGAATGAGCAAATCAGGCCAACCATCATGGTTAACGTCCTCAGCTGCAATCCCAGAGCCACCAAAAGCGGGAGGAATCGTGATGTTACCAGTCTCAGGGCCGGTTCTGAGGTAACTACGCATCTGACGATTTAGCCAATCGGAGGACCGATGGTTGAAGACGATGCCCATTTCAGCCGATACCTCGCTAAACAGTTCCTTATCTGATGGACTAGATGGAATCGTCGTGGCGGCTGCGCTGGTAATGGCTTCGTTGCCACCAACCTGGGGCTTCGCCTTCCCATGAGCAAGAATCCGCTCCTGAAGGTGGCGTAATCCAGCGTCGATATGGCGGACGGCCAAGCGGTCGTCGCCCTGCCGAATAGCATGTTGCCCGGCGAGCCTGAGCATGAGAACACCAAATTGCGCGATATTCTCGGCCAACAGCTCCCCGGCAAACGGGTCCGCACCTACCTGCCCTTTGAACAAGGGGTCCTCTAATGCGAACTGGAGATAGCGCCAATGGAGACCGCTATCCCGGAAAGAGTCCATATCGTAGGATTCAATAACGACTTGTTGGGAGCGCTCCAAATTCGGAAAGTAGACTGCGTCCTCAAACTCATTGATCCGGTGCGCCACGAAACTCTGCGCAAACTGACTGACATCCCGCTCCCGAACCAAACGATCACCTCGCGCTCGGGCCAGCGCTTCGGCGCCGCCGTATAAATCGGCAGCGAAGTTGATAATGGCCTGCGAAATGTGACGCCTCACAGCCTTTCCTTCAGTGGGATCGGCAGGCCACCGGCGTCTCGCGAAATAGACTTGCAAATTGCGAATGAAAATCTGGTTCGAGATCTCGTTGTAAGCGGCATAGGCGGCGACCTTCTCGGTGATGATCTTCTTCAAAACATCGAACGATCCCGGGGCCCCTACATTCGGACTTGTTGCGCTGCCTTGGTGTGTTGGGTCACTAGGAAGACCAACCTTCTTCCATGCATCCGAGATCCCTTGCGCCGAGATTTCCCACCGATTTGCTTTCCTCGCCGAGCGATCTGCCAAGTCCAAAACGACGAGTTGGTAGACATCAATAGCTTCCCTGAGGGTTTCCACCGCTTCGTTTGTCAGCGCAGGAAGGTCCTTGGCCTTGCTCTCATCCAGCCAGAGCTCTTGCTCGGCACCAAGAATCGCTCTAAGGGAATAGGCAATGGATGCGAATTGCCGTTTATCACGGTGAGAGATGATGACCTCCTCACCGTCTTGCAATCGAACACTCCAATCGCCTTCTTTCTCCGTGATTCGAGGATAGATCTCCAGGACTTTGTTAATGGCTTCAGAATCCACCGAAGTCGCTTTCCCTAGCCCCAGCGCGGCCGCTTCCGTCCAAATTCGTCCGGAAAGCGCACGGGTTAATCTATTCTTCTGAAAGCGAGCCCCGTCTGAGAGCGGCGTCCCGCAAACCATGTTTTGCAGCCGCGATGCAGTTGCATGGCACTTAGGATCGCTCTTACTTTCCAGAGCACGGATGGCGCCTAGAATCGTTGCGTTCCCCGAGGACGCTTTACCGGAGGATGATATCTCCTGCGCACACAACCAACCCATTGCAATAACGCAAAAGCCAAGCGCGCTGGCTCCTCCGCGTGTGCAGCCTCTGACCGCATGACTCCGAAAGTACA
>JBNMNB010000338.1:0-6630 GCA_051270635.1 Verrucomicrobiales bacterium | reverse complement strand
GATGTTCCTCAAGCTGAGGAAGTGCAACAGTTTCTGCGCACAAAGCTGCCCGGTTACATGGTGCCGTCATCAGTGGTTGTTCTTGACGAACTCGCAAGGCTGCCGAATGGAAAAATCGACACGCGTGCGCTGCAGGCAATGGGCCGAATGGAACCCGAAAACAAAGAGATCCCGACAGGCACAGGAACAAGTGGCTCAGGCTCTGATCTTGAGCAGACACTCGCTAAGATCTGGATGGAAGTGCTGGGAACCGATGACTTGCGGATCGATGACAATTTCTTCGAGATCGGCGGCGACTCGATCATGAGTATTCGTATCGTTGCTCTGTGTCGTGAAGCGGGGATCGCCGTCACTCCTGGTGACTTGATGGCAAATCAAACGATTACTGAGCTGGCCGCTGTAGCCAGTTGGGACGGGAAAAATGCTGGGCTCACTTCGCAAACGGACACTGAGGTGAGCGGCGAAGTGTCTCTGACTCCGATTCAACACTGGTTCTTCGAGCTTGAACTGGCCGTTCCAGAGCACTGGAATCAAGCGATGCTGGTCGACATTCCGTCCAGTACAAATGCCGAGATTCTTGAAGAAGCGATCGCTGCAGTGTTTGCGCATCACGATCTTCTGCGGGCTCGTTTTCATCGCACTGATGATGGATGGATGCAGGTGATTCCTCCCGCGAGTGATGCGCTCGGCCTCAGCCTTGCCGTGTACCAGGTGTCGGCCGATGCCGTCGCGGAAAAGATCGGCCAGCTCCATCGTGAGATTAGATTCGGTGAGGACGCGCCACCACTGGCGCGATTCGCATTATTTTGTGATGATTCCGGCCAGGCGCATACCCTTGCGGTGATCATGCACCACCTCATCGTCGACAATATTTCCTGGAAAATCCTGCTGGATGATCTCTCCGCAGCCTATGAACAAATTGCAGATGGAAGCAGTGTTGCTCTTCCCGCAAAGGCGACGTCCTACCAGCAATGGGCCGAGCACTTGGTTGCGAACGGAAATTCTGCGGCCCTGCGCGATGAAATGGAGTATTGGACAGCGCCAGTGCCTGCAGACCTGGCAACAATGCCTGTCGACTTCTCCAGCGATTCTCCGCTTGTCGAGAGTGACTCAAAGATTGTTCGACTAACATTTTCCAAAGAGCAAACTGATCAGTTGTTGAAAGGCGCGAACACAGCCTACAACACACGAGCGCATGATCTGCTGATTGTCGCACTCACGAAGACATTGTTAGGGTGGGCAGGCGGCAGTGCGCTGCGTCTTGGGCTCGAAGGCTTTGGACGTGATTCTCTGGATGATTCGATCGACGTTTCACGCAGCGTGGGATGGTTTACCGCATTCTATTCGGTGACATTACAGCTCGATGCAGCAGCAGCAAACGCGGACGAAGTCGCCATCAAGGCAATCAAAGAGCAACTGCGCAACGTGCCCGATAGTGGTGTTGGCTACGGCTTACTCCGTTACCTTTCTACCGATTCCAGTGCCTCCGAGAGGATCCGATCGCTTCCCCGCGAACAAGTGCTTTTCAACTACCTGGGCACGCTTCCTGCTGTCGATTCTAAGAATCACGGATTGATTCAATCCGTTCGTGCGGTTTCAGAGAATGCCCGTTCTGGCAAGAATCACCGCAGCCATTTGCTTGAGATCAACGCCTATATCGACGGCGGCGCGCTCGAGCTTCTTTGGACATACAATACGCGCGCACACTCGACTGAAACCATTGAAAAGCTCGGCACTGCCTTCTTTGAGATCTTGTCCAATGTCATCTCGCACTGCCTCGCCACCGGATCCGGTGGCTACACCCCATCCGATTTCCCCGATGCCGATCTCGACCAGGATGACCTCGATCGGTTTCTTGACTCGATCGGTTGACCCTTGATTTCGAGTCAGGCATGGTAGCCGCAAGTGATCGATAAGAAAAACATCGAGGCCATATTCCCTCTCACGCCCATGCAGCAGGCGCTGTTGGCGCATTCGCTGCTGGCAGGCGAGCAGGATGATAGCGTCCTGCAAGTGCGTTGCACGCTGACTGGGCAGCTGGATACCAGTGCCCTGGAGGCAGCCTGGAAGCTGGTGGGAGCCAGGCATCAGGCGCTTCGCACATCTGTGCACTGGCAGAAAACGGCGCAGCCACTCCAGGTCGTTCACAAGGAAGCCGCGTTCGAGATCATTCATTCGGACGCGCGCGATCTGGCTGATGCAGGAGCAGCGGATTGGCAGTCGCGCATCCTGCAGAATGACAGGGCGGAGGGCCTGGACTTGACCCATGCTCCCGTTACCAGACTTACATGCGTGCGACTCACGGACGATCGCTCTTTTCTACTGTGGACATGCCACCATCTACTGCTCGATGGATGGTCGGCATCGTTGATCCTGCGTGAACTTTTTTCCCTCTACTCATGTTACGTCACCGGAGGCGATGCGAAACTTCCGCGAGCTGGTAGTTTCCGCAATCATGTCAATTGGTTAAAGCAGCAGGATCTGGCAGCTGCCGAAATTTTCTGGAGGGAGGAACTCAAGGACGTCAAAAAGCCGACACCACTTCCATTCGAAAGTAACGGAAGCGGCGATTCATTTGAGAAGGTCGAAGCAACGATTGATCCTGCCCTGGTAATGGCACTGGAGGCACGCGCAAGGTCACTGCGAATAACACCCAATACGTTATTGATGACCGCGTGGGCATCCACGCTCGCGGCTTCTGCAGGAGTCCCCGAAGTCGTTTTTGGAACCACCGTTTCAGGACGCTCTGGCGTTGATCCCACGGTGCAAGCGACAGCCGGCTTGTTCATGAACATTGTTCCCGTCAAATTCTCAGCGCCTGCTTCAAGTGAACCCGTTGACGATTGGCTCAAACGCTTTCAAGCAGCACAGATTGAGGCGCAACGTTTCGACTACGTGTCTTTGGCAGATGTGCAAAAATGGAGCACTATTCCCGGGCGGCAGCGCTTGTTCGACTCGTTGTTCGTGTTCGAGAATTTCCCTTTTGATGCGACCTTCGGCGCAGATCAGCGAGCACTGCAAGTGTCTGATTTTGAGGGTGACTTCACTTCAAACTATCCTCTAACCTGCGTCGTAAAACCCGGTGATCCGTGGGCGGTGGAATTGCTCTATGATTCGCAGAAGCTGAGTCCACAGAGAATGCAGCAATGGCTGCAGGAATTCCTCCAAGTGTTGCAGAAACTGTGTTCGGAAACGTCCATTTCCGAATGGTGGCAATGTGAGGGAAGCTCTTCTGAATTAGAGATGCTGCCTGCAGAACGTAAGCAACCAGGGCCAAAAGTTGATTCGCCCCGTTCGCATCTCGAATTCATGGTGTCGACCCTGTTTCAAGATCTCCTCGGCGGTGATCCCATCGGCATTCACGACAATTTCTTTGACCTCGGCGGCACATCATTATTGGCCATCCGGCTTTTTACTGATCTGCAGAAAAAGACTGGAATCGGCCTGCCGCTGGCGACGCTTTTTGAGGCACCCAATGTCGCTGCGATTGCCGAGAAGCTGGCGCAGAACAACTGGAAGCCACAGTGGTCATCACTGGTGCCCATTCGCCCGGATGGTGATCTCACTCCGCTGTATTTCGTCCATGGTGCTGGCGCCAATGTACTGGAGTTTCGCCACCTCATTCGTCACCTGAACCCTGACAGGCCCGCCTTTGGTATTCAGTCGGTAGCGCTCGATGGAGTGACGCCCCCGCACACCAAGTTCGAGGACATGGCTGCGCACTACATCAGCGAAATCCGGGAGCATCAACCCGAGGGGCCTTATGCACTTGCAGGACTTTGTCTTGGAGGAATTGTCGCCTACGAGATGGCACGCCAACTCAACGAAGCGGGCCAGGATGTCGCAGTGCTGGCGCTCTTTGATGCCAGCACGCCGCACGCCTTTCGGGCACTGCCGCGGCGCGATCGCTTGCGCTATTCGATGATCAGCTACGGTCAGCGCCTGCGCTACAATGCTGGGAAATTTATGCTCGGTCCCGGTCGCCGTCAGCACTTTCGGGACAAAGTTCGCGCATTGTCGAAACGTCTGCACAGCCGTCGCTGGCAACGTCAGCACTCGAAGCAATCTCCCGAACCAACAGCTCCGCCGGCAGCTTCCCTGGAGAACTCGATCGTAGAGACCATCAGAGTCGCTCGCGAGGCCAGCATTCTCGCACTGGAGCGTTACGAACCCGGACGCTATGCCGGAGATATGACGCTCTTCAGGCCCGAGCACCTGTCCATAGGAACCATCCCTGAACCCACTCTCGGCTGGCGCTACCTTGTGGATGGAAACGTCGAAGTGATCGAATCACCAGGTGACCATGTCACCATCATTCGCGAACCGTTTGTAGGCGTGCTCGCCAAGCGATTGGACGAACTACTCGAGCGAGCAGACGATGCTCGAACCACGGGGTAAACGGAGTTTTACCAATCATCGCAATGCAATGCAGGCACTCTCGCGAATTCCTTGAGATTCCCGGTTACCAGGGTTGCTGCGACTGCGCGGGCTGTTGCGGCGATGACAAGATCATTGGGGCCGATGATAGAACGAGACCGCTGCAATGCCGACCTGATATCGGCATAGTGTTCGACCGCTTCACCACCAAATGGCAGTAGTTTAGGGAGAATCGGAAGTGATCGTTCAAAACCTGGAATGCTTTACACTGAGTCCATGCTTTTCCCTGATTCTCCGAAAAATATTCTCGATCCCTTGCCAGAGCCAGCCCCTGATGGCACTGAAATTTTTGAAGAATTACTGCGGCGTCCCGGTTGTCGGTTGGAGCGGATCGTATCCCATGGCCAGGTGTCACCGGAGGGATTCTGGTATGACCAGAATGAAGACGAGTGGATCCTGATCGTTCACGGCGAGGCCACGATTTCATTTGAGCAACCAACGTGGGAAGTAACGCTTACCATCGGTGGCTCGTTGCTCATTCCTGCGCATCGTCGCCACCGTGTCGTCTCGACGGCATCGCCGACGGTGTGGCTCGCACTATGGGTAACTCCACTTTGAGGCCCGTATGCCCGCACCGGTCGCTTATCTCCTCGTCACTCCGTCACTCCATTGCCAAGGATGGCTCTCCGAGCCGTCTGGATGGGTAACTTTCAGTTGTCCTTACCCGGCGTAATATTTGCAGTATCGACAGACTTTACATTTCCGTGACAACTTATTCCCGCCCGGCTGGCATCTTGATTGGTATGAAAGAGATCGATATAGCGAAAGGAATCCACCCACATTCATTATCCCGCCTCTACTGGCTGGTCTGCACCATTTTCGCCCTCGCCTGGGCTGCGGTCAGCGCACAGGAACCCCAGCCGCCTGGCTCAGTCGGCGGCGACACAATCGAGCAATTGTTCCGCGATGCACTTTATGCTGAAGAGGTAAAAGGTGACGTAAACTCGATGCTGGCGCAGACGACTACATGGTCAAGCCATTCAGCCTCGCGGAACTGCACGCGCGACTACGCGCTATCGCTCGCCGACTCCAGTCGGCTGCGAACAAGCCTGATCGGATCGCGTTCGGCGATGGCGTGCAGGTCGAATTTGCACAGCGCGTGTGTTCACGGAATGGTGGGCATGTTGAACTCACCGCGAAGGAATTCGGCGTGCTCGAGCTGCTCGTTTCCCGCGCCGGAGAACCCGTCAGCCGGGATGAATTTCTCGACGTCGTCTGGGGCTACACAGCATTCCCGACGACGCGCACTGTTGACAATCACATCGCCCGGCTGCGTCAGAAACTTGAGCGGGATCCGGCGGTACCGGAGCACATCGTGACGGTGCCGAAGGCGGGCTACCGGTTTGTGATAGAGTTGTAGCTCATCTTCTCCTTTAAGCTGAAAAAACCTGACTCGACCGATCCGGTGTTGTTGTTCTGCAATTAGAATCCCGCTAATCTGCGAGTCGATACAGGTACCAACTGGCGACGCTGCGCCAGGGGGTCCAGTGCTCGGTCAGTGTAAAGAGATCGGCTGGTTTGGGCATTTCGTCGAGACCGTGTAAGACCTTGTAACCTTTGCGAATTCCCAGGTCCGTGGCGGGCATGATATCGGGTCGGCAGAGTCGAAACATGAGGAGCATCTCTACTGTCCACTGACCGATGCCACGGACTTGCACCAGACGGTCGATGATATCGGCATCCTCCATTCGCTTCAGTTTCGCCAGTGTTGGAACGGTGCCTTCCAGAGTTTTTTCGGACAAGTCTCGCACTGCAGCGATCTTGTTGCGGGACATCCCTGCGCCGCGTAATTCCTGCTTGTCCATCGCCAGAACGAGCTCCGGCTTGATGCGCTTTCGTGGAAACAAATCCTTCACTCGCCCGTGAATCGTGCCGGCGGCTTTTCCTGAGAGTTGCTGGTAAATGATCGCCCGAGTCAGCGTCTCGAATGTTCCGGCCATGCGTTGCGGAACCAGGCCAAATTCACCGACCTTGCGCATCGCCTTCCCGAGCTTCTTGTCCGCTTTTGTGAGCTCGGCAATCGCCTGATCTGCATCGTAGGGAAGTGACACGTCTGAAGAAGGATACTCTAGGCCGCCTTTCCTTGTCGATTTTTCAGCGAATCCACTGCAACAGCACCGATGATGATGAAGCCGATGATGATCTTCTGCCACGGATCGGGCAAATTGAGCATTGAGCAGCCACTGACGAGCA
>JBNMNB010000337.1:0-6656 GCA_051270635.1 Verrucomicrobiales bacterium | reverse complement strand
GTAATAGGTCGTTGCTGGGTTCACCGTGGCATCCTGAAAAGCGCTCTCCGAAATTGGAGCAAGATTCAACGCCGTATACTCGCCAGCCATCACTTCCGAACGGTAGACGAAATAGCCCAACAGGTCGGTCTCCGTCTCCGGGTTATCGCCCCAGTCCAGAATTACCTCGAACTCACCAGCCGAGAGGACGAGCCCCGTGGGCGCTGTCGGCGGCTCCGTGTCAGGGGTTCCGACTTCAATATTCGCCCAAAGCGAGTCGATCGAAAGCGTATCCGCTTTTTCGCGCTGAATCTCCCCCGAGTCCCTGAATTGAATCCGAATGGATTGATTTCCATCGACGTAATCCGCTGGCGAACCTGAAGGGACGAACACTCCCGTGTCCAGAAGCATGCCACTGATATCTTCCCAGTCTAAAACATTGATGTTGCCGTTCCAGACAAACGCCTTGAGCGATTCGCCAGGAGAGTCCAGATCTGTCCAGGCATGAACCAGGTTCAGCTCCAGGCTGACGATCGACGCGGGCGGGGCGATGGTCTGGAGAACGTATTCCACCTCAAGGCGCTTGCGCCCCTTGCTACCGCTCCTTACTTCGGTCACCGTTTGCACCTGTCCATCAGCGCTCGATGTCGCATTCACAGTGCCGGTTACCACTCCATAGACTGCCGTCGGCTCCTGGAATGCGAAGGCGTCGTAGCTGAGAGGGCTGACGGTCACGGAAACCGTGTCGGCTTCCGATGGTAAAGTGCCGTCCGACACCACCAGGCTGAACACGAGGGTCGTATCCTGTGACACGGCGGGAGCAATGAACGATGGCTGCGCGGCACCGGAGTCACTGAGGATTACCGTGGGGCCACTGTCCTGAGTCCACGCATAGCTGGTGAGTGGATCGCCATCGGGATCGAAACTGCCCGAGCCATCCAGATCCACCAGCACATTCTCGAACACCGATTGATTCGACCCTGCAAGTGCCACCGGCGCATCATTCACCGGATTGACCGTGATGGTAACGGTTGCCACAGCGCTGTTCGCGGTGCCGTCATTGGCGACAAAAGTGAACGAATCGGTTCCATTGAAATTCAGGTCGGGCGAGTAGGTTACTTGATCCCCGGAAACCACCGAAAGTGTCCCGTCAGAGGTGCCGCTGACAATTGCATAGGTAAGATCGTCGCCTTCCGCATCCGAAGCGATAAGCGTGATGATGAGATCCGTGTCTTCGTCCGTGGAGACGGGTTGGTCATCAACCACGGGAGGGGTATTGTTGTTTTCCGCATAAAAATAGACAGGCTGGTTATTGCCTTCGCTGATGGTGTAATAGCCCGAGCCATCGGCATTGAATGAGACCGCTTCCCCTTGCGGTTCACCCGCCAGTGGCACCAGGCAGAATGGATCAGCAAAGACGTCTGACAGCGAAGCCCCCGGCGAACGGATCCACAACATTCCATCCACGGCCACTCCTCCTTCGGAAGGTCGCAACATTACCCAATTACCGTCACGGGACACATCTCCACCTTTGATGTCCCATGTGTTGGAAAGCGTGGACGATACATTTTCAATGAGTGTAAAGGGAGCAGGCGTTGCCCCAACTGCCTGCGGTGCCTGTTGCCATGCCGGATAGCTGAACACGTGACTAACGGCATCGATGACATTATTATCCTCATCATTGGCGCGATCCCGAGTCACCATCACAATGTCCCCATTCAGATCCACGAGCAACGTCTCACAATCGTATTTGGTACTGGGATATTTTACATGCAAGGCCTCCACACCCGTCAGCGTGCCATTCGGAATCACGTTTACGTCAGGTTCCGGAACACGGAAGATCGTCACAAACGACCTGCTCGGACTGTTGTCGCCGGTATCCGCGATATACAAATAATCGACGCCCTGCACGGGACCTGGTCCGATTGCGATGTCTTCCCAATCGACGTTGGTGCCCACCCCGTCCAACGCATAGGTTCTCAAAAGAGTTCCGTCAGTGCCCAAGGCGTAAACCTCCGCAGGGTTGTTGCCATCATTGTTCACCCACAAAACATCGGGATTCTGAGTGCTCACCGCAACACCCGAGATCTCTGGCAAGCTATTGCTGCCAACCGTGCCAACAACGACCCCCGAATCGAAGAACGGGCCGGATCCTCCAACCGCATGGGCGACCGGAGGTGCAAGCAGGCAGAAAAGAGCCAGCCCAAGGGACGGCAAAGCTGAGATGATGATGAGTGGCAGGTTTCGTTTCATGATGTTGAATTTTTAATTTTCTCCGAACCCAAACTGGGCTCCATCCGCTGATCAATGGAGCGTTATGTCGGATTCCATGCGGACTAGCGAGAAGTGATTTCGATCATTGCCCCATGATTTCCATGATTCGGGTTTGAGCCTCGTCTGAGCCCGCTTTTGGGTAACTAAGTCTGTACGGCATTCGTGGCCGCAGCTTGACTGAATGCTGCGACGGTTGGTCTTCTCCGGTACTGTCCGCTGTTTTTGTTCGATTACGGAAGATAATGAAATCAACAGCCCGCCCCAGTTAACTGGAAGCGGGCTGCGGTTTTCGATCAGTTTTGTGACTCACCGTTGTCTGCTACGGGCAGAGCACTTCGATCATAACCGTTGCGTGTTGTACCAATATTTCAGCTTGCTCCTCCGTCAGTTTTTTGTCGCTGTTTGCTTCCACTGCGTTTATAAAAGCATTTAGCGAGTTGCACGCCGCTTGATCGTTGTTGGCGTTGAAATCCGTGAATACGCCAGCAACTGTATCTAGTTTCGCATCCAAGCTGTTATCGATGCCTTGCTGCAAATTCATCGCGGTTACAATCCCAGCAAGAACGACAACCGCATCGCCCGGATCGGTGAACGTGTCGCAGCCATCACCAACTCCGTCGTCGTCCAGATCGCTCTGGTCTGGGTTGGAGGTGGCCGGGCAGTTGTCGCTATCGTCGAAAACACCGTCGCCGTCCGTGTCGGTGTCACTCACGATCAACCAGCCAACTCCCGCTCGTGGCGGCGAACCGCCGAACCCATAAGCGACATGATCTACCCTAAATATATTTACGTCAATCTTAATATAGTCACGGGATGAACCAGTTCCGTCTGGATTTGTCCACGAGAATATGGCATTAGTCACCGTTGTTCCCAAATAACTCGATAGGGCCGTGAGAGTTGAATGATCAGGCACTGGGGTGCGTACGGTCGCGCCGGTAGAATATGTACCAGGTGTTACCGTCGACTCAATTGGTTCGTACAAAGTAATTCCAGCCCCGGCGAAAAGGGCGTCTGTTTCGCTCGGAGTGGCCAAGCGGGCGTTTGGGAACGCGAGCCGTGCGTTTTCGACGGCGGCGTCTGACGTCAGTCCATTGCTAAAGGACATGTCAAGATAACGGAGACCGTTAGGATCGTCGATGGTAGAATAGTTACCGAAATCGAGTAGCGTGGCCTCGCACGACGTTCCTGCTGCTGCGAGCAAGAGTGGGCCCGACATAAGCCCGAAAAGGGCGTTTCTAATTTTAAATTTCGTTTTCATATTATTTATCGTTTTGTGGCTAGCGTGCGAGTCGCTGAGCGATCGCCATCATTGGAAATCTTGCGACCTTTGGATTGGATCCTGTGGTTTCCATCTTCGACGCGACAAAGCAGCAGAGACCAGAGCGTGATGGACTGTTGGCTGCCGATCCCGTTGGTTTCGGGAGTCTGATTAAGTTGGCAGCTTTGGCCTTTGTGTCTGGTCATTGCCGAGTTGGCTGGCGTGAAAATGGAAAATTAGCGAGGATGTGCTTCGTCTGGTCGTTCGGAATGCCTGGAATGGCGGTTATTGATGGGTTGGTGTGATTTCTGATTCCCGAACGACCGGTGAAACGGCGGGAGACGATCTCCCGTCACTAGGTACACACGGATTCCTGCAGCGATCTTTACTGGGATCCTGAAGTTTTTTTCCGAAGGCCCGATATCGGACTTTTGAGGCCTTGTTGTGGTCGGAAGGGGCGCGAGCCGGGCTGCTGCCGCGAGCGACGCTGGATTTCGGGAAATTGTGGCGCTTTTGATCATCTCAATAAGAAGCCACGGCGGGAGACGCTGGCCTACAACTTGGCAGCCGAACTCACCCGTCTGCGGGCTGCCATTCGCTGTGTCCGCTCATCTTGCCCTGACTTGCGCATACTTACGCGGCATAAAGGGCAACTTTTCACATGCCGACGTTCGAGGGGAAGAGTCTGGCAAGAGTGGCCAAGAGCAAGAGCTGGCTGAGGACAGCCTGGCCTACGATTGAGGTGGCCTACTCCTACTTTGGTTCCTGTTCGTCGAACAGCGACCAGCCGGCAGATTGCCAATCGGGGTGGAGACCGTGCGGACAGTGGTCTTTCGAAAGCCCGGCTCTACTGGGATTGCGGCCGATGTAGGCCACGATGCGGTAGAGATGTTCGGCGTCCCTGACAATGCGATCGTAACCTTCTCGGAACCAAACCGGACTGATTCGGGCTCCGCGTTTCGTCAATTCGTGTGCAGTGAAGCGTTTCCAACTTTCCCAGATGGCGTCAAGGTCTTGATCGCCCAGCGGTTTCACAATGGCAAGGAAGTGGTTCGGCATGACGACGTAAGCGAAGAGGTGGTAGCGGTCGTCATCGAAGTGCTGAAGGGCCGGGGCGATGAGTGCGGCATTGTCGCCTTCACGGAGAAGACATGAGCCTGAACCGGCATCCAGCCAGTGCTCGCGTTCTTCCCGCAGCTGTTCGGTCTGTGCTTCAGGAAGAGAATCGGCCAGCCGGTCGGTCACGAAATACGTTGCGCCACGCTGACGCCAATGAGGCAGATTGCGACGGTGGACAGCGACCGGTAGTTCAGGTTCGAGTCCTCGAAAGTGCGGCGGTGGGTCGACAATTTGCACGACGTTTTTGTTATGGAAACCGCAAGAGGAGACAAGTGGAAGGCTGTGATTTGATTGGATCGTAGGCCCTGGCTGTCCTCAGCCGGCTCTTCCCCGCACGTCAGCCGGAACGCTTGAAGATAAGCGGCACGCGAGGCGAGCATCGAGGCCGAACCCCTGGTTCGGCCCCAGCTTCACCATTCGATTCAGTCAATTGTCCACCACTGCAATCCGGATGAAAATCTCAGAGACTGAGGGATCGACCCGTGCATGGCGGCGGATGAGGGACGGGCGCGATGGATCGAAGTATTCAGAGGTCGCGACTTCGCTCCAGGTGACTAGATCGGAGGACACTTGAAGCTGCGCGCGTTTGCCGGTGTCGTGCCTCCGCAGCTCGACGAAACTGATATCGACCCCGTAGATGGTTTGCTCAACGACCAGCGCATCTGGGTCTGCGAAGCGCGAATCGGTTCCAAGGACAAATTCGACCATGTTGGTGATACCATCGAAGTCGGCATCCTGGTTCGGCTGGTTTAAGTTGTCCTGCAGTGCATGCGCACGCGCCCATGAATCGAAGTCGTCAATGATGGTAAAGCCATGGATCACGGCGGAGGCGATCGGATCGGTAACACTCGATCCCTGATGATACACCCAGCGCAAGGTGTGTTCACCATCGCCGACCTGCCACGACCCGATCTTGGAACCCGGAGATTCGTCCAACCTGGCGACGGCTTCGCCATCGATGAGCAGGCGGAAGTGATCGAACAATTTGAAGTGGCGGTAATCCCACGAAAATTGAAACACGGCCGGGCCAGCAATGGTTGTTTCCAGCCAGCTGTCCTGTTGAAATGCCACTGCTCCCGAAACGGCCTCAACGGAACCTGGCCTGCTGAAACCTAGTGCGCTGGCAGACGGCTGTCCGATCCACGGAGCTTCTTCACTAGTTCTCCATACCAAACCGGGTGCGCCAGTCGCTTCATTCAGGTCGATACTGATGGGAGTAACCGAGAATGCATCGAGGTAGAGGCTGCGATTCAGGACTCCGGTGTCAGTGAAGTTCACCGACTGTATGCCGCGGCCCATTGCGATTTCGTATACTTGCCAGTCACTTGCGTGGATCGAAACCCCGCCGGCGCTGAATTGCCAGCCTTGGTTGTAGGAAGAATCACCACTGACTCTGGCTGCGAAACGCACCAGCGCTGGACCTTCTACTGTTGTGCTGAGTGAGCTTCCGATACTCTGCCCACCGGGAACTACGGTCAACCGCAAGGCGTCGATGCCATCGAACGTCTCAGAAGGTCCCGTCACGATCTCCCACGGCGCATTGCCGGAAGCTGTCCACTGACGAGCGGCGCCTGTATCCAGTGCTGTTCCAGGCGTTTCATTGCCCGTCAACGGCGTTATCACCAGGGCATCGAGCGAGGAACGGACACTATTGCCGACTACAATCCAGCCGATTTGATGCATTCCTTCCGGAACGATCAGATGATGCGTGCTCCACTCGTCCCTGCTGAAAAGGAACAACCGCTGCGCGTCTGGACGGTCTCCAAGCACGACATGCACATTCCCATGATAGTCAAAAGAAACCCGGGCCGGGCCGATCACTTCCGTCCTGATGTCGGCCGTTCTGTTCGCAAAAGGATACGCATTCAGCATGAGCATGTCATCGCGGCCATCGCTGGCGGGTGTGAATGAAAGCGGTGGGCACCGGAAGGCGGATGTTATTGAAATTATAACTTGTACTTTTAATTCTATGCGTATGGTTAGTAGGCATGAACAACCAAGACGCTCCCGCCCCCCAGCCGACCCG
>JBNMNB010000336.1:0-6673 GCA_051270635.1 Verrucomicrobiales bacterium | reverse complement strand
AAAGAGCAATAATTTCATGTGTTTCATGTAGTTACCAGGCGGGATCTCACCAGAAAGCCGTTTCATTGTCAATCTTCCGGTAATTTCGGCAGATCTGCTAAAAATACCCAAAGTCACCTTTTCTGAGCCTGACTGACATTGAAGCCTCCGCTGGGAAACTGGCGGAGGCTCTCTTGTGTGAATGTAAGGAAAAGGCGAGCCACTACATGCGAAATAGGGCGACTAAAAGGCGACAACTCATTTTTGTTGCTGTGTTAGAGCGTGAAAAAGCGGGTGCCGGTCGATTCGTATAACTCGCTTACGTTAAGAGTCTTGATGAGTGGCAGAGAGGGCGGGATTCGAACCCGCGGAACCGGTAAAGGTTCGCATCTTTAGCAAAGATGTGCTTTCGACCACTCAGCCACCTCTCCTGAAGTGCAGCGTTTGCTGAACGAACGACTCTATTTAAGCCTTGATTGCGGCAGCGTCAATACCGGGTAGCGGGATTTTCTCAGGTTGATTTGGCGAAAGGAGAGTGGCTGATTTTGATCTGGAAAGATACAGATACTGAGAATGGGCGGATTTGTTGGCGCTTGCACTTTGACCGTAGTCGGAACATGCTAAGGGCATGGTGATTGAGACTATCCGATCAAGGAAGCGCTGGAAAACTGGACAGTTGGCTGGGCAACTGTGCCGGGTTCTTGTGCTTTCGGCATTGGTGGGAAGCGTCACGGGATGTGGGACTGCGGCGAATAAGGGGCGGAGCATGACGAATTCCCTGGCGCGGCTCATGCCTTGGAAGGGAAAAGCGAAGGGGAAGGATGACGCGGATTCTCAGAAATTGGCCGAGGAAGCGCCGAGACCGAAAAAACCTGCCAGGGATGCTCTTAGAATTGGGCGAATTATTCACGTCGAGCGCGATAAAGGATTCGCCTTAATCAGGTCAAAATACGGCAATCGTCTGGCCACGGGGACTGAGATCAAGGGGCATCTGGCGAACGGCGAGGAGGCTTGTAGCCTGCGCTGTAGTCCGGAGCGAAAGCCTGGCTACATCGTCGCCGACATTGTTAGCGGTGATCCACAGGAAGGGCAGGACGTATTCGTCGATCAAGGGGCGGTCAAAGTAACAGAGTCTGGATCTATTGCGGTGCCTGGACCAGGAAGCCGAACACTATCGTCACGATCCATTCCTGGCCTTCCGCCGATGGAAGCAGGAAGCACGGGAGTTGATTCACTACCGCCAGTACCGGTTCTCCCTGACAGCGTGCCAATGGACGAACTGCCAGATTTCCCAATCGACTAGACAGGATATTCCAGCGGTAGTGGCGACTTTTAGTCGCCATTCTTGTCTCATTCCTCCATTCCAAAAGGCGGCGACTAAAAGTCACCAACTCACCTTTTCTAAGTAGCCGCTAGCCGCTGGTCGAAATCAATTAAATCAATTTGAATGACGGCTGCTGATGCTATGCGCTGACTCGATGATGTTAAGTGCGTGGTTGCCGATGAGTTCAAAGTGATTGTTGATGTCGATGTTCAGCATTTCTGCCTGGATGTCACCTTGTGCCTGCATTCGATCCATTGAAGCGTTGTTCAGCTTCTTGCGTTGCTCGTCCATTGAGATCTCCAGTTCATTGGCTTTGCGCACGTCAGTCATGTCGACATTCGAAAAGAGCTTTTTGTTGCAGAATTGCAGGAACTCGATCACTTCAGCGGAGAATGTTTTAATGCCATCGAGCATCTCAGGTGAGAACTCACGCTGTTTTTCGTATTTGCGTTGCGTCAGTTTGACGAGTCGATAGGTGCAGTCGCAAATTTCTTCAAACTCGCTCGAGATGCGCAGCATTCCGGTGACGGCGAAAGCATTGTCATCGCTTAGCTCGGCTGACGAGCACTTCACGAGATAAGCGGTGATGTCGCTGAGCATCTGATCACTTTCTTCCTCCATCATTTTCAACGTCATGACCTGCTCGGACATGTCGGTCTTAGGGTTGTCGAAGACGTCCATGAAACCGGTGAACATCAATTCCGTCCGTTGTCCAAGACCGCGCACGGCCTTTTCTGCTTCGGGGAGGCTAAGTTCACCGATGTCGACCAAGCCTTTTGAGATATAGGTTAGCCGCTCCATTTTGGCTACACCGTCTTTGTCTTTCACCCATTTTTCAACAACGCGTGCAATGACCGGAACGAATCCGATGAGAAGAACGATGTTGGCTAAATTGAACAAGGTATGGAAAATCGCGAGATTGAACCCGATGTCTGAAGTGGAATCGTTCGGGCGGAATGACGCCGGTAATTGCCCTCCCAGCCAGAGAACGATTTGGGCGAAGCCATAGAAGACGACGAGTAACCATATCACGCCCAGGACATTGAACAGGAAGTGGGCACGGGCGGCGCGTTTGGCATTCACATTACCAGCCAGTGATGCCAGCCAGGCGGTGACGGTTGTGCCAATGTTTTCGCCTAGAACAATTGCCGCTGATTCTTCGAACCCGATCCAACCATTCATGGCGAAGGTGACAGTGATCGCCATCGCTGCTGACGATGACTGGACAATGAGCGTGAGTAGAACCCCGATGAATAGAAAAATGAGAATCGAGCCATAGCCATGGCCGCTCATGTTTTCCACGATGTTCTGGATCCACTCGGCATTGGCGACGTCAGTGGGATCGGTGCTCTTGAGCATTGCTTTGACGTCTGGTACGGCTTTTTTCAGCAGGCCCAGGCCATTGAACAGGAGACCGAATCCAATGAGGACTTCTCCCAGGTGTTTCCACCGGTCCTTGCCGATGAAAAGGAATGGCAGGCCGATTCCAATGATCGGAATAGCAATTTTCGAAATGCTGAATTTGCCGACCAGCGCAATAATCCAGGCGGTGATGGTCGTCCCCAGGTTGGCACCCATGATCACGCCGATGGATTCAAACAGAGTGAGCAGGCCCGCATTGACGAAACTTACCACGATCACGGTCGTGGCTGACGATGATTGCAACAAGCTGGTGGTCAGAAATCCGGTGAAAAGCCCGGCGAAACGATTCTTCGTCATCGTCGCCATCACAGAACGCATTTTTTCTCCAGCCGTTTTTTGGATTCCCTCGCTGAGAATCTTCATTCCGAACAGGAACACACCGAGACTGCCTAGGATTTGCAGGAAAAGGGCCATTAGAATAGGGGATTAGCTGGGACTAAATGATTATTAGTTTCGGTTTTGCGCAAGTAATGGAGGAAATCCCCATCGATGTCGACCCCTGAGGTGCGAAATTTTAATTCAATCTCTTTTCTGCCAGTAAATCCCCCCCGAACCATCACAGGTTCGGGGAGGAAATGCTGAAAATTGTGTCGCAGGAATCGCCTACGCGAGCTCTGCCAGCTTCGCTTTGATTGCTTCGAAATTGGGCAATTCGCCCGGATTGTCGTTGCTCTCGGCGTATTGAATGGTGCCCTGTTTATCGACGATAAAGGCCGATCGCTTAGGAACGCCGCCCATTTCGAGATTTTTCGCCGGGAGGAACGAGTCGTAAGCGATGCCGTATGCCTTGGCGACAGCGTGCTCGTAGTCGCTGGCAAGGGGTACCTTGATGCTCTCCTTTTCGGCCCAGGCTGCCTGCGCAAATGGGTTGTCTCCACTGACGCCAATGACGGCAGCGTTGAGTGATGTGTAGTCATTGAGCGTCGCCGTCAGGTCACAGAATTCCTGGGTGCAAACGCCCGTAAATGCCATAGGGAAGAACAAAATCAAGGTGTTCACCTTGCCCGTATTCTCACTTAGAGTAGTGAATGCCGGGCCATCTGCGGTGAGAGTGGTCAATTTGAAATCAGGTGCTTTATCGCCAACGTTGAGCATGGTTTTTCTATGGTTGAGTCTGTTAAAATGATGAGAATTGGCAGGAGGTTAGGCGACCTGATTACAGCGGTCAACGGCGCGGACACGAAATGTGGCTTCCCTTTCATCTGCGATGGAATCCCGTATTGAAATTCTAGAAAATGGAGGCGACGGGTGACGACGTATGAAAGGTGCGCTTTTCAGTATTGGGATTGATCTCGGAACGACAAACTCAGCGTTGTCGTTCACACGGTTGGATGATGAGTATGCGGTCTCGGAGGTGTTCGAGATTCCGCAGTGGACGTCGCCGACGGCAGTGGGAACCGCCAGCACGTTACCGTCGTTTTTGTATTTACCGACCGCTGCTGAGGCGGGGAACTTTGGCGCAGAACCGGACGCAGAGCCGAACACGGAGCCAAACTGGGTGGTGGGAAAATTTGCACGCAGCCAGGCGGCGGATTTACCGGGCAGGGTAGGGCACTCGGCGAAATCGTGGTTGTGCCATCATGCGGTCGACCGTTCAGCTCCGTTTTTGCCCTGGGGATCGGATGAGTTGTCAGAGGAGGAAAAAGTTTCGCCGATTCATGCGTCTGCTTTGATACTGGGAGCACTGCGAAGTGCCTGGAATGTGGCATTTGCAGAGTTGGGGACTCAGGGGCAATTTGATGCACAGCAGGTGACGATTACGGTGCCTGCTTCCTTTGATGCGGCGGCGCAGAAATTGACCTTGGAAGCAGCGCAGCTGGCTGGATTTCCAGAAGGTGTGCAGTTAATCGAAGAACCGCAGGCGGCATTCTATCGATGGCTGGAGAGATTTCCGACGCGGGATGAATTGCACAAGAGGCTTCCGGATCTGGGGACGCGTGACCATTATGTGCTGATCGTTGACGTCGGTGGCGGAACTTCTGATTTCAGTCTGTTCAAGCTTCAATTAGGAGAGGATCAGGCGGTGCCATCGATCGAGCGTGTTGCCGTGAGTGATCACATCCTTCTGGGCGGGGACAATGTTGACCTCGCCCTGGCGCATATGCTGGCCGCGCGGATGGGTGATCCCGATGCAGATTCAGACGAAAAATTGTCGAGCAAGCAATGGCACTATCTAGTGGCGCGCTGTCGTGATTTAAAAGAGAAGGCACTTCAGAAAGACGGATCGGAAGGTGATGAATATCCGATCTCCATTCCCGGTCGTGGTGCCAACTTACTGGCCGATACGATGACGGCGCGGCTGAAGCGAAGCGAATTGTCCGCACTATTGCTCGACGGATTTTTCCCCAATTGTCCCGCAGATCAGGTGCCTGCGAGAAGCGAAAGCGCGCTGAAGGAATGGGGTTTGCCGTTCGCAAGTGATAGTGCGGTGACGCATTACCTGGCAGATTTCCTGCAAGGTCAACCGCAGGTCGATGCCGTCATTTTCAACGGAGGTGCCCTTTATCCGAAGCCATTGCGCGACCGACTGGTGGACATCATTGGAATCTGGCAAGGTGGCAAAGTTCCGGCGCTGCTGAACAATCCCGAGCCCGATCTGGCTGTCGCTAGAGGCGCTGCAAGATACGGCTGGCTGACGCATCGCAAGGAACAACGTATTGAAGCTGGAGCCGCGCGCACGTTGTATCTGGAAGTGGCCGGCGAAAACAAGGGCGATCCACCATCGCTGCTTTGTATTCTGGCGCGCGGCACGCAGCCGGAAGAAGTGATCTCTGTAGAGAGGAAGGGACTAAAGCTGCGCGTGAATCAACCTGTACGCTTCAGGGCATTCTACTCGACAAAGAGAAGCCGAGATAAGCCGGGGACGGTGCTGCCGATGGCGCAGGGGAAATTTCATCCATTGCCATCGTTGCAGACTATCGCCCGAGTTTCTAAAAATCAGGTCAACGCCTCGGATGGGCAGTTGCCCGTTCGATTGTCGACGCAATTGAATGCGCTGGGATTGTTGCAGGTCTCGTGTGTGTCCATGCTGGATGCGGTTGAGAAAGAATGGCCGCTCGAATTTAATCTACGCCAGAGTCTGAGCGCCAGTCAGGGTAGTTCTGGTAGTGGTAGTGGTAGTGGTAGTGCTGGTGGATTTGTGAGAGAAGAGGGGAGCCGCGAGGAAAGTGAGGCCATGGCAGGAACGATGCCTGAAGGGGATGCGGGTGTAAGTGACAGGGAAATGGTGGCCGCTATTGAGGTGGTGAAAAAGGTTTTTCGCCAGAACGAAAAGACCGGCAAGCAGCGCAAGTTGACCCTGGCATGGTTGCAGAAGGAACTGCAGAAAGCTCTTGGCGGCGTGCCCAAGCACGAATGGAACTGGGTGTTGATTCGCTCACTCTGGCCAGTTTTAGAGGAATGTCAGGAAGGGCGGAAAATTTCGGCTGATCATGAGGAAACGTGGCTGAGTTTTGCTGGTTACCTCCTCCGTCCTGGGTTTGGTGCAGACCTTGATGACCTGCGCATGGAGGAATTGTGGCAATTACGTCAGGCCGGGCTCGCCTTTCCGGGAAAACGCATTCGACTGCAGGATTATATCTTGTGGCGTCGTGTGTCGGGCGGGTTGAGCCGTGAGCGGCAGGAGGCAGTGCTGCAGGAAGCGATGCCAGTACTGCGGCAGCAGAAGAACCCGCCGGCAGAATTGATTCGCATGGCTGGAGCACTTGAGCGTGTGGGCCAGGGATTAAAGCGCGAGTTGATTGAGATGTTGTTAGGGAAAGCAGTGGAACTGGTGCAGGAAGGGGCATACGCGGATCCCTATTTTGTGTCACTGACACTTTTGCTGAATCGAGCGCCGCTCTACGCTGGGCCTGAGTCGGTAGTGCCACCTGAACTAGTTGCCGATGCGTTCGCCGCCTGTGAGAAATTCCGTTGGGACAAAGTTTCGGAGCTGCAAACTCTATTCCT
>JBNMNB010000335.1:0-6712 GCA_051270635.1 Verrucomicrobiales bacterium | reverse complement strand
ATCCCAGATTCTTCCCGCACTCCCGTTTGTCGATCTCAACTGGACGCCTCACCCGCGACTCGCCTCAATATCCATATCCTATTTTCCTTTCTAGGATTATCCACCGCCGTTGCTTCCGCGATCTGCGCCCAACCGGGGAGATTGCGCATCCATTCTTTCACAGGGCTCAGGCGTTTGGTCGTGCTGTAGCTCCTCTGAAACGGCTTTTGGGATGACTACGGATGTGAATAGTTCAGGAAGAACAAAAATGGCATCTATGAGAACGAGGTAATTGATCGGTGAGGTATCAGAGACAACGTCCGTCATCGAGCCAGAATCTGTTGAAGCGCTGCCGCATCCTGTTCATACTCGGCGACTGTTACGCGCTCTACTCGATGCTGGTGAAGAAATTCTTCTGTCTCCTGAAAGGATAAAGACAGCATTTCACCAACTTCGCCTCGCGAAAGATCGCCCGTCTGATAGCCATCAAGAGCCAGCATTTCGAGAACGCGGCGCTGAACATCAGCACTTTTTGAAGAAAGGGCATCAGCAATGCGCTCTGGAATTTCAATTGTGATGTTCATGTAAACATTATAGCAGAGGTAAAAGGTATTCCGCAACTGCTAGAACTGCTCCAGTTTTTAAAGTTTAACAATATCCCCTTTTCACGTTTCCCCGCTGGAAACGGGTCTAACGCTCCAAAAGTACCCGATGTATCACAGGCCTCAATGGGTTCCGAGGACACTCAGTGCGGGTCGGATTTCACAGTTAATGCCGTCAAAGAGCCCTCTGAAATCGATGGAGAGGCGGGTTTGATCCGACCAAAAGGCCATGACACGTCAGCCCGGAGCGCACCACGGGAAAGCGATTTGAGAGCCTCTCAAAACCGTCAACTTTCCGGCCACAAAATCCTGGGAAGAATAATCAGGCTAAACCACTGGGCTTACGCTGCTTCTGAAAATCACCGTGATACATCGGGTACCTTTGGTGAGAAACACCCTACAGCGACTGCCGGAAATCTGTGCCGGTAGGCTATTGATGCTCGCAGGAACGCGGATTCTGCCCGATTAGTTCCAGAAGGCGACTTGGTCTCTAATCTTCTTGCGAGACAACCATGCGAGCGTGACCACCGGCAGGATCAATCCCCAAATCACGCCGATCGCAATACCGATCACGAGTTCTTTGCGCATTGAAGATGCGGCGAACTCAGCTCCTTCGCCAGCAAGCGCGCCACCATATGCCAGTTCAATGGTTGTTTTCTCGTAGCTCGCGGTCCAAGGGATCTTGGCGAACAACAACGCAATCTTGAGTCCGGCCCACGTTTTCAGAACTGGCGCGGATATTCGCTTTCTGCACAAAAGAAGGATGCCGCCAGCTATCAATATCGTAGCCACCACTGCGGCGGCTACGTTCATCACCATCAGTCTGCCAGAATAAGCATCCGCTAAAGCTTGATAGAATGCCGGATCTCGGCCTGTGATCTCCATTTGCTGCAACGCGAATTCTTCCAGCGCATCCTGTCCCACTGTCCCCATCAGACCAGCCGCTCCGAATACAATGCAGATGATTCCTAGAACCCGATGCCAGACCGTCCGATTGCCCGACATACCCGAAGGCAAAGTAGGATTGAAAGTCTGGCGAGGAGTGGAGTCCATAACCCTGATGCTACAACGATCCATCGTCCTGTGAAGAAAAATTCGTGCAGGAACGGAGCCTGAGCCCAGTCGATTATGCGAATGGGAGCCCGGCTCCCGGTGCACGGGAATGCCTTGCGTGAGGGGAGTGACTTGCTGGAACGGCGGAAGTTCGTTGAAAAAAGCTGTGGAGTGCGGCAGTCCTTGTATAAACCGGAGACATTCTTGTTGATGCTTGGCTGTTCAAGAAATCGTCATCAGAATGCTGACGCTACGCGCTGACGTTTGCCTCGCATTTGCCTCAGGACGCGATCCCAATCCTCTACAATTTGGGGCTGTCGCAGTGCCGGCTGTCACGCATCGCGGCTCGCGGTATTAGCAAACTAAATCGGGCAATTGGAGGGCAAAGCGAATGAGTGGTTCGTCCACTATTGGTAACGCACCGGGTTGCTGGCTCTCGGCCACTCTCGAGCCGCCGGGAAGCAAAACGGGTTTTCCGCTTTCGGAAGCGTCGTATTCATCCGACTATTCCACACCGATGATTGGTGTAATCACTGCGCTAATACAGGATTCATTTCGACTGTCTGCCCAGTTGTAATCAGGCTATCTTGCTGCCATCCGCTTGATTCATTGTGTCGAAACTGAACCGCTCCGTATCGTCGCGATGATGAGGTCGCGATCGATGCGCCCTTGACTTCGCCTGGAGCAAACAATTGGTCGCGAAAAACGGTTTTGTTCGTGTTTTCATCTTCCACCGTCCAGCGAACTTCCGCAGATGAATCGTTACGAAATTGCACTGTGATGACTGCTGAGTCTGCGGGCACTACTGCTGCCTTCTCTTCGAAAGTAGAGCAAGAGGGAGTGCAAAGGGGAATGCAAAAGGCGACCAACACCACAATGTTTAAGCTTTTGGGGATCATGGTGATGTATATGCGATTCCCACTAACAGAGCGCAGTTGCCACCAAAGGCCAGCACTTTCGTCATTCTTTAGTTTCCCTCTGGCTAGTGGATCGTGATGTGCAGGTAGGGCTTGCAACGGTTACGGAGGCGTCTCATGCTGGTGGTCATCATGATTAAGTTTCTACACACACGCATTCGGGTGAGCGATCTCGAGCGAACAATTGCCTTTTACGCAACGCTGGGATTCGAGTGCACGCGCCGGACGGACAAGTCACCGGCCGGAAATCAGCTGGCATTCCTTGAGTTGCCAGGGAACGATCATTTTCTTGAGTTGTGTTACTCGCCAGATTTCAAGGTCGAGTTTCCAGAGGATCTGATGCACACCTGCGTGGGAGTTGAGGATATCGTCGCCTACTGCGATCGTCTGGAAAAGGATGGACTCGAGGTCTGGCCGACTGACTGGCGCGAGGCATTTCCCTCCGGTGCCAAGTCGAAAATGGCTTTTGTGACGGATCCCGATGGTTACGAAGTCGAAATTCTAGAGCGCCAGTAGCGGATCTGATCGCGACCATTCACGTCTCCTTTGAACCCTCACTTCCAGTTCTAGATGTCGTCCAAATCAATTCTCAAATCTTTTGCTGTCACTGGCGAAGATCCTTTCCGTATCAACGAGGCAAAGACGACGCTCAAGAAACCGCTCTACTTGAGCAAAGGAGACTATCGAAAGCAACTCGCTGAGACTACTTCGCAGCTGGATGATTTGCAAAACATGATGTACGCGCACGACCGCCATGCGATGGTTATCATTTTCCAGGCGATGGATGCTGCGGGAAAAGATGGCACCATCCGGGCGGTGATGAGTGGGGTGAATCCTCACGGCGTTACCGTGCATTCGTTTAAAAAACCAAGCAGCCAGGAACTTGATCACGACTTTCTATGGAGGACGACAAAGGCGCTGCCGGAACGTGGGCGGCTCAGTGTTTTCAATCGCTCCTACTACGAGGAAGTGCTCGTCACGCGCGTGCATCCGGAGATCGTTACTGATATTCAGCGACTGCCTGGCCACCTGGTTGAGGACATGGATGCGCTATGGGCGAGTCGCTACGAGGGAATCCGAAACCTTGAGTCTTTTCTGGCGGCAAATGGAGTTCATGTCGTAAAATTTTTCCTGAATCTGTCCAAGGAGGAACAACGGCAACGCTTTCTAGCTCGGCTGAACACGCCATCCAAAAACTGGAAATTTACGACAGCAGACGTGAAGGAGCGCGCCTACTGGAACGACTACATGGACGCTTATGAGCAGGCGATCAATGCAACGGCGACCAAAGATTCGCCATGGTATGTGATTCCTGCCGATGATAAGAAAAACATGCGGATGATTGTGAGCCAGATCATTCTGGAGCGCATGCGCAAACTGGAAATGGCCTATCCCGCGCGTGACAAGGGCCGTCGTGAGGAACTCGACGAATACCGCAAGCAACTCGAGGACGAAGCGTAGTAGCTGAAGCGGCGGGCGAGCTATTGCGCAGAGCCTTTCAGCACGAGCACATGGCGCGGACCGAATCCGACATTTCGTTGTCGTTCGAGAGTGATGCCATTCGCTCCATCGAAGCGCAATTTTAATGTTGTGACGAATGGGGTTTCGCAGGCGCAAACCTTGATTGTTAGTTCGGTGGCTGAGCGCCAGGCATAGCTGCCCGCTGCTTTTTCTCCATCAGCCAGCGTTCCGCCGAGTGCCCATTTGCCAAAGTGGCAAGGTTGCTTGATCTCGTCACCATCGATCGTGAGTATCAATGTTAGTGTTTCTTTTTCTGCCTGTTCGATACGCAGTTTTTCAATGTTGTCGGCGTTTTCGCGAAAGTGAAAAACGGCGCCGGGAATGTTGTCCTTTCCTGTTGCTTGACCGTCAACAACAGGTAATTGCAGCCGGGCGAGCTTCTCGTGCAGTGTCTTGTTCGCTGTAGTTGCTTGCGGCAGTGGGACGTCATGAAATGCCGGTAAAAGATTTTCCCATAAAACGTCGAGAACATCCTGCATCTTATTCAAACCACTGGTGATGGCGATGACTGCATCCTGCTCTGGTAGCACGACGCAATATTGCCCAAAGGCCCCATCGCCACGGTAAGCGCCATGACGACATTGCCAAAATTGAAATCCGTATCCTTGACCCCAGTCGCTGTCAGGATCGCTGCCATTGGATACCTGGCGTGACGTGGCCAAGGCAACCCAATCCTTTTGCAGGATTCGGCGGCCATTCCATTCGCCTTCCTGAAGGTAGAGCTGGCCCAGCTTGGCGATGTCTTCGGTGCGCACGCGCAGTCCGTAGCCGCCAAGTGCGATTCCCTGTGCGTTAGTATCCCATTTCGGATGATCGATTGCCAATGGTTCGAAAAGTCGCGGCGTCAGATAGTCTATCAGTGACTGTCCGGTCTGCTTCTCAATGATGGCGGACAACATGAATGTCGCCGCTGTATTGTAGCGGAAATGGGTTCCTGGCTTGTGCGGAACATTCTGCGCAAGAAAGGATTTTGCCGACATCTCATTCGCTGAAGTCGGCGGTTCGACTTCATGGCCGGTCGTCATCGTGAGCAAATCGCGCACGCGCATTTGCTGCAGATTCTTGTCCGGTGCTTCTGGAGCATCTTCGGGGAAAAACTTCAGCACCTTGTCGTCGATGTGCAATGTGCCCTCCGCGATAGCCATGCCTACTGCGGTCGAGGTAAAGCTCTTACTCAGCGAGTAGAGGACGTGGTTGTGTTCTGCAGAGTAGGGCGTCCACCAGCCCTCGGCGATGACGTTGCCGTGCCGGACGATCATGACGCTGTGCAGTCCTTCGATTTGAGAGTCGAGTGCGTCGATCACTTTCAGCAGCCTCTGTGAACTGACTCCCTGCGATTCCGGTGTGGCGCGGAGTAATGGACTGGCGGAGGTCGCAACGGTTGCGGCTGCAGCAAGTGCTGTCATACAGGCGCAGAGGAAAAATTCGGATAGTCGATGCATAGGCTTCTCTTATAGGCGTCCGCTGGCGCTGGCGTCAAACTCTCTTGCGTCCGATGGGTGCTGGAAGTATAAGCTGCGGCTGTTGCACCACTCGACATCCATGGAAGGAAAAGGAATCAATGGTAGCGAGATCTCATTCTGCTGGGTCGTCGTGGCGATCGTTATGTTCCTGGGATTGATCGACCTCTGTGCTCTTACGTTTCTATATGTGGAAGGGGATGACGCGCGTTCTGTCGCGTATGCGCTCCTGGGAACGGACACTGATTTGTATGAGCCCATGCACTACCACAGCATGTCGCTGCTATTGCTATCGCTGTTGCCGAAACAGGAGGATTTAGTGCGAGTCGTTGCCATCGCGGTATCTGCATTAGGTGCCGTTACCTATTTAATTCTGGTTGCGCGGATTGCGTGGCATTGGGCGCTGCATGCCGGGCTCCCCAGGTGGCTGGTAGTGGCTGGTCTGATCTGCCTGCCAGTCATGATTCCTGAGTTCGCGTTTATGGGATTAGTGTTTGAGCCTGTGCTGGTCGGGATGTCGATCGTTTTGGTCTCGCATCTTATTGTCCGTCCGGCTTTTACCGAGGGTAGGGGATGCGCGTGGCGAATGATCGCGTCTGCAGTTTTGTTTGGATTCGGTGCATCGCTGCGGTGGGATACCGGGTTTTATGGCAGTGTCATTGCGATGGACTTGTTGATTTCGGGATCGAGCCGTGGCAAGCCAATTTGGTTGTTCTGTAAGGTTGGCATCTGGGGTAGTGCGGCATCGTTGATGACGGTCGGGGCGCTTGCGCTGTCAGGATACCCGCCATCTGCCATTGTGGAGACGTATCAATGGACTCAAGAAACGGTAGCGCTTGCTCCACCACTCATTGAGCGACTGGTCGATGGGGTGACTTTCCTGACGCCTGCCATGCTGTTGCTGACGGCGGCAGGTGCGGTGACGGTTGTCGCCGGATTTCGGCAGCATTGGCGAGTGCTGGCGTTTCTCCTGGCGAGTGCGCCGCTTTTTGTTGTGGTGGGGAATCCCTCTTTTTGTGCAAAGGCATTCGTCACTGTGATGCCAGCGCTGGTGCTGCTGATACTGCACGGCGCAGATGGGATCTATCGATTGAGTGGCACACGTGCGGCCTGGTTTAGGCGCTGTGCTTTCGTAGCATTGCTAGTGGCTCTGCTGGTGCCATGGTTGGTGGGAGTTCAG
>JBNMNB010000334.1:0-6844 GCA_051270635.1 Verrucomicrobiales bacterium | reverse complement strand
CTGTCCGAAAAATATTCACCAGGAGAGAATGACAATGTGCCGTCCACCAGGTCAGGTCGATCTGCGGCGATGGTAAGTATCAACGCCGACGAATAAGAACTGCCCATGGCGACGACGGGCGCGCCCTGTTTTCAGATCGGGCGTAGGCCAATGCCGCTCGCATGTCCGGCAGTGCATCCTCAAATTCCGTGTCGAGCCTTTGCGCACGGGCCAACTTTGCCGTCTCGTTGGTGACTCCATTGGCTTGATTGCCAGAGCGTTGATCCACCGCGATACAGGCAAATCCCAGAGCATTCAATCGGGGCGCAATGTCACAGTATTCCCCGCGGCTGAATCCCGCCTGATGAAATAATACCACCACCGGTCGGTCAGCAATTCCATCTGGCGCATAAATGTCCGCAGTGATCGTCAGCGCATCCTCAGAGGGAAAAGTGATCATCGTGCCAGCGCCATTCGCCTGGCCGATACCCGTTAGCAGCAGCAAGATACTGGCGACAAGTGCGCCGGGTGGTGAGAATCGAAAAGGGGAAATGTTGATGCTCTTCATAGTCACTGGCAGGCAGACCTTCGTTTTGAGAGGAAGTATCGTCGGCGTTATTCCCTTGTCGACCGATCAGTTGTGAACTGGGGTGCTCAAAACAGGCCGCATGTGGCAGGAAATGTCGCCGCAGGATTCAAGACAAATGTTGTCGCGGATCGACGAAAAATACTTCGGACATTTCAACGCATGGTAAGGATCATGGGCTATGAATCAGCTCCTTCGAGTGCTTAGAAAGAATCCGATGTGTATTCGACCTCAATTTGAGTGCGTGTACCGCCGCGCTTCGGCGAATGGAGGCATTACCGGTTTAAGGGGATTTTAACAAAAGTGTGTCCCATGGGGAAAACAGAGCGTATCGGCCTTGTGCATCATCTGTAGGCTGTGCGAATGCTGTGCTTTTGCTCCTGTTTTGAATTCGAAACTGTCTAACCTCCCCCAGCTATCGACATCTGCCTGCATTGGACGCGGTCGGCAAATTTTGAGGCTTGCGACGATGGCAGCCGTGTCTGCAGGCATGGCGGTTTCGCTGACGAGTTGCATTCCTTCGCTCTACTCGGCGCGGGCCGATGGTGAAGTGTATCGAATTCTCGAAAAAGTCAGGGCCGAGCACAAGTTAGCGATGGGGCGTGAGGGAGAGGAATTCTCGATTGATACCGAAGATTCTGACAAGAAGCCGAAGAAAATTTCTGCCCATGATGTGCTGATTGAGCGCAGCAATTGGGACAAGAAAGTGTTGACGATCAAGGAAGCGATCGATCTGGGCCGCAGCACGAGCCGCGAGTACCAATCGGGCAAGGAAGACCTCTACCTGGCGGGACTGAATTACACCAGCGAGCGCCACCGCTTCCGTCCCCAGTTTCTCGCGAGTTCAACGGGGACACGCACGTGGATTCCAGAAGTGCGCACTATTGAACGCACGGTTGAGGTGCCCATTACTCCTGTGCCGACGCCTGCTCCCACGCCCATGACGACGGATGCCACTGCTGCCGCAGACGCGATGATGGCCGCAGCCGCAGTAGTCCCTGTGCCGACCACAGAGACGATCACTATTACGGAAGAACAGCGCTTCTGGGACAAGCGCGGCACGGTGACGTCGCGCGTTGGTGCGACTCAAGCACTGGCGACTGGTGCAGACATTGGCATCAATCTGGTGAACGATCTGCTGCGTTTCTATACGGGCGATCCGCGCAAGGCTGCCACTTCCACGATTCAGGCAAACATTCTGCAGCCGCTGCTGCGTGGGGCGGCACCGGGAGTGGCTACTGAACAGCTTCGTCAGGCATCACGCGATGTCGTTTACGAAGCGCGCGATTTTGCCCATTTTCAGCTCACATTTTCAGCTGATGTGGTGATCGAATATTTTCGTCTGCTGCAGCAAAAGGACACTGTTTACAACCAATACAACAACTACCTCGCTCGCGTCAAAACGACCGAATACCTTGAGGCACGATCTGCCGACCGCGAAAGCCTACTCGACGTCAAACAGGCTGAGCAGGCTGACCTTGAAGCGAAGAATGCCTACATCGATGCTGTCGTGAGATTTCGCTCGGCACTGGACAATTTTAAACTGACCTTGGGCTTGCCGCAGACGACCGACCTGCGACTATCATCCGAGGAAATGGACGCGCTGGAAGAGTCCGAGTTAGTGCCATTTTACCTGGATCCTGATCAGGGATTCGAACTCGCGCTGAAGCATCGATTGCCGATGAAGAATGAGATCGATCGTTTTGAAGACAGTCGCCGACTGGTGCGCGTCACGGCGGATGCTCTGAAGCCCGGGCTGGACTTTTTTGCTGATGCCTCGATCACCAGTGAAGGGCCGCTGAATTACCGCGACTTCAATGTGCGGGATTTGAATGCCAATGTCGGCCTGGCTCTGGATCTACCGATCAATCGCAAGCTGGAACGCAATGCTTATCGCGCCTCCCTGATCCGCTTTCAACAACAACTGCGTTCCTTATCGTTGACCTTCGATCAGCTGCGCAATTCAATCGACCAGGGAATCCGCGAATTGCAACAGTTCCGCCAGAATTACATTATCCAAAAGGGAGCCGTTACACTTGCCGAGACGCGTGTGGAAGGCGCTCAGTTGAATCTGGAGGCAGGCGAGGCGATTCTTCGTGACCTTCAGGATGCGCAGGATTCATTGATTAGTGCGCAGAACCAGCGCACCACCGCACTGGTGGATTACATGGAAGCGCGGCTCAGCCTTCTCATCGAACTCGGCATCCTGAACCCAGAAATCGAGGATTACTGGATTTCACCCAAGGCGAGCATCATCAATGTTTCCATTCCGCCAGCCGGGGCGCTGCCCGACTCTTTTCTGCAGGGTGATGAAGTAATCTCGCCTGACGAACTATTCCCGGAAGACTAAGTGATGTCCTCCCTAATTATTCCCTCATTGAAATCATGAAGCCTATCATTGCATCCTTGACCGGCTTTCTTCGCAAACGGCCGATCATCAGTTCTGTCATTCTGCTTGCTGTCCTGCTCATTGGTTATTGGGCGATGCGGGATGGAGGTGCCGAAGACTTCGGTGCCTACCACAAAGTAAAAAGGAGTGATTTTCTGGTATCGATCATTGAAGGCGGCGGAGTGCAGGCAGTGAACGAAGTGGAAGTGCGCAACGAGCTGGAAGGAAGTTCGCGCATTATCTTTATCGTGAAGGAAGGCTCCTTTGTGAAAGAAGGTGATCTAATTGTAGAGCTTGATGCTGGCGAAGCAGAAGATGCACTCAATCAGCAGCAGATCGCCTACGAGAAGAGTAATGCAGAATTTGTCGCCGCCGAGAGCAACCTGGCCATCACCATGAGTACTGCGGAGAGCGCGACGAAAACAGCAGAACTAAACGTGCTTTTTGCAGATATGGATCTACAAAAATTCAATGAACTGGAACGCAACCAGGAAGTCCGCAATGCGGAAATCGAAATCATCACTGCCGAGGAGGCATTGGAAATTGCAGAAGAGAAACTGCGTTGGTCGAAGATTCTGACTGAGAAGGGTTTTGAGTCGAAATCGAAGCTGGATGAACACTCGCTGGCAGTGACGAACCAGAAACTGGGTCTTGAGAAGGCGCAGAGTACGCAAGATATGCTCAAAGCATTTGATTTAAAGAAACTGGAAGAGACTTACCTGGCAACATTGAGTGAAGCCCGCCGTGACCTGGAACGTGTCAAAAAGCAAGGCACCAGCGAAATTGCGCAAGTGAATGCGGATTTGAATTCAGCAAAAGCGACGCGGGATCTGAACAAGTCCAAACTGGACAAGATGACCGAGCAATTTGAAAAGACTAAGGTCTATGCGCCGATTGCTGGACTAGTGGTTTATGCCTCGGAACGCAGTCGCTATAGTAACGAATCAATGATTGAGGAAGGTGCCACTGTACGTCAGCGCCAGGCGTTGATAAAGATTCCCGATATTTCACAAATGAAAGTAAAAATCGACGTTGATGAATCGAATATCAGCCTGGTGCGGGAGGGTCAGCCAGCATTCATCGTGCTCGATTCAATTCCTGATAAGAGCTTCCGCGGAGAAGTAACAAAGGTAGCACTATTGCCGAATCCGGGTGATCGCTGGGGTGGATCTGGCACTAAGAAGTATGCAACTGAAGTGCTCATTACGGATCAATTACCAGCCGGAGTGAAGCCGGAAATTTCTGCCAGGGCGGAGATTGTAATTACCAATCTTATAGATGTGCTGACCGTGCCGATTCAGGCTGTCACCACGGTTAAAGGAAAACAATATTGCTATGTGCGCAGACTCGGAGGCACGGAATCGGTGCCGGTCGAAGTGGGGCTTTTCAACAACAAATTCATTGAAGTGATGAAGGGTCTGAAAGAAGGCGACGAGGTGCTGCTATCGCCGCCACTTGAGCCGGACAGCGACTTTGGTGGTGCCATTGCTGATGGCTCTGAGGATCGTAGTGACTTGCCGACGGAACGACCGAAAGCTCGCAAGATCCCTGATACTCCAGCGGCAGGTGACGGCGAACCAGGTGCTGATGGAGCTAAAGAAAAAGGACGACCCGCTGGTAGTAGCACTGGTGGCAGCGGTGGTGGCAAACGCCCGGCAAAGCCCGGAGCCTAACGTACGAGGAAAGACTTGAGCACATCGCAAGCAGAAGAGCAGGAAGCGATCATTCGCATCAAGGAGATCCACAAGATCTTTCAGGTGGGGGATATCGAAGTGCGTGCGCTTAGTGGGGTAGACCTGGCAATTGCCGAGGGTTCCTACGTTGCCATTATGGGCCCGTCAGGATCAGGAAAGTCGACCATGCTCAACATTCTCGGCTGCCTCGATCGACCCACCCGCGGCGAGTATTTTCTCGGTGGTGAAAATGTCGCTGACATGGAAGATGACATTCTCTCGCAGGTGCGCGGCAAGCGGCTTGGGTTCATTTTTCAAAGTTATAATCTGATTCAGCAGCTGACGGTCATAGAGAATATCCAGGTGCCACTCATCTATCAGGGTGTCGATGTCAATGCGCCCGAGCACATGAAACGCGCGGCAGAGTTGGCCGAGCTGGTGGGCCTGGGAGACAGACTCGATCACCGGCCCATGCAGTTGTCTGGTGGACAGCAGCAACGCGTAGCCATTGCCCGTTCACTGGTGAATGATCCGCTGATGATTCTTGCGGACGAGCCGACAGGAAACCTTGATTCCAAGACTGGCCTGGAGGTACTCGATTTGATTGATCGCCTGAATGCCGAAGGAAAGACGATCGTGCTGGTGACGCATGATGATTATGTGGCGGAGCGTGCACACCGCGTTGTGCATATGCGTGATGGTATCATTGCTAGAGAAGTCACTAATCGAAAGGTGCTGGCGAAGAACAAGGAGGTTGACGCGAAATGATTCCGTATCAGTTTATCTATACCGTTCAGCTGGGAATTAAGAGCCTGCTGCTGCACAAGTTACGATCCGGGCTGACGATGCTGGGGATCATTTTTGGCGTTTGCTCGGTGATTGCCATGCTGGCGATTGGGGAAGGTGCCTCTTATGAGGCACAGGAACGCATTAAGCGCCTGGGCAGCACAAACGTTATCATCAACAGCGTCAAACCGCCTGAAGATAACCAGAGCGATAGCAGTTCGAATCGTAGTTTCGAGTTGAACTACGGGCTTACTTACGATGATGCCTCACGTCTGCAACATACGATTCCTTCGATCGAGCGTGTTGTGCCCATGCGCATTATTCGCGAAAATGTGCGCTACGATAAGAATGAGGTGCCCTGCCAGGTGGTCGGCACTTTACCCGCCTATAAGTTAGTGCAGGGAGTGAACCTTGCGAAAGGACGATTTCTTTCCCGCACGGATGAACGCCATGCCAGCAATGTCTGTGTGGTCACCGTTGGTCTAGCCAAGCGCCTGTTTGGCTTTCGCGATCCGATGGAGGGGACGATCAGAATTCAAAATGATTACTACCAGGTAGTCGGACTCCTTTATGAGACGGGTACCCTGGAGCAGCGGCCGCAGAAGGGCGACAATGACGGTGAGACGATCGATAATAATGTATATATTCCTCTGGCAACTGCCCGCGCCCGCTTCGGCGAAACGCTGGTGCGTCGTAATCAAGGTAGTTTCAGTGCAGAGCGCGTGGAGCTGCACAGGATCGTCGTCCGAATGAAAAACACAGAGGCAGTGCTGATAGCGGAGCCGCAGATCAGCGGTATGCTCAAACACTTCCACGATAAGATCGACTACGAGTTGATCGTGCCGCTGCAATTGCTGCGAGAAGCCCAGGCTACCAAGCGCATGTTTAACATCGTGCTTGGATCCATTGCTGCCATTTCGCTGCTGGTGGGAGGAATCGGAATCATGAATATCATGCTTGCTACCGTGACGGAGCGCACGCGGGAGATCGGAGTGCGACGTGCACTGGGTGCCAAAAAACGCGATATTGTGCGGCAGTTCCTGATCGAGACGGTCGTGCTCTCAGTCGGTGGTGGTTTGATTGGTGTTTTGTTAGGGATTCTAGTGCCGGTGATCGTTTCCATGGCAACGGACATGAAGACAGTGATCACCTGGTGGTCGGTGTTACTGGCCTTCGGCATCTCAGGTATCACCGGTATCCTATTTGGCCTCTACCCAGCCTCGCAGGCAGCGGAACTGGATCCTATCGAAGCACTGCGTCACGAATAACGATCGTCACGGCTGCCGCTTTCGTGTAGTCGGAGTTTATGCATGTGCGTGAAAAATATTTGATTCTGCTTTTGACCCTGGTGGTCGCTGTCATTGGATGGTCAGCAGTGAGGCCGCACGACCTTCTAACCTGGCTGCTGGAAGTGCTGCCGGCATTGATTGG
>JBNMNB010000333.1:0-6883 GCA_051270635.1 Verrucomicrobiales bacterium | reverse complement strand
CTCAGAATCGCAAGATGCTTTTTTCATTGTTAGGGTTGAGTTGGTTGTTGTGATAGTGCAACTTCACTCTCGACCAACTCTCCCTAACATTCAAATAAATGACGGAAAATTCTCATCCTAAATTTCCGTCGCTCCGAAATTCTCATCCGAAATTCCGACCCTAATTTTCATAACAAATCCCTTTTCGGATAACCTCTAGCTAGCCCTCTCCGTTTTCCTCGCTGGGGGTTACTAGTTCAAAAACCCTAATAGCCTGCAGTATACATTTGCTGGAACTCGGGCGAGATCCGCTTGATCCTTCGGTTCCCCTTCATCTGGCGAATCACTGTAATGTGCCCCTTTGCATCCAATTCATCGAGAATGTAGGTAACGACCAGTGAAGGCAGCCGCGAGCGCTCGACCAGTGTCTCATTATCGCGCACTCCGCCTACAATTTCCTCAGCGAGGTCACTGACAATATCATCAAAGTCTTCGAGCACATGATTCATGTAGTGGCCGAACGATTCCCGTTCGATTTCCATAACGGAAATCTGCCCACCATTGGCTCTGCGGGCTTTCACATGTGACTGACCAACCAATGATTCCAACGACAGACGAAAAGTTTCTTCATCCAGACGCAGCGGTTCCGCCAGCGTGTTCACATCCTCCACTTTCACCAGCAGTGAATTGGATTCAATTGCGCTACGGCAGGCGAGCGCCAGCAGTGTTGTCCCAAGCGGCTCCAGCCCGGGTATGTGAAACTCTTCAGTGCCACCATCAGAGTCGGCAACTCTCGCAGCATTCTGCGACGCAGAACGTTGTGCCAGCAACGGTGCCAGCTCCTGTAGCAACGAACTCAACTCAATGAGATCTCCTGGCTGCTGCACGGAAAATACTGATGTCTCCTGCGGCAAATTCTCAGGAACGCGTCGCCCGTCGAGCAGAATGATTGCAAAATGGGCAATGTTCTGAATGCGATCAATCACCGATTCCTCTAACTCGAATTGCACCCACTCATGGGTCGCGTTGAAGCGGGACAAGACAACGAGCACCGTCGTCGCCTCCTTGAGGCCTTCGCGAAAAATGCGATCGATCAAGCTGTCACGGCTCGCCAGCGACCACTCATCTGAAATCGGCTCGACATCGATACGTCTCAACGCAACCGAGAAAGGTTCAATGAACCGGCTTCGATCTTCCTTTGAGTGCGCGATGAGTAGAGTTGCTGCCATTGAAGAAGTACAATGGTAGCTCGTTCCCCGGCAAGGGAAAGACCAAGTAGCGCAAAGAATTGCTTTTGAAAACAAGGCGCCTGCGCAAGACAGCCCATTGAACTCACAACGCTATTCCAAGTAAGAAGATTTAACCTCTTGCACCTCCCAGCACTCCCGCTCTGTAACCACATTCTCCAATTTCCCAAATATCACTAAAACTACTGGCTATTTTCAGAGTAAATGATAGCATCCCTTAAATATTAGAGCAACTAAAATTATAAAAACTTTTGAGCATTGGTTGCAATTTTTTTAGAATAATGAATGAGGCAAATAACCTCCCGTCGGCTGCGACGGCCTACTACTTTCCAGAACCGCTTAACATTGATGCAAGTGTGAATGCGTTCTACGGCGAATTGCTGCGAGGAATGACACACAAGCTGAACAACAGCCTGGCGGTGATCCAGGGGTTCGCCAGCCTGATGATGATGAATGGGGGCAGTGGTGCCTCTTTTAAAGACAACATCGATCATGTGAAGCAAGCTGCAGATATCGCCAAAATCCTGAACGAGCGCATCCTTTCCGCTGGCGGTTGCGTCCGCGTCTCGCCGCAGTCGCTGAACCTGGGAGACTACATTCCAATGGTCGATAGGGAACTGCGAAAGCCCTGTGAAGGGGCGGAGATCGCTTTCCAGCTGAATCTGGCAGCGGGTGTGCCCGCCGTCATGGTGGATTCCTCCAGGTTCAAAGAGATCCTTCTGGAACTACTGAAAAATGCAGCAGAGGCCGTCACTGCTTCAGGCGATGGTGAGGTGGCACTGGACATCCTTCCTCCTGGCCAGGTGTCGGAGAGCATTCCGGGGCATGTAGATGTTTTCGTCCGCAATAGCGGATCATCGATTGCTGCGGACAAATTTGACGAAGCCTTCAAGCCATTCTCCAGCACCAAGGCGACCACCCACTTTGGCATCGGTCTGACCACCGTGCGGGCACTGTGCTCGCAAATGAATATCACCGTAGGCGCCAAGAGCGACGACAATACGACAACTTTCTGGCTCAGCGTTCCAGTAGCTTAGTTGGTTAATTGCTTAGTTGCCACGCACCACTCAGGCATAGCAGTAATTCACATTGTCTTGCCTTCCCGGTGTGGTTCGGTTACCGACACTGCCGCGCTTGCCGATTGAGATTGAGATTGAGATTGAGGTCATCGCGCACAGTCATTCATTTGTCCATGCCGATTCCTCCAGCGCTCCACTTTGACGAATTGATCGTCCGCGGCCTCGACAAGGTGCGGGAAAAATTTGCGCTGCAAGAGACGGCTGACATCAACTCCCTGCGCATGGTTATTTTTTCCGATCACCACCGCGGGGCGAAAACGGGAGCGGACGATTTTGCCGACTGCGAGGAAGCCTATCGTGCGGCGCTCGAGCACTACCTTGCTGAGAATTTCAGACTGGTTCTACTGGGGGACGTAGAAGAGCTATGGGAGTGCTCGCCGCATTCCGTGATTGCAGCATATGAAGAGACGTTGCGACTGGAGCAAATGTTTCATCGCGCTGGCGGCTACACGCGCATCTACGGGAATCATGATGATGTGTGGACCACGACCTGGCAGATGAAAATGCACCTGGAACGTTACATTTGCGACGACAGCGGACGCGGCGTCATTCTTGAAGCGCTTTCGCTTGCCCTCACTGATGGACACAGGCAGTTAGGGGAACTTTTTCTCACCCATGGGCACCAGGGAACTCCGGACTCAGATCGCTTTGCGCCATTCAGCCGCTTTGTGGTTCGCTATCTCTGGCGGCCGTTGCAGCGCCTGCTGAAGATTCGCTCTAACACTCCCTCACAAGACTACGACTTGCGCATGAAGCATGAGCTATCGATGTCACGCTGGGCCGCTGCGCAGGACAAATTGGTACTGATCACCGGTCACACGCACCACCCTGTATTTCCGCAACGCCACACCGCCGACCAGACAGTACAACGCCTGCGAGAACTTCGTGCGCGTTCCGAAAAACGCGGCCTCGCCCCGGAAGAACGCATGCGCCTGAAGGACGAGACAGGACTACTGGAAGCCGCAGTTCGCATGCAGGAGCATCACCCGCAACCGCCCGACACACCAGCTCCGAGACCTTGTTACTTCAATGCCGGATGCTGCTCTTTTGCTGATGGCGACATCACTGGTCTCGAAATCGCAGACGGCGAAATTCGACTGGTGCGCTGGTCAACACTCGTCACTGATCAAGTTGCAAGACACGTCGTTCGTCAATTGCCTTTGAAGGAGCTGTTTTCAGAAACGTAAGCCAGCGAACTTATCTATCTATTTGGATCGGCCAGGCACTGGATTCAGTCCGTGCAGTTTTCAGATAAGCCTCAAACCGCGCGACGACGTCCTCATTCTGCGCTGCTACGTCCGCCGTTTCGCTTGGATCAGTGGCGAGATCGAATATGAGCAATGGCGCACTACGCCGGAGTCTAACAGCCTTCC
Source organism: Verrucomicrobiales bacterium (assembly GCA_051270635.1). GTDB lineage: Bacteria > Verrucomicrobiota > Verrucomicrobiia > Verrucomicrobiales > DEV007 > JAGROY01. Next base: position 3,205 of record JBNMNB010000333.1, on the reverse strand, counting down.
AATTTCGCCACCGCGCCGCCTGCTGGTATCCTTTTTCAAAGAACTCCCAATAGAAGAATCGATCCGCGAACTCCGGCTGCACACTTCCACACAGTGTCGGCACGATGCTTTTTCCATCGATCGAAAGACTTTCAGGGGCGGAGACATTTGCCAACTCCCATGCTGTAGGAAGAAAATCTGCAAACGTCCACGGCATGTCGTTAACAGCACCAGCCGCGATTTTTTGTGGCCAACGCACGATCATGGGAGTGCGGATACCACCTTCGAAAAGGTCACGCTTCCTGCCTCGCAACACACCACTGCTATCGAACAGGCCATCGTATCGATCAGCCGCGCCATTATCGCTGCAAAAGAACACGACCGTGTTATCTGCCATTTCCATCTCCTCTAACAAGCCCATCATTCTACCAACATCGCCATCCATGCGCGTGATCATTGCCGCGTAAGCCCTGGCGTTTTCACTCCATGATTTGTCCGCATAGATACCGAAATCCGGCACTTCAAAATCGGAATGCGGCACGGTGTACGGAACGTAGAGAAAAAATGGCCGACGGGTTTCCTCAGCTACCTCGGCCGCCCGCTCCCTGATGAAGTGCAGGGCAAAGCCCGTCATCTGATCGTGCGCATATTGTTGCTTGCGCCCGCCACTGTTACCCGGCAGCTCGAAACGTTGCCGATTCAGCCACAAGTATTCAGGATAGTGGCTGTGCGCCCTCCTCTGATTGAGAAATCCGAACCAGAAATCGAACCCCTGATCGTTCGGCAACCCAGACGTGCCGGGCTCTCCCAGCCCCCACTTTCCGACCATACCCGTCGTGTATCCTGCGCTCTGCAAGCCTTCTGCCACGGTTACATCATCAGCCTCCAATGGCACCCGTCCTGGCCTTCCCCCCAGACCCGCCACACCGCCATTGCCAGTGTTGCCGCGCACACGAGTGTGCCCGCTGTGCTGCCCGGTCATCAACACACTACGTGACGGTGCACAAACCGGAGATCCCGCGTAACAGGAGGTAAATCGCATCCCTTGCTCGGCTAACAGGTCAATATTGGGCGTCTTGATCTTCGTCTGCCCAAAGCATCCCAGATCACCGTATCCCAGGTCATCAACCATGATGAAAACGATGTTCGGCCGTTCGCTTGTTTTTGATTCAGGAGCACCCGCCGCTGCTAGAACTCCCGCAATGAAGCAAAAAACGTGAAAAGTCACCCGATGCATGATTGCAGACGACTATCTCGCGCATACAAAAAATCCGAGCAAAAACGACAGCGGGCGCTCACGGAAACGGAAATTACCACACCGACCGCAAGAACTGGAATGCCATCAATTTCAGTCGAAAAGCCTGCAAAAACGCGTATTTTCGGCAGTTGACAGGGTTTCGAACTGAACCTAGTATCCGCTCTCCTCCGGCAGACTGGAGGAATCTTTTATACTGTACCGATATTCCTGTTGATGAAGACATTTTCAGCAAAAGCACAAGACGTTGAGCGCCAATGGTGGGTGATTGATGCTGCCGATCAGGTAGTAGGCAAAGTCGCCGAGCAGGCAGCACGCCTGCTGCGTGGCAAGCACAAACCCATTTTCACCTCTCACGTCGACACTGGCGATTTTGTCGTCGTCATTAATGCCGAAAAGGCAGTATTCACAGGTCGTAAGGAGCTGCAGAAAGTCTACACCCGCTATAGCGGATATGTGGGCGGCCAGAAGCGCGAATCCCCTGCCAGCCTGCGTGCGAGACACCCTGAGCAGCTGATTGAGTTCGCTGTTAAAGGAATGGTGCCGCACAACAAACTAGGCCGTCAGGTGATGAAGAAGCTCAAGGTCTACAAGGGCACCGATCATCCACACGAGGCACAGAATCCACAGCAACTCGCTGTTGGTGCCACAAAGTAATTTAGCTAAATTTCCAACCGCACGAGATCCGAAATTCGAGAAACGATTATGAGCGAAGAAGCCACATTGATTGCAACCGGCCGCCGAAAGACTTCCGTTGCACGCGTTCGCCTGAAAGAAGGCACCGGTCGCATCACTGTCAACGAACGTGCGTTTGAAGACTACTTTCCTACAGTATCCCTGCAGAACAACGTGATTGAGCCCCTGCAAGTGGCAAACGTCGCGCAGAAGTTCGACGTCGATGTGCGCGCACACGGCGGTGGTATTACGGCACAAGTGGGCGCTGTTCGCCTCGGAATCGCCCGCGCATTGCTCAAGCTGGATGCCGAGCTTCGCCCGTCACTGAAAGAAGCAGGCCTGCTGCGTCGCGACCCTCGCGCTAAGGAGCGGAAAAAAGCCGGTCAGCCAGGTGCCCGCAAACGCTTCCAATTCTCCAAGCGTTAATCACGCTGCACTACCCAGTGCTTTCATTTTCGAAAGCGGCCTTCTTCGGAAGGCCGCTTTTTTTGTGCCTTGCTGCCCCCCCGTCCACCCGTCACATATTTATCCACTTATCTCCAAGCTCTTCGAATACCAAGACTTCAATGCATTCGAAACCGACCTGCTGACACAGCTCCGGAGCCTGGGACGCCTGCTCGTTGCTTACTGGGGTGTTGAAAACGCGTGGATAAGTTCCTGCAGATTCTCAGCTTCCCAGAAGAATTACTATAATAAACAGTGCGCTATAGAGGAGCGATCAGGCACTCAACAAAGATGCAGGCGCCGTTTCACTTTCACGGCTGCGGACTCTGTATGCGCTCTCCGTGGGCGGACACCCACGGCCTGTGTTTTCAGCCGAACCGAACGCCAATGCCAATAAGCCCAGGGTTCTCTACCCCTGAGAATCGAAACGTAATCGGTCTACGCAGCGGACTGCGAACTTGGAGTGCGCTGGTCTTGACAGCGCTTTTTCGCCACGAGGCACGTTCTTTTCACAAAAAGCTCCGTCGAGCCGGAGCACTCCAAAAATTTGTGTTCCGTACAGCGTGCAGCAGGTTCCGACGCTCACCTACATTGTTTTGGATGCTGCGGGAACGTTTTCTGCCACATTCGGCCTATTTTCAACACCCGAGAAATGTATACTTATCGAATGTAAAGCGTGGCTGCAAACATTTCTATTTCTGAACACTCACCTCAGCCCGTACGAGCGCCGCGCAAATCCCGCAGCGTGCGCAGACCTCCCATCGCCACTTTCGGCACCCGTGCACCGCATGTTCGCTTCACTCCCAATTTTTCCCGGTTTTTCTCAAAGACGCCTTCGATGAATGCCTCGCT
>JBNMNB010000332.1:0-6963 GCA_051270635.1 Verrucomicrobiales bacterium | reverse complement strand
CTGCCTTGGTGCTGGCTAAAATTCCTGCGCATCTTTGTATGACTTATTTCCTGACAAGCCCTTAGCGTTTATCGCCTCGCCAGCGGGAATTTTCTCTGCGCCCCATTTCCACAGCAGGTTTCCGGAGCTGCCCTTTAGCGTTTCTCATCTAATACCGAACACACCGCCCACCTGCCTTCAAAAAATCTGCGAAATCTGCGGTTAAAACAGCAAAGCCATCAGCCCCTCAACCCACATCCTCCCAAACTACCGCATCGCCGTCATCGGCAGCGGTGCCGTCGGTTGCTACTACGGTGGCAAACTTGCCAACGCCGGTCGCGATGTGCATTTCCTCATGCGAAGCGATCTCGAACATGTCAAAAAACGTGGATTGAAGATCAAAAGCAAACAGGGTGACTTCCACCTACAGGGTGCCAAGGTTTACGCGGACACGAGTCAGATCGGGGCGTGTGATCTCGTATTGATCGCACTCAAATCCACTTCGAACCACGCCCTCGAAGAACTCCTCCCACCGCTCATCAAAGAAGACACGATGCTGCTCACGCTGCAGAACGGCCTCGGCAATGAAGAGTTCCTCGCAGCAAAATTCGGCGCTCACCGCGTCATAGGTGGCCTCTGCTTCGTCTGCATCAACCGGGTCGCCCCAGGAGAGATTCACCACCTCGGTGCCGGCACCATTTCCATCGGCGAGTTCAACGGACTCCCCCACCCCCGCACCCACGAGATCGCCTCCGAGTTCAAACGCAGTGGCGTCGTCTGCAATGTGAAAGCCGATCTCGCACGCGAGTGTTGGAAAAAACTCGTCTGGAACATTCCGTTTAACGGCCTGTCGATCGCGGCCGGAGGAATCGATGTCGCCCAGATCTTAGCCGACGATGAGCTAAAACAACGCGCTCGGGAACTCATGCGCGAGGTCATCAATTCCGCAAAAAAACTTGGCCACGACCTCCCCATCTCACTAGTCGAAGACCAGATCAAAGCCACACTGCCGATGGGAGCCTACAAGCCCAGCAGCCTGATCGACTACCTAGAAGGCCGCGCAGTAGAAGTGGAGGCCATCTGGGGCGAACCACTCCGCCGCGCCAAACAAGCCGGCGCCAAGACTCCCGAATTAGAGAAACTCTACTCAGAGATCTCCACCTGCATGGATTCGCGTAGATCCGTGTGATTAACGGTTAGAAAAAATCCGTAACCCAAGCCAGTAGACATGAACGAATTCACCAAAACCGCCCTCCCCGCCACAGCCCAAAATCAAATCCCCAAAGTAGGCATCGTCCTAGGCTCAGGCCTAGGCAGCTTCGTCGACCGCCTCGAGATCGAAGCCGAACTCCCCTACTCGGAAATCGACGGCCTTCCAAAATCAGCCGTTCCGGGTCATGCGGGAAAGTTCATCTTCGGCAAGCTCAACGGACTTCCTGTTGTCGTCGCCCAAGGACGGGTTCACCTCTACGAGGGGTATCCAGCGAAAGACGTCTGCGCCGGCGTCCGTGTTATGGCGGCGATGGGCATCGACACCCTCGTCCTCACCAATGCCGCCGGCAGCACCAACCCGAAATTTGCGCCAGGAAACTGGATGCAACTGAGCGACCAGCTCAACCTAAGTGGCCAAACCCCACTCCTCGGCGGACCAAACTTCATCGATATGTCCGCCATCTACGACCCGGAGTTGCGCGCCGCCTTTCACTCCGAATCCCGGCGGCAGGGGCTCCAGCTCTACCAAGGCGTCTACGCCAGCGTCCTAGGCCCGCAATATGAGACCCCGGCCGAAGTCCGCATGCTAGGCAAGCTAGGAGCAGACGCCGTCGGCATGTCCACCGCCCTAGAAGCCATTCAAGCCCGAGCCCTAGGCCTAAAAGTCGCGGGATTCAGCTGTTTGACCAACTGGGGCAGCGGTCTCTCCGACCAGCCACTGAGCCACAACGAGGTTCTAGAGACCGGCTTAGCCTGCGCCGGCCAGCTCGTCGAGCTCTTAGCCGCCACCCTCGAAAATCTGGTCTGAAAAAACCAAGAAATTTCCAGTTGTCAGAACCGTCCGGAGCGGCTAAATATTGCCCCTTCCCAAGCCGGGAGCGGAACCCTCCGCCCCGTTCAAAGAAAGGCTCGATAGCTCAGTTGGTAGAGCAGAGGATTGAAAATCCTCGTGTCGGCGGTTCGATTCCGTCTCGAGCCACCTCTTTGAAGGTCACGAGTTACGTTGATTTTCCCGCCAAGACAGTCGTTTTGGCGTATGCAGCATTAAACCCACCCACTAGTCGCCGCTGACATTGAATCCTGATGAACTGAACTTCGAATTCACGGAGCTGGGGCTCTGATGCGATCAAGTTGAGCACGAAGCCGTGCACGCGGCTTCTCCGTGGATCCGGAATCAGCGTCTACATCAATACGGACGTGATTGTAGACATCGCTGACATCATAGAGGCCTTGCTTACCGGCTCCTCCATGAAGCGCGTAGCGTTGGCTGCGAATGAAAAATCGACTGCTTTCTTCAACATAGATCCAGTCTCTAATACTTTCTTTTTCCCGCCTGAAGATCGGCCACTGACTGAACCCATCGACATTTCCGGGAGCGATTCCATTTAGTTCGGCAAGCGTTGGATAGACATCACTCAGGTCAGTAAGAGCCTTACTTCTGCCTGGCTTGATAGAGCCTGGCAGACTAACAAGGTATGGTACCATGGTGCCCGCATCGTTCATGCTACCTTTGCCGCCCCGGATCTTACGGCCGTCAGCAAACGTGGATGAAATCCTGGAATCGGTGCCATTATCTGCTGTGAAAATGACGAGAGTATTTTCGCGGATACCCAGTTGATCCAACTTGGCGATGAGAGAGCCCACGAGCTTGTCGGCGTAGGCAAGGTTGGATGCAAAGCGTTCAAGCGAGTTACCCGCCGGTTTTTCCCCGGTGTGGATTCGGCGGGAGAATGCAGTTTGTCACCCACGCTATCAGTTGTGAGCATATAGGGGCGGTGCATCAACACCATTGGGTAATAGGCGAAGAAAGGTTGATCCTTATTGCGTTCCATGAAATTGAGAATGAAATTACAGAAAACATCTGGCCCATAAATTTCGTCTTTCTCGTGATGGTCGCCGGGCGCTCCGTTCTCCCAAATTTTGGGTTTCCAGAACCTGGAGTGATTTTCTCCCTCGGGGTGCATACGGTATGTCCAAAGACAATACTCGTCGAAACCGAGTTGTTGCGGATGGTCGGGGGTTTCCCCAAAGTGGGCGAGCTGCCATTTACCGGCGGCACAGGTCGCATAGTCGCTTTGTTTCATCAGCTTTCCAAGCATGGGAAGCTTGGCGTCGAGCGGGCGGTGCTTTGTCAGTGGATTCCAGATTCCCGCTCCCATCTTGTTGTGGTTAGGGTATAGCCGGGTATAGCCCCGTGAGGAGCTGAGCACGAGTAGGGGTACAGACCGGGGTAGCAAAAGCCCTCTCGAAGACGAGGCTTTCTTCGGCAAGCTTATCGATAAACGGCGTGTTGTAAGATGCCCCGCTATAGCACTTCAATGTTTCGACTCCTAGATCATCGACTAGTATGAGCAGCACATTGACCTTCTTTTCAACGATATCCTTTGCCGGTATAGATCCCACCCACAGTAGGGCGGCAGTTGCGAGAACGGCGACTCTGATAATGACTTGTTGAAGCATAGGGTAAAATTTGTTGTTTCTCTGTTAGGATTGAACCCAACATGTTGGTTTCTGCCGGGTCAGGGTCTGAGTTGCACCCGCAACCGGGTGAAACCTCGTGACAACGAGGGCGTCGCAGCCCCCTGAAGAATGATCTGCACTGCGGAGATACCGTCTTCGGGTGCACCTTCGAGAACCGCGTTGTCTTCGGGATCGAGAGCTGACCAATGGAGCAGATCGCTGGAAATCTCTACCGTAGTGACAACGTCATCAGCTGCAAGGTTGCGCGGGTAGGAAAGGATCACCTCATCCCCCTGAGTGGATATGGCTGGCAGGGATCCCCCGAAGGCGTAGGCGAGCAAATCCTGCTGATCACCTCCAGGGAACTGAGAGGCATCTGAACTTCCTGGGCTGCCCCCGATACCGACACTGGAGCGCCAATGGTTTGGATCGTTGGGATCCAATCTGAGGTGGGGAGATATCCTCGTCAGGCTGAACCCGTCGCCGTCAGCCAGCTCCGGCCAGGGTGGCCCATCGGAGTAGGTGATGCTCTCTATCACACCGCCCGATGCGTCCGTAAGCTCTATCGTTTCACCACTATTTCTAAGGTTACCACTATACTCGATGTCTACGGGAGGGGCATCGGGATAGGCGATCCTGAATTCGACCAGATTGGCAACCAGCACTAGCCTTTCACCCGGCGCAAGGGAGGTGCCCGGCGGGAGCACGGCACTGATCCCCCCGGTGAACGCGACCCCAGCCAAGTCTAGGTGGTTGCTTGCCGAAATATTCATCAGTTCGATGTACTCGGTGCCTTCGCTAGTCCCAATCGGGTTGTACATCAGCTCAGATATCACAAGGTTCGCAGAGGAAGCTGGCACGCCAGGGATGAATGTGCTCTCACTCAATGCGGACCATGTAGTACCATCAAAAAACCGTGCCTTCACGTGAACGGACTGCCCGATCGGCAGTGCGGAAACATACTCCGAGGCACTGGGCGAAACCCCGCCCTCTGAACGGTAACCGAGCCGTGGTGACATGAGTAGGTCCGAATTGGAAACTGCGCGGTTCAGCGCGTGTAGCGTGAGAACGTTGGCACCAACCCGGAGGGCGCTTACACCCGACGGGACGTCGAATTCTTCGAACTCCACGGCCTCGGCGTTGCTATGACCAACCGTGGCTATCGAGTTCCAGACTGGTGACGATGGGGAGTTGGCTGAGGCGATCTCCGTGCCGTTGATCGTGGCGACGAAGCCGTCATCGTACTTCATCTCAAACACGAGAGAGTCGATGCGGTCGAGCTCTTCCTGGTTCGATATCGTAAAAGGGATACGGACGTAAGCACTGGAATTGTTGGTACGCATGGCGAGCACATCCAGACCGATCAGCGAATGGTAGACGTTGGAGATCGAAGTGTGATACCCGATGCCTGTCGTTCCTTGGAGCCAGCTGCTGTCGTCGAAATCCGGATCCGTCCACGAGGTTCCAAGATTCCCGTTCGGAGGAATGAAGGCGGTCGCGGCTGACCCCTGATCGATGAGGTTCGTAGGGGCACTGGACTCGACGATGATCTGTGGATCCGAACCGTCCAGTGTGTAGTAGATCTTGCCTGAACCTGGGACGACCATGCTCAGAGACGAGTCCACATCGACTAGGCCGCCCATCTGCTGGGCCTCTCCGCCCACCATGAACCCGGGTCCCTCGTGCGTGTATAGATCAAGATCACCCAAGCTCGAGAGCACGTACCCGGGTCTTTGAGGTGCCCAAGAATCGCGGATCCAAGTGTCCATACTGGGCAGGGCTGACGCTAAGGTGAGACGCATTTCCTCGAAACGGGTAGTGACGTTCTGGGTCGTCAGGCCCCCCCCGTGAAAGAGGTGTAGGAAGGCGCGGTCAGACATCAATCGCCGAAACTGAGGGTTTGCCCGAAGTCCCCTGTAGAAAACAGTCAACGGTTGTTCGGCAGCATCGTCGAACGGATCTCCAGGGACTTTGAAGGGGCCGGGGAGCTCGGAGGTTGTCCAGGACTCGGAGTCCCAGACGAAGAATTGCCACCTCCCCAACAGGCTGGTAGACCGCTCCCGGCCGGCAGCCCAGTTGTTCTGCGGCCAATCGCGGACGGCCAGATAGCCCGTCACGAGCAGGTAGTCGGCAAAGTTCACCAGATCGACCCGCTCATCCATGAAGGCATAATGGGCGGGGTCCGCCAGATCATTGTCCTGCGCGTAGTGGAGGATCTCTGCAAATGAAAGATGATCCCCGTCGCGCACATCGAACTTGAAGGGTTCACTGTGGCTGCGCGGAGGGTCTACGGCGCTGCCGTTGTTCTGCCATTTTGTGACGACATCCCACTTCTCGTTACTACCCCACTTTTCCTGGAGGGTGTCTTCATCGAGCCGTTCGATCACGTTGTAGAGGCCATTTCTGTAGGGCGATCCATTGATCATGAGGTAGGCAAAACTCCCGAGGGAACCGCGGTGGCCCATGTCCCGAAACAGGCGTCGGGCGAGTTCGTCCCGCACCATCGGATTCGTATCGAAAGAATTCCCCCGCAGCACGATCAATCGCCAGCGCTCGAGGTCGGATTCCTCGATGATATTGGTTTCCAACCATTCTCTACCGGGCTCATAGTCATCACGAAAGTAGAGTTTGTAGGACCACTTGTGGCCGCTGCCTGCAGTGCGTCTCGTGTAGGAACTGCCGTGCAGGCGAACGCCCGCATCGATCTGCGACGGCGCCCAGCTGTCGGAATTCAACAGTTCTACGGAGAGGGGGAACTCCGCGACCCGACCGCGCAGTAGAGTGTCACCGAAAAGTCCCGCAGGGCCAAATGTGGTCGAGGGATCACCCGCTAGAGAGACGATCGGCAGCGACTGCGCACCGGAGCTGGGGTTGATGAAGTAGCTGTGGGTGACGATGCCAGAATCCCCGTAGTCTGCGCGACCCGCTGCGGCTCGGATCACTCGACTGCTACTGATGGCGATGGAGCCGGTGTACAGAGTCCCGTGCGATCCCGGCACCGGTTCCGATCCATCGGTCGTGTAGTAAATGGTCTCGGACGGTCCCCCGGCGGTGAGTAGCAAGGACTGCGCAGAGCTGTAGATGCCGCGCTGAATGGAAAAGGTCGGCTCGGCTGCGAACCCCGCCAAACTGGTGCCGTTGGCGGCGCCAGGGGTGGGAGCCGCGAAGAAGCCATCGGTCCCGTTCGCCCCCTCACCGTAGGAAATGTTTTTCGGTTGTTCTGGGTAACTAGAATATGAATCTGTGACCGTCGTCCCATCAGGATCCACGAGAGCGAGATAGCTCCCAGCAGCGGAGTCCAAATTGAAGTTC
>JBNMNB010000331.1:0-6989 GCA_051270635.1 Verrucomicrobiales bacterium | reverse complement strand
ACGGATTCTCAAGGCAATGTTATCGCTGGCGGTGGCTTCAGCATGTCAGGAAATACTGAGATGTCATCACTGGCAATGTGGGACGGCAGCAGCTGGTCTGAAATTGGCGGTGGAGTCGATGGATTTGTCCGTGCCGTCGCCATCGCACCGGACGGTCGTCTTTTCGTAGGTGGTCAGTTCACTGAGGTAGGAGGGCAACCGGCAAACAACGTCGCTGCCTGGAACGGTTCGTCCTGGGACACTCTTGACGGCGGAGTGCTTGGCGATTCAGTCAGCGGCGTTTTTGGAATGTCGATTGATCAATCAGGCAGAGTCTATCTCGCGGGTGAGTTCAATCGATTTGGCTCGGACGAAACACCACTGAACAATGTCGCAATGTGGGATGGATCTGGTAAATGGAAAGCACTCGGATCAGGACTTGGAAAATCATCCACTCAAATCGTCAATAGCGTCTATGCGACAGGCAATGACGCCTATTTTGGCGGTGTGTTCGCTGATCCCAATGGATCGCCGAATGCCAAAAAGAACTTTGCCAGATGGAATCCGACGCTTGATTTCACCGATTATATTCCGGGACTGAGTGGATTGGAAAAGAGTCTGAAAGTCGAGATTGAAGGCACGAATTTTAAGCTGACCTATGAGTCGATCAGTGGCGTCAGCTATGTGATTCAAAGCAGTGACTCGGGACTCGGCGGTTGGACTGACATCCGCGGAACGAATAACAACGGGGTAAACGGCCGCACCTACGGTGTCTCGATCTCAATGTCTCAGGCTGCCGCATACTACCGCGTCAAGGCGGACTAGTAAGAATTGATTAGTTTAATATTTTCGCTAAGGCCAGTGCTTTCGAGCACTGGCCTTTTTCGTTTGAACCTGGCTGCAGCAGGACGATCGAAAATTTCAATGAAAGAAAACCAGCTTCACAGCCATCGCCAGCAGGGCTATGTAGAGCACATGGCGAATGAATCCTTCTCCCTTCGTAACGCTCAACTGTGAGCCGATCCAGCCGCCGAGAGAATTCCCCACGGCGAGGCTTAGTCCAGTGATCCACCAAATCTTCCCATGAATAATGAACACGATCAGCGCGGCAAAAGTTGAGAGCCCTACGACGAATACTTTATGCATGTTCACCCGAATAAGATCCAACTTCATCAGATTACTCAACGCCGCCATCAGTAAGAAGCCGACCCCGGCCTGAATAAACCCAGCGTAAAACCCTATACCAACCATTGCCACATGTCCCCAAATCATCCGCGAACGTGAAATGGGCGGCGATCCAGAGGAATCAGCCGCGACTGGTTTTGCCTCCGCCGTCGATCCCTTCTTCTTGCGATCCTTGAGCACCATCAAAATAATCACGCCGATCATCACGCCGGCCAGGATGCGATTGAATACCGCTCCGCGAATGAGCACGCCAGCCTGGGCACCAAGAATAGCGCCAGGTAACGACGCCAGTGCCAGAGTGATACTCAATCGAAAATCAGAAAACCCCTTCTTTCTAAAGCCTGAAACCGCAGAGACATTCTGGGCAAAAATGGCGACTCGGTTGGATCCGTTGGCCACCGTTTCGGGAATCCCCATGAAGATCATAACTGGCAGTGTGATGAGTGATCCGCCACCTGCAATGACATTGAGCACACCTGCCAGAATGCCAAGTGTAGAAAGAACGAGGAGCTGCCAGACTTCGAGATGCATAAAATATGAGCGGCGACCGCTGCAACTCGTATAGCGGCAGCCGGAGCCAAGTGCAACGTCTCAACACCACGACTTCTCAAGCTTCACAGGTTTCTCAAGAAATGCAGCTTTGCTTCTCGCCCAGGATTACGGTAGGCCTTTTTTGCCTTTATGAAACCGATCCCAGTATTTGTCCCAGGGACAAGTTCCCAATGTTGAAATTCCTCGCCCTGATCTCACCACTTTGGCGCTGCTCTAACTGATGCAGCCTTTTTATGTTGCGGGCCCGACTGGCAGCGGGAAGAGCGCGGTGGCACTGGAGTTAGCCGCGCAATGTGGTGGCGAAATTGTGAATGGCGATGCCTTCCAACTCTACTGCGGAATGGATATTCTGACGGCTAAGCCATCCGCCGCAGACTTCGAGAAAGTGCAGCATCACCTTTACAGTGTTGTCGGAAGCAACGTTGATTTTGATGTAGCATCCTATGCAAAGATGGCCAGCCAGTGCATCGCTGAAATCGCTGAGCGCCGGGCTCTACCAATTATCGTCGGTGGCAGTGGGCTTTACATTAAAGCACTCACTCATGGTTTGTCGCCGCTCCCAGCTGCCGCCCCCCAACTGCGAAAAATCATTAGCGACATTTCACTGGATGAACGCGTGGCCTGGTTGCGCCTGCTCGATCCAGAAGGTTGCGCTGCCATGGACTTACAAAACCCGCGGTATGTCGAACGCGCACTGGAAATTTCGCTGCTGTCAGGGCGACCCGCATCAGAAATGAAAGCCGACTGGGCGAACCGGGAGGTTGTATTCCGTGGTGTCCTGCTGCAATGGGAGACAGATATCCTGGTCACGCGCATCCATTCCCGCACGCGTGCAATGGCTGAAAACGGACTCATCGATGAAGTTTCCGCGCTTCCGAAACTATCAAATACTGCGCAGCGAGCGATCGGCATTCGTGAAATTCGCGACTACCTTGCAGGTAAATGCAGTCTGGACGATGCCATCGAAGCCATGCAAATTGCCACCCGGCAGTATGCTAAAAGACAACGCACCTGGTTTCGACGTGAAAAAGGCTTCGTGAACATTTGCCTGTCTGAGACAGACGATGCTAAGTCAGCAGTAGGCGCAATCCTTTCCCAGTTCCCCGATTTAATTACAAAATGACACCCGATCACTGTATCCACATTGACCTTGGAACCCGCAGCTATGACGTTCTTGTCGGGCGCGGACTATTGGCTGAATCCGGCGCACTGATTTCCCAGGCCTTCGGCAGAAAAAGTAGCGGTGCTTGTGTCATTGTCAGTGATTCGAACGTCGGTGCCCTTTATCGCCAGACTGTGGAAGCCAGCCTGCGTGCGGTGGGCTTCTCCCCCACCTATATTGAGGTCACTGCGGGTGAGGCGTCGAAATCCATGAGCTGCGTGGAATCTGTTTGCAGGCAGATGGCGCAGGCAGGTCTCGATCGCGGATCCTTTCTGGTCGCATTGGGTGGCGGCGTCGTCGGCGACCTTGCTGGTTACGCGGCGTCCATCTTCTTTCGCGGTATTTCCTTTGTGCAAATCCCTACCTCCATTGTCGCACAAGTCGACAGCTCAGTCGGCGGAAAAACGGGCGTCAACATGCCAGAGGGTAAAAACTTGCTCGGGTGCTTTCACCAGCCGAAACTGGTAATCGCAGATGTTGAAACATTGCGCTCACTACCTGATCGCGAATACCGGGAAGGCTTCGCGGAAGTCATCAAACACGCGGGCATCCGAGATGCTGATATGGTCGACATGATCGCAGCAGCAGCGACAATCGACGATCGCGCAGATCTCGGTGAATTGATTGCTCGCAATGTCAGGATCAAGGCTGTTGTAGTTGTCGAAGATGAGCAGGAACGTACCGGAACGCGGGCACTTTTGAACTTTGGGCACACCATCGGTCATGCTATTGAGTCATCCGCAGGCTATGGGCAACTCCTTCACGGTGAAGCGATCAGCCTGGGACTCGTCGCAGCGATTCAGCTTTCTCGCAAGCTCGCTGGCCTATCAGAGAAAGATGCGGAGGCACTGATAGGACTACTTAAAATGTTCAAACTCCCCCTCTCACTTGGCGATGAAATTGGCGATGATGCTATTTTATCGGCCATGCGGCGCGACAAGAAATTTGATGCAGGCGAGATCCGCTTCGTGCTGGCACGTGCCATCGGCGATGCATTTGTCAGTAAAGACGTGAGCTGGATTGACATCGAAGAAGCGGTCGCACAATTGCGTAGTTCCTAACATTCAACCTACATGCGCACGTGACGACAGAAGAAGCCTTTATCATCTTGAATCTGCTGCCGCAGGTCGGGGCGGCACGCGTTCGAAAATTGCTCGAGAATTTTGGCGAGCCCCAAGCGATCCTTGCAGCAAGCATCGATCAGATTCGACGCGTCAACGGCTTTGGCAGCGAACTGGCGCGCACCATTCACAGTTGGGAAGAAACGATTGATCTCCAGCGCGAACTGAGGCGCATTCAGGAAATTGGCGCGACCCTGGTGACCTGGGCGAGCGACGACTATCCAGAGATGCTGCGTGAGATCCCCTCGCCTCCGCTTGTCCTCTATGTCAGAGGAACGCTCGATCCGCGTGATCGTCATGCAGTTGCCATCGTTGGTTCCCGCCGTGCCACATCCTATGGCTTGACCTGCGCCAAGAAACTGGGCTTCCAGCTTGCCCATGCAAATGTCACCGTCATCAGTGGACTTGCACGCGGGATCGACACCGCCGCTCACGAGTCTGCGCTGGCGGCAAAGGGGCGCACCATTGCCGTCATTGGATCCGGACTGGGGAAACTCTATCCTCCGGAGAACGAAGCTCTGGCAGAGCGTATCGCCAATGGAGGCGGCGCAGTCGTCAGCGAGTTCCCTGTCGACTACCCGCCGGACAAGCAATCGTTCCCATTGCGCAATCGAATCGTCGCCGGATGGGGACAAGGCGTGCTGGTGGTCGAGGCACCAAAGCGCAGCGGCGCACTCATCACGGCCGGACAGGCACTCGATTACGGCCGCAATGTCTACGCGGTTCCAGGCCCGATCGATCGACCGACGTCACAAGGTGCCAACAATCTCATCAAGAATGGTGCCCGACTAGTGATGGATGTCGGCGACGTGCTCGATGACATGGAAATGCTGTTCCCTGAAATGCGCGACGCCCGCACGGCGACGCCTAAGCCAGCGGAAAGCGCGCAACTTGCCCAACTGACCGAGGAAGAACGGGCGATTTACGCGCTGCTGGAAACCAGCGAAACGCAAATGGACGACATTATTGCTGCCACTGGCCTGCCAATCGCCATTGTTTCCAGCTCACTGCTGCGCCTTGAAATGAAACGCCTGGTGAAGCAACTACCGGGCAGCCATTTCGTTAAGCTGGTGTGACTTGCCCGGAAAACTGTCCTCGTAAATCACAGATTTGGTGGCACCTTTGTGCAGAAAACTGTATGCATCCATTCTGAATTATCAGATTGTTGCGCCTTTCCTTGAAGAAAAACGAAGCACATCCGTCCAACGCAGTAGGGAAAACACAATCATCGAGAGATGAGGTGCCACTTCCTCAAGAGTCTGCTGATGCGATGCCTGACGGTGAGATTCCGGACAGTGCACTTGTGAAACAGGCTCAAGAGGGAGACCCACGGGCGTTTGAAGCGCTCGTAAACCGTTATCGCGGAAAGGTTTATGCAATGATCTACAACATGATTCACAACGACGCGGATGCCTGGGATCTCGCGCAGGACACCTTCCTTAAAGCATGGAAGGCACTGCCGCGATTCGAAGCCCGTGCCAGCTTCTACACGTGGATCTACCGCATCACACACAACGTCACTTACGACTGGCTGCGAAAGAAGAAGATTACCTATGGAGGAGTCGAATTTGATGAAACAATCCAATTCCAGGGAATCGAAGCTGCCTCAAGAACGACCCCGGGGGCTGCTGACGCCCCGGACGTTGGAATGGCGCGCAATGAACTGGGCGAATGTATCCGCGCCGCGATCGAGCAGCTTTCGCCAGATCACCGCGCTGTCATTTTGCTCAAAGAGGTAGAAGGATTAAAATACCAGGAGATTGCAGACAGTCTCGGCTGCACTGTCGGAACTGTGATGTCCCG
This sequence comes from Verrucomicrobiales bacterium, assembly GCA_051270635.1. GTDB lineage: Bacteria > Verrucomicrobiota > Verrucomicrobiia > Verrucomicrobiales > DEV007 > JAGROY01. Next base: position 1,187 of record JBNMNB010000331.1, on the reverse strand, counting down.
AATTTTCTACGCCCGTAAGAAACTGCAATTGCTTTTGGCCGACGTCTATTCGGGCGGTGATCATGTCCCCAGCACTCCTGAAGCATCACCCGGCAAATGAACGAGGTGATCGAATTAACCGAAATTTCCCCACTCCTGTAATCCCGCAATGAATACGAACCAACCAACTAACCACGAGGAAATGATAACTCGCTGGATCGACGGCGAACTCAACAGCGATGAGCTGGCGGCGTTCGAGCAGCGACTTTCCAGTGACCCGGAGTTCGCAGCGGAAGCAGAAGCCGCAACCGAGTCATCCGCGATACTCGGGAACCTCCTGCGGACGGAATTTCCATCCAGCATCGAACCGCCGTCGCCGGAATTGTTCAATGCACGGATCATGAATCGTCTTGAGTCAGCGGAAGCCGCTACAGAAGCGACCATCATTCGCCCGGCTACCAGTATTTGGAATCGAATGCCCTGGCTGATTGCTGCCGCCGCAGTTGTCGTCGCCGCGTTCATTGTCCTGCAGCAGAAACCAGATAGCGGAACATCTACGGGTGCTACGATCGCCGCATCTGAGATCTCGAACACCTACGCGCCACGCATGGGAGTTGAAATTCGCACACGTTTTGCTGCTGAAGCAGGTGCCACAGTCGTCAGTCTCGAAGGGCTCGAAGACATTCCCAGCAATCACGAAATCGAAGGCGAGTTGGTTGCCAGCTACCTGCCCGCCGGGCCTCGAAACGCGCCCATGTTCGCTTCCGTTGAGCATGGCGAGCCTGTCTTCGTCCTGCTCACGGATTCTAACAATATTCCATCTGTCGTGCGTGTGCCACGCCGTTAGTCACCCTCTTTTTTCCAACGTGTCCTGTTCTATTCAGTATCTGCTCAGCGGAGATCTATTGCGCCTGTGTCTGCGAATCCTGGCAGTTTTGCTGACGTCCATGATCGGTCTGTCGAGCTCAAGCGCGCAAGACGATGCAGAGTCTGATCATATGATCCTGCCCACTGATCTCAAGGGCAACGAACGCATATGGGGGGTGATTCTTTACGCCACCGAAGCCGAATTAGAAGTCGGCGATGATAATTCTGGCACGGCGAAAAAATTTCGTGCTGCTGCGGTCGAAGGCGTGATGGAGAAATTGCGCAAAGCACTTCCTGCCTATAAGGGATTCAAGGTTCTGGGGGCTCACGACCAGAAAGTG
>JBNMNB010000330.1:0-7070 GCA_051270635.1 Verrucomicrobiales bacterium | reverse complement strand
GACTGCCAAAAATTGGCAAAATTTCCCCCCCCCCCCCCCCGGTACTGCCCTTCGTCCTTGAGAAATCTTTTCATCGGCCCGAGAAATCGCCATCTCCCTGAAGCCACTCACTTGCTCCATGTCATTCTTCCGATTGCTCGCTGCTCTCATTACTATCTTTTTGCTCGGACATTGCTTACTTGGCGCAGCTGAGAAACTGTCACCACATCCACGTTAATCACCAACGCCATCCAAACCATGACGTACGCTAAAACGAAAATTGCTATTATCGCAGCTGCGGCAGCCGCCATTCTAATTGGAGTGCAGATGAATTCGATCAGTGAACTCAAAATGGAAGTGAGCGCCTACGAGCAACGCGAGACGGAATTCGTAGCGCGAAGCGAACGGCTCGAGGAATTGGAAGAGAAGATCAAATCATTGCCTGCGGAGGTCCGATCGCAGATTACTGGTTTGGATAATCAGGGGCGCGCGCAGCCAGTGGCCGGAACTCGACGCGCCAAGCCGGGACATCTTGATACGTGGAATGAGCGCCAATTGAAGAGCAGCGCGACTTTGTCAAAACTGGGGCGAACTGGTGCATCTGAAACAGCAGAGGCTGCGGAAGAGGAAGACGTGCCAGCGTCGGCGAACGCTTTCGGTAAACTTGCTGATATGATGAAGGATCCGGTGATGCGCAAGATGATCGAGAAGCAGATGGAGGTGCAGCTTGAGGCAACTTTCGGCGCCTTTTTCGACTATCTTGATCTGGACGACGAAAAGCGCGCGGAGCTGAAGGGCGCGCTGCATCAGCGCCAACTGGCGATGGCAGATATCGGTATGGGGGAGCTAGTGGGGAGTGACGGTGAGATCGATCTGGAAGGTGCGTCCGATATCACTGCCATTGCGGATGAGCACACAGAGAAACTCAGATCATTGATGGGAGATGAGAAGTTTGCAGAGTTCGAGAGATTCGAGCAATCGACCTCGGAGAGGGAAGAGCTATCGACCTTCCGCCAATCGCTGGAGGAATCCGGGAAACAACTGACCTTCGAGACCGAGCAGAAACTGATGGCGATTATGTTTGAGGAGAATGGCTCCATCGACCATCCAAGCGCTATGGACTCGCTTCCAGCCGAAGCGCTCAAAGCGGGAATCGTTTCACCAGAGCAGGGAGAGGCGCTGATAATTGACGAGCGGGCCACACAGGAGCGAATTCAGAAGCGGGTTGCGGCCATTCTGACTCCGGAGGAATTAGATTAGAGGTGTTTAGTCAGAACCAGACCAGACACATCCGGATCCTGGAGGTGGGAATAAAGATGCAGTCCAGTATGTTCGGCGGCGACGAAAAGGAATAGCACGGGAAGCAGTGGTTCAGAATCATGAGGCAGGAATTCTCGAGCGAAAATCGTGACCATCCCTCTGATTGGTAGCCGTCAAACGTGGCAGTGCTTGGACTCGGCCCCGGTGAGATCCGCGTCAATCCATGATTGGAAACTTACTGACTATCCTCAAGGAAAAGCAGAAACCATTTGTCTAATAACCACCTTTCGAAAGAAAAAGTGGCGGAACGGACGGGACTCGAACCCGCGACCTCCGGCGTGACAGGCCGGCGCTCTAACCAACTGAGCTACCGCTCCAAACAGCCAAATGGCCGTTGAATCGAGAGCCCGAGATTAGGCTTAAACATTGGGAGTCGCAACTGTTTTTTCGACGGAAAAGTAAAGCGCCGTAATGCCCGTAAAATCGGCTGTTTTATCGGCTGGCGAACGACTGAGCGTGCTGGCCAGGAAGCGGGGCAGTGCTCTCATTCTGGAATTCTGGGAGCTTTCGACTGCTGGCCATTGGTTGCCCCTATTGAGAACGCGAAAAGTCACGAGTCGTTGAACATCAGGGCTGACGAACGATCTGCACGCTTCTTGAATCAGCTGCTGCAGCTGATAAACTCGGCCGATGCCCACTTTGCTCCAAGGCTTCACCAGCACCCGTCACCGCACTGCACAACGCATTGCGGCAATCTGCGTTTCGGCTTTTTCGGCGATCACGGTGGTTTCAGTGCTAGCCCAGGAGCCCTACGGCCTCGATTCGCTGGTGCCCATGGGAGCTTACCTCAATGGAACACTGCCCCAGCAGGAGATGCGTCCAGATGGTGCCTGGACAGTCGCCCCTGCATTTCCGATGCTCGATTTTACCGATCCGCAGGATGCATCGTTCATTTTCGAGCCGGTGAGCCTGACACACAAACCGCGGGGCGATCGCCTGTTCGTCGGTGATAAGAAGGGCAAAATCTGGGCGTTCACCAGCGCGCCAAACGTTGCTGCAAAGTCGTTGTTCCTCGATATCAGCGATCTCATCAAGATCACGCCTAATGCCGGCCTGGGTGAGCTGGCATTTCATCCGGATTTTGGCCTTCTGGGCTCGCCAAACCGCGGATTCGTCTACACCCACTACTTCTGGTCACCGGAGGCAGCGCAGCTGGGCAATGCCAATCAGGTGCCGGATTCGGCGGATGAATTGCCGAATCCTGGCTTCTGGCGGCTCTCGCGGTTTACGGTCGCCGATGGTGCGCTGCAGGCGGATCCAGATTCGGAATTGGTGCTGATGCAGCAATTTGACGCCCATCACTGGCACAATGGCGGGTCGTTGTTTTTCGATAATGATGGGTTTCTCTACCTGAGTACTGGCGACATCGGCGGCGATCAGAATTTTTATGATGCTGGCCAGACATTGCAGCGTGGATTGTTTGGCGGCGTATTGCGCATCGTGCAGCTCTGGCAGGGAAATTGTTGTTTGCCGATCACCAGTCGGGCGAGCTTTCCACGCTGACTGAATTAGCTGATGGCAATGTGAGGGTCGAAAAGCTGCTGCAAGTTGCGGGCAGCGGATTTCATTCGGGCGTCGCCTCGTTCGGCACTGACCGCGACGGTGAAGTTTACATTTGTCGACTGCTGCGCGATCGCTTTGGTCGCGCACAGACAGGAGAGATCCTAACACTTGTCCGCAGCGCTGCGGCGGGAGCGGAACCACCAGCATTGCTGTCACAAACCGGAGCGTTCAGCGATCTTACAACGTCGTCCCCTGCCCCGGGCCTGATCCCCTGCCAGCCAGCAGCACCGTTCTGGTCAGACGGCGCAGAGAAGGCACGCTGGATCGCCATTCCTAATGATGGCACGGCGGATTCCGCCAGCGAAAAAATTGCTTTCGACGCAGCGGCCAACTGGGATTTTCCCGTGGGCACGGTCTTTGTGAAACACTTCGAAATGCCGGTCGATGCGCGCGATCCCAGCATCACCCGCCGGATCGAAACCCGCTTCTTCGTGCACGGCAGCGATGGCGTCTATTTTGGCTTCACCTACCGCTGGCGTGCCGATGGGAGTGATGCAGAACTTGTTGGCAATCAATCTGAAAGCGTCCCACTTATGATGACGGATAGCAATGGCTCCGAAACCACGCTCGACTGGGAAATCCCCAGCCGCAGCGATTGCCTCAAGTGCCACACCGCCGCTGCGGGCTATGTGCTGGGAGTGCGCGCACATCAGCTCAACTCCCCTTTTCACTATGCCGCAACTGAGCGCACCGCCAACCAGCTGCGCACCCTGCATCACCTTGGTCTTTTCGACAACGCCCCCGCAGACGAGAGCGAATGGAGTGCTCTTCCCTCCAGCGCTGCAGCGGATCAAATGACCGCATCGCTGGAAACGCGTGCGCGCTCTTACATTGATACCAATTGCGCCTCCTGTCACCGACCTGGCGGCGTCTACGCCAACTTCGATGCCCGCTTCACTACACCGCTAAAAGAACAGAACTTGATCAATGGCCCACTGATCAACAACTACGGCATCGATGGCCAGGGCGTCATTCGCCCGCGCGAAGACTACCGTTCTGTGCTCCTGCATCGCCTGGCCAGCAATAGCACTGATAAAATGCCTCCGCTGGGAAAATCTGTCATCGACACGACTGGCGTCACCTTGATCAGCCAATGGATCAAAAACCTCAATCCCAGTGCCTTCGAAGGAAGCATCTATCACGCCCCCTCCGCCTGGCGGCGGCGAACCTTCGGCCCGGAACCTGACCCGGCTATGTCTGCATGGAATGCCGACCCTGACAATGATACAAAATCCAACGTCCAGGAATTTGCTCTCGGCACACACGGACTCAGGATCGACGGCACGCCACTCAAGCCGCAACGATCCGCCGATGGCACATCCGATACCATTTTCCTGCCACAACCCCTGCCGGATGAATTGGAAGTAATGGTAGAGTCATCAGTAGATGCCCGCGATTGGCAGAATGCTGCGAACGCTGTGCTCAGCGAGGATCGTCTGCGGATTGATATTCCAACACTTTCAGATGCCGTGCGCTTGTTTCGGCTAAGTTTTCATTTGCTGAACTCGATCTGTAGCTTTAGCTTCTGAACGTGATTTCCCGCCTGCAGAGTGCGAGCGCCCTGCTCTTGCTTGTTCTGGTATCCGTTTTCGGACATACCGGGATTTGTCAGTGCCTGTGTACTGGGCAGATCACTTACGCGTCTTCCATTGTCGATCAATGCGAGACTACTAGCTGCTGTAAGGAGCAAAGCGAAGGCTCACAGGAGAATGAGCGACCATCTCCGTCACCGTGCGATGATGGCTCCTGCTGTGTGCTGATCGCTCCCGATGCGGTTGAACCATTTGCGATCCCAGCCCCAACTTCCGCACCTGCAACACCTGTCGCGACGTGCCCGCCAACTCTGGTCACTAAAGTCGTTTCAGCCCAATCGATTCTCGCGGAGCTGCGGTTCGCGCAGCATCGCCTGCCTGATCGCCTCGCCGTTCCTCTTACAGTGCTGTTTTCCTCCTTCATCATTTGAAGCAACTGATTCTCCGGTTCACCCGATCCGTCGCCTGACACTGTCACGACTGGTCGAGATGATTCCCACTTTGAGAACAGTTGACTGAATGACGACTACAAATCTATTTTCCAATAAGTCCCCCGAGAACCAAGGGGAGACGACTCCATCTCCACCGCGCAAAAAGCGCAGTCTTCCTTCGTGGTTACTGCCTGCCGGACTGCTGCTTGCGTTTGCGGCAGTGTTCGCCATTGCCTTCGCTGATCGCCTCACCCCGGCTAGTAAAGTAAGGGTCTCCCCGGCCATTCTTTTGTCCGACATCGAGCAGAAAGCGGCAGTTGCCGTTCCTTCGGCCATTGTTCCGGATCAACGCGCCGACTACACTGCGGCGATGCTGTTCCAGGCCGCAGGCTGGTTCGAGCCAGATCCACTTCCTATTCGCGCGACGGCACTGGTCGATGGCGTTGTCGACAACGTCTATGTGCTAGAGGGCGAAGTGGTGAAAATGGGCCAACCGCTGGCGAGCTTGATCCCGGACGACACAGAGCTGACACTCGAGAGTTCAGAACGAAAGCTCGAGCAAACCATCGCTGAACACCACATGCACCTCGCTAATATTCCCGCCGTTCAGGCGGAAGCAGCGAGCGTGCTGGATCAAATTCTATCCGCCGAAGCACGTCTCGCCGAGCTATCGGACAAGCATTCGCGCATCAGCGGCTTATCGAAAGGCACGGTGTCTGAGCAAGAGGTCACAGCAGCACGCTTAGCCGTTGATGCCCAGACAGCGAAGATCGCTTCGTTGAAGTCCGATCATGCTGCGGTGCTGGCGCGACTCGATGCAATCAATGCGCAGAGCAAGGTATTCGACGCCATGATTGCCACCGCGAATGTCAACGTCGCAGAAAGCAAACTGGCACTCACCCGGACTAAGATCGCCTCTCCTGTCAATGGCGTTGTGCTGGAACTGAAAGCTGCGCCTGGACAGAAAAAACTCCTGCGCATGGACGATCCCGACTCGGCAACCATCGCAGTTTTATTCGAGACTGGCAAGCTACAGGCACGGGTCGATGTGCCACTTGCCGACGCACGGCAACTCGCACCCGGGCAAGCCGCTATCATCACCAGCGACTTCCTGCCGAATGCTGAATTCAAAGGCATCGTCTCACGCATTGTCGGCACTGCCGATCTGCAGCGGAATACCCTGCAGGCGAAAGTCCGGGTCATCGATCCCGATCCGCGCCTGCGACCGGAGATGCTCTGTCGCGTCAAATTTCTCGATGACGGAAACACCACAACGTCAAAAACATCTGCTGCAAGCACCGACAATTCCCGTGCCGTGATGGCTCCGCTGGCCAGCCTCATCAATCGCGAAAGCAACACTGCAACCGTCTGGGTAGTCAGCCCCGACGGCGCGCGCGCACTGCGGCGAAACATTGAAACCGGCAACCTGCAACTGGATGGCTACGTCGCCGTGCACGCAGGACTACTAGCCGGCGAACTCCTGATCCTGCCTCCGCACGACGACCTCGATGACGGGCGCCGCATCACAACCATCCACGAAAATCTCTAATGTCACAGAATCCTTTTATCTACTGCAAAGGGCTCACCAAATCCTATTACAAGGGCACCACTACCGTGACGCCGCTTGAGAACCTCGATCTCGATGTTGAAGACGGCACGTTTCTCGCCCTTATGGGGCCATCCGGCAGCGGCAAAACAACACTGCTCAATCTCGTCGCCGGCATCGACAGTCCCACCGCTGGCGAACTCAACATTGGCGGCGCAGACGTCGCTCACCTCAGCCGTGCCGCCCTCACCAACTGGCGCGCGCGGAATGTCGGTTACATCTTCCAGCTCTACCACCTGGTGCCTATCCTCTCTGCATTTGAGAATGTTGAGCTGCCCCTGCTTCTCTCGCGTCAGAGTCGATCTGAACGGCGCGACCGCGTCATGCAGACACTCGAACTGGTCGGCCTCAGCGACCGCGCCGAGCATCGTCCCACCGAACTTTCTGGCGGACAGGAACAGCGCGTTGCCATTGCGCGCGCCATCGTCGCCGACCCGCGCCTGCTCGTCGCCGATGAGCCGACGGGTGACCTTGATCGCGAATCCGCCACACAGATTCTCGACCTTCTGCGCATGTTAGTGCGTGACCATGGTAAGACCATCGTGATGGTCACCCACGATCCAAAGGCCGCTGCCGCTGCCGATAGAATTCTCTACCTCGAAAAAGGCCGCCTCGCGGATGCTCCCTCACCATGATACG
>JBNMNB010000329.1:0-7074 GCA_051270635.1 Verrucomicrobiales bacterium | reverse complement strand
ATCAGCAATCCACTCATCAGCAGTTTCAAAATTCGCAATGGCATCCAGACCTTCGATCGTAGCAACATCCCATAACGACTCCGGGAAGGAATCCTTATCGTTTGGATCTGTGCCGACTTTCACTTCCGTTCCGTCCTCAAAGGTATCTTCGTCCGTATCGACTACGTTCGGATTAGATCCTGTGTTCTCTGCGCTAACGAATATTCCCGTACCCGTTTCTACACCATCACTCAGCGAATCGCCGTCGGAATCAGTAGAGCGTGGATTCGATCCCGTGTTTGTCGCATCAACAAAAACACCTGTGTTTGTCTCTGCACCGTCCTTCACTCCATCACCGTCTGTGTCATCCTTCTGAGGATCCGTCCTATTTGTATACTCATCAAAGTTGGAAACGGTGTCGCCATCCAGATCGCCTGCTGCATCATCGACCTCAGGATCCAATCCGTTCTTTACTTCGTAAATGTCAGGCATTCCGTCCTCATCGGTATCTGTGTCATCCACCAGCTCAAGCGGAGTAGCTCCGTCTGCCAGCAGGGAAACCTGGTCTGAGCTGAGGGCAGACGCAAACACAGCAAAATCATCCATAGCACCGCCCAGGGGAGCGTCAGCAGCGCCGCCAGAGCCAATACGCATCTCAAAAAAATCGTCAGGAAACGGATCGAATCCCGAGCCTTCCAGTTCCACTTCTCCATCCACATAGACAGTCTTGTCTTCACCATCTTTGACGAAAGCAAAGTGGTGCCATTCACCATCCTCAATGTCAGCAATAGGAGATCCATTCAATCGCTGTGGCGGATCACAACAGCCAGCGGTATCGAAGTAGATTTGTCCATTTGACCATGGAACATGTGCCTGATTACCGCGTTGCGTTCCGCTGGCACTTTCTGAGAGCATCCAATAGGAACTTGTCGCCAACCCAGCAGTATCAATCCGCTGCCAGAAAACCACCGACCCCTGATCATCAGTAGCCATATCGTTGAGGAATTCGCCTTCAGCAACAAAAAGCGAACCAGCACCTGCGATATCCATTACTGAACCGCGAGTTGCATCCGTTTCGTAAGTAGCGCCTTCGATTTCGGCCTCAATAGCCGCGACTTCGTCAAGTGCCACTGCGTCATCATCAGCATCATCAAACGGCCAGTAGGCTATCAATTTCGCTTCCTGAGCATGTGCTCCAACCGCAAAAGCCATGGCGGCAGTGCAGGCTAAACCTCGAGTGAATCTCGTAATGATTGAAAATTTATTTTGCATAAAATTGTCCGGGGTTGTGATCAATAAACTCAATGTAATAACGGAACACGATGGGCTCCGTCAATCAAAGACCAAATAATTGTCCATCTATGTAAATAACCATAAAAATGCGTGACCTCCGCACTGCGGAAACTGTGCATCATGGTGATTGACGGGAGCCTCAGGAACCCAGCCCTGTTCAGTTCACGCGCCTGAATGTAAACGTTCCGACGGGAGCGACGATCCCATCCACGTCGAGTGGTTCTACAATCTGGGAGATTGGTTCCTGCGGGTTGGTCGCATTGTTGGATGAGAGGTAGGTAGTTCCACTGTCCGTGCCGCTATCGTATGGATCGAGTGAAACCACCATTTCCTCAATCCATTGGCCATCCTGCAACAATGACAATCCATGTACACCCACAAACCAGTCGGGACTAGGAGCAATCATTGATACGACACTGACAAGCGGGTAATCCTGACTGACCATGAACTGTACACTCACCGTTCCCGGTGATCTCCCAATGCCCCCACCTGAGATCAATGTCTCAGCGGCACCAGAAGCAATGAAAGATTGGATTTCATTGGTCAGTGGAGACTTCCCGCCGGTTTCCGCCATTGTGCGAATGCCGGGTGTCGCCATGCCGCCGGGAGACCACAGGCTGGTCGGACTATTGTGCGAAGCACCAATGAGCCCGGAGAAGTGCGGATTTCCTGATGGGAAGCCAGTGGAATGAGTGGCGGCACTCCACGCAGCATCAAACGTCAGTTCAAACATCGCTGTCTGCGGAGCCGGCTCTGCTGCATCCGAAACGACGCGGAAGTAAGCGTCGGTCTCAGTCAAGTCGATATCGACGGTTTGATCAGATGAAATTTCGCCAGCACTCTGCCAGCTTTGCAGACTTGAACTCCACTGCACTTGATACGGAGCCCTTCCTCCCTGCCATGAAAGGGAAAACGTATTGCCAGTTCGTACGGCCTCAGTAATCACCAGCGTCTCGAATGCATCCAGGCTAGAAATTTGATATCCGGCAGCAGTGAAGTCTGCGCCTGAGAACATCGGATCATCGAGGATCCCGCCAGTGCCTGCAGCATTGAAACCGCCGTGCAGTGCAATCGATCCGTTTTCGCCTATACCTGTATTCGGTGCCGCCTGTCCAAAGAATGCTGTGTTGGCCGGAAGCTCATCATTGAGCTCCGTTCCCGCATCGTAAACCTGAGTTCCAAGGCGAAGAAACGAACTGCCTGTAAAATTCCCCGCGTCATCAAATAATGGATAGGCCATTGGGTCACCATTGCCAATGAAGGCATCATTGCTGGGAATCACCATCGACGCAAAGCTCAAGTAGCGATGCTTCGGATTGTTCGCATCCACGGTAAACGTAATGGTTTCTGATTCGCCTGGCGAAAACGGAGGGATCCCTTCGTTGCTGGCAAGCGTCATATCGAAACCTGCTCCGACTGATGCGAGAAATTCCTCGCTCAGTGGCGCGGTGTTGCCATCTTCCGCCAATCTTTCAAGACCGGATGACGCAGCCTCTCCAGTGTTAAACAAATCGAAAGTTCCATCGTGAAGACCGATCCACACAGGCGTTAAAAAGGTACCGTTCTCGGGTGCATCATTCGTAATCGTCAGCATGATCTCAACAGGCTTCAGCTCCAGCTTACTGACAGTCACCTGGGCGATGCTGTAGCCCTCGGCAGTGAAATCTCCGCTGGCAAACATGGCATCATCGAGAATCCCTGCCGTCCCCTTCTCGCGAAACCCAGGGTGGCCAGTGTTAACACCGTTCTCTACCATCCCTGAGTCGGGCGCGCTCTGGCCAAAGAATGCCGTGTTCGCCGGTAACTCATCATTCACCTCAGTTCCCGCATCATTCACAGCAGAGCCGAGAATATCGAATTGCAGCGGCAGCAGTTCACCTGATCCACTGAACAACTGATGCACCACTGGATTTCCATTGCCGACGTAGGCGTCGTTACTGGGAATCACCATCGATGCATAGCTGAAATAACGGCTCAACGCTGAATTGGCATCAACCGTAAAGGTCTTGCGAACCGTTGCGCCTGGAGCAACAGGGCCAATGGCATTGAGCACGCCATCCGATCCGGCCCTGGATGAAAAGAATAGCTCGCTGATAGGGCCAGGGTTCCCGTCTTCTGCAATCCGCTCAAGTGCCGGAGAAGAAGCCACACCTGCATCATAAGAATCGAACGATCCATCGTGGAAGGCAACCCAGGGTGGTGTCAAAAACGTTCCGTTCTCTGGAGCATTGTTAGTGAATGACACCACGATCTCAACGGGATCGGGCTCCAGCAGTTCTACCTTGACCTTCGCTACTCCGTATCCTGCGACAGTAAAATCGGCACTCGCAAACATCGCGTCATCGAGAATGCCGCCCATTCCTACTGCTTTAAACCCAGGATGGCTTACATTCACACCATTTTCAGCGACTCCCGTATCAGGCTTCACCTGTCCGAAGAACGCAGTATTCGCGGGCAGCTCATCATTGCCTTCAGTTCCGGCATCGTTGATCTCGCTGCCTGAAACATCGAACTCGAGTGGTTGAAAGGCTCCACTTGCATCAAAAAGTTGGTGAACTACCGGATCCCCATTCGCAATGTAGGCATCGTTGCTGGGGATGACCATTGCGGCATAACTAAAGTAGCGACTGCTCGCTGAATTCGCGTCGATCGTGAAGATAATACTGGTCGAAACACCAGGGCCGATAGGGCCAGCTTCGTTCAGCACCCCATCAACGGCCCCCGCTCCACTGGTAAGGAACTCGCCACGGAGAGGTGCAGGATTTCCGTCTTCTGCAATGCGCTCAATGCCTGGCGACGCGGGCGCGCCGCTGTCGTAAGAATCAAAGTTCCCGTCATGAAACCCGACCCAGGGTGGCGTCATATAAGTCCCACCTGCAGGTGCATTGTTGGTGAAGGTCACTCTCACATTTACCAGTTTCGGCTCTAACCGTGAATAATTGCCGAGATCCGGCGAGCCACTGCTCCAACTCCCGGGAGAAAATGGGTCTGCCCCGACGAGTTGGAGTGACTGACCTGCCGCTGGCGCTTCCACGAAATCACTGGCACCACTCCAGATGCCCGCCGCCGTAGCGACACTGCTCCTTCCGACGTTCGCCGCAGGCCCCCACTTCAATCCACTGACAATCGCATCTGAGCTACCGAAGTTCGCTGCTCGATACAACCAGAAATCCGAATCGGTAGAGTTGATTCCCGCGACCGAAATCACCTTCGACTCACCAGCCGCAAAAATGGTTCCAGCGGGCACGCTACTGCTGTAATTGAATCGATGGCAAATTGGAAAAGCACCGTCCAGAGTCACAGAGGCCGTCCCCACATTGGTGATCTCAACCTCGTTCGTAGAAGGAGACACCTCGGTGATCCAGAGGTTTTCATCTCCAGGCGCTGCAGAAGCAGTTACTGCGAAACTGGTGATTACCATTCCCGCAAGAATGATCGATCGGGAACGGAAGCTTGCGCAATCACCGATCGATGAGTTGCCAGTAAGTAAGAGTTTTGTGCGTTGCATAGTCGTCATTGGAGATTCCCGTATGCGACCTGGCAACGACGCCTTCTATTCCCCGATTTCGCTGAACGGGGCGAAATATAGTTTTGAAAATCGGGAAATATGAATATGGCGCGGAAAATGGATCCGTTGATTTCGCCCTTTCCCTTCCGCGTGTCCGAGGCTAGAAGGCAGGATGGCAATGAAAATAGCTGCTGTCATCCCATCCTATAAAGCCGAAAAAACTCTGCGAGGAGTCATTGAAACTCTGCCGCCTGAGCTGCTGGAAAGCGGTGGAGCGATCATTGTCAATGACGCCAGCCCGGATCGCACGGGTGCCGTTGCCGATTCTCTGGCGAACGAGTATCCGAACGTGCACGTCTGCCACCATGAAAAGAATCGTGGTTATGGTGGTGCGCTGAAGACCGGGCTTCGTTACGGGATCGACCAGGGCTTTGACATCCTGCCGGTCGTGCATGCGGACGGCCAGTATGCACCGCACCTGGCACTGGAACTTTGCAAACCAATCGAATTTGGCGACACCGAAATCGTGCAGGGATCGCGGATCAAAGGTGGCGGCGCACGCGAAGGCGGCATGCCGATGACTCGCTACCTTCCCAATCGAATTTTGACGTCGATGGAGAACCTTGTGTTCGGCACGCACATGGCGGAATTTCACAGCGGCTACATGATCTATTCGCGCAAATTGTTGGAACGTGTTCCCTTTGAAAGCATTCAGGACAACTACAACTTCGATGCAGAGATGATCATTCTGGCGCACCTCTGTGGCATTCGTTGTGCTGAAGTTCCGATCCCCACTCGCTACGACGACGACGTTTCGAGTTTGAATCCAATTCCTTATGGCTTGAATGTTCTGAAGATGATGTGGAACTTCACCACCGGGCATTATTTGCAACTGGTCGACCAGCACGAGGCCCGGATTGCTCGCAGCAACTGATTGATCACTGATGGCAGCGCGGAAAAAGAAGAAGAAAGCGAAGGTGGCAGTCTCGGTAGCCGATCAGGAGACCAGCATTCGCAGGCGCTACGATCTGCGCTACTGGGTTTTCTATGCGATTCTCGGCGGCCTGTTTATTGGCCTGCTTTCCTACTCGCGCAGCGGTATCAATCCTGACCGCATCGAACGCAGAATCGATGAGCGCATTGCCGAGGGCAAGCCGGTTCCGATCAAGTACCACGTCGCACTGGAAATGCCACGTGCTGCGCGATCGAATGCCATTCTGCTTTCTGCATGTGCATTGATCGGCTGGGTAGCGTTACGGCGAATCCGTCGTCCTGAACTGATCGATCCCGTTGATCCTGCGCATGCAAACAGCAAGCTGCGCAAAGTAACACCATTCGCCATGGCTGGCATCGCCGGAGTCGCGATAATCTGGAGCGGAGTGGCCAATGCTCCGCGGCTATCATCCAGCCTGTGGGGCGACGAAGAATACACCATGAGGCAATTCATTGCAGGTGAATTCAATACTGACAACACCAGCAAGACCACAAAGTATGTGCCGCACACCTGGACTGAAGCTTTCTTCGATATGCACAACACGAACAACCACGTGTTGAGCACATTGTTAGCAAAACTAAGCCACGAGACTTTTACAGATCTGCCGACGCCAGAGGACAGCGGCCTTTATTTTAACGAAGCCGTGCTGCGCTGGCCCGGCTACATCGCCGGCCTGGGCGCCATCGCGGCGCTCACATGGTGCCTGTGGACCCTGGGGCTCCGCCACGCAGCCATCATTGCCCCGTTCCTTCTCACTCTTCATCCATGGTATGTCCGCTACGGAACTGAGCTACGCGGCTACGCCTACGTCCTGCTGTTCGCGCCTCTGGCGATCGGCCTGCTGTGGAATGCCGTGCGTCGTGGACACTGGGGATGGTGGATTTCATACGGCCTCAGCCAGGTCGGCTTATTCTATTCTTACCTCGGCAGCCTGCACATTCTCATCAGCGTGAACCTTGCCGGCATCCTCTGGATCTGGTTCCAACGCGAATCCATGCGCGAGCAACGCTGGGTGCTTACGGCGCGCTTCGCTCTGACCAATATGCTGGCGGCAATGGTGCTGTGGCAACTCTATGCGCCCTGCATTCCGCAGATTCAAAAGTTCATGAAAAGTGACCGCTTCACTGGCTCCATCTCCGGTAGCTGGATGGTCGATGGCGTGGCCGCCCTCTTCACCGGGATGCGCTGGCAGCCAATCACCACAGGAAATCCACTCGCACTTTCCTGGCACGATCAGTTAAGCAGTCCGAGTGGCCTGCTTGGACTGGGAACGTGGGTGTTGATCGCAGCGCTTTTTGCC
>JBNMNB010000328.1:0-7081 GCA_051270635.1 Verrucomicrobiales bacterium | reverse complement strand
ATAACGTTCTCTTGGGGGGCGGATTTGGTCATCCTCCAATTTACCATATCCTCGTAACTCGCACAATATCATACACAAATGGACATTCGTATGTCATTCTTGGGTATCTAATCCCAGGCTAAAGCCTGGGTCGGCCCGGTAACACAATCGTCTCAAACCCATAACGCGCGGGTGTTCGTCACTACGGAGCCCACTCCGCGCACAGCAACTGTGCCTGCTTCAGCACCCGTTTAGCTGCTTCCTCGCGCAGATCCGGAGGGTAGCCGTGTATGTTGAGGATGCGGCGCACCATGACTCGAATTTTGGCGCGGGCGCTCTCGCGCACCGTCCAGTCGATGGTGACGATCTCGCGACATTCGTGGCCAGCTCGGCGGCGGGTTCATCAATGCAGTCGCTAGCCGTTGAAGACGCGAGCTTGCTGCTCGGGCGTCAACTTCGACAAAGTCTTGGCCAGTTTCTCCGCGTAGTCTTTATACTGGTCAGGATCACTCACCTCAGTGCCCGCTTGCTGAGCTGACGCCGTGATTTGATCTTCAAGTTCATCTGCCGACGCTTGGTCGTCCTGGTAGCCGTCCTGGTAGTCCTCCCACGCATTCCGCAGGAAATCCCAAAAGTCGCCAGCATCAGCCGAGGTCGGCGCTGCAAAAAGCGCGACTGCTGCGATGAGCATCGGGAGTAATCGGAATCTATTCATTGTCGTAATCTAAATTAGAGCCCACGTGAGGTATTAGCAACCATAATAATCATAAATAAAGTAATTACCGTTAAATGGATCTAACACCGCAAAGATAGCTAAAATTCCATAGGATTTCCAGATTGTTCCCGCATTGGGCGGAGGCTCCAGAAGAGCCGCTGAGGGAGTTTCAAGGTGTCTTGAAGTCCCGATCGTCCCCGGCAGTTAGCAACACAGGTGAGGCGATTGGGGTATGAAGCGCAGACATCCGGGGCAATATCCTGAAAGACATTGCACTCGGTGATGCACCGGCGATTCAGAATTCAGAAGCGGAAAGGCCTCAAAAATCGACAAGGAGCGGTTTTGGCAGAGTCTGAGCGTCACGATAAGAGGCTTCGGGCAGAGCCGGGAAAGCAAAATTACCAGCCCCAAGATTTACGACCTTTGCGGCGTTTTACCCTGAATCCTGAGGACTTTTTGGCGGCATACACAGTGAAATCTCCCCGAGTGGAGTGTCCCCAGCCAACAGGAGGGCTCTGTGATACATCAGGTGTCTTTGCGCCGTTAGGCCCAGTGTACTCCACGTGAATCAGCGGAGCTTACGACCCGTCACTCACCGAAAATGTAGATTTGATCCGCTGGATCAACACGCCCTAGCGTTTTCGCGAGCTTTTTGGCGTACTTTTTGTAGGACTTGCCCTCAGCCTTTGCTGATTTCCCGATCTCTCGCTCCAACGCATTGGAAGATCCTTCGTCATTGGAAAACTGTTTGGCATAGGTAACAGACAGCCCTGCAAAAAGAGCCGCGCCTGCAAAAACTGTTTTCTTCAAATGCTTCATTATGCTATTACGCTATATGATATGCCTGCTCAATGCAAGTGTTTGTTGTGATTATGTTCAATATAAAAACGCGACAAGCTGCCGACTGTTGATCGATCTGCCTTTAATGTGTTGATGATAAGGCAGGTGCGTGATGATTTTCCGCATCGGCGTAATCATAATTGAGATCGAGGTGTTTTGCGATGAGCTGAAACAGTTCTTCATGTCTGAATGGCTTGGCTAAATAGTCCGAACAACCGGCATCAAACGCCGGTTTACGCATCTCTTCCAGGGCATTTCCAGTCAGA
Source organism: Verrucomicrobiales bacterium (assembly GCA_051270635.1). GTDB lineage: Bacteria > Verrucomicrobiota > Verrucomicrobiia > Verrucomicrobiales > DEV007 > JAGROY01. The sequence continues at coordinate 5,281 of JBNMNB010000328.1, read as the reverse complement.
GTAATGATTACAGGGCGCTTTGACTTCGCTTCAGATTGCCGCAGAATTTCACGGGTCGACTCATTGCCGCCCATGACGGGCATCTCTTGATCCATGAGAATCAAATCGGGGTTCCACTCTCTCCATTTCTGGATCGCTTCTCGGCCGTTCTCGGCTTCAGCCACTTCGAATCCGACCGAACCCAGCAATCGCTTCAGGAGCATCCGGTTGGCGATATTGTCATCAACAGTCAGAATGCGGTAAGTCTGCTGCCCCGGGGTCAATCGCTCGACCTTTCGGGAGGTTTGCTGCACAGTCTTTTGTTCCCCTATTACCTCCTCGACGCGAACACTGAAGGTGAACGTGGTTCCTTCTCCAAGTTTGCTGGCAACCCGGATTTTACCTCCCATCAATTCGATGAAGCTGCGGGCGATCGCGAGACCGAGACCGGTTCCCTGGCTCGAGTTTCGACCGGATTCCGTTTGCACAAATTTCTCAAACAGCATCGGCAACTCAGAATCATCAATGCCGGAGCCGGTATCACGAATCTCGAAGTGCAATGTGGTTTCCCGTCGATCCTCATCGATAACGGCTCCTTGTTCGCCGCTGACTTTCAGCGAGATTCTTCCAGCAGCAGTGAACTTCACCGAGTTGCCGAGCAAATTGATCAGCACTTGGCGGAGCTTGCTCTTGTCGCCGATCAGGCTCGCCATCAAGCCATGTTGGCGCTCGATCTCGAAGGTGAGGCCCTTTTCGCGGGCTTTCATCGCCAGCATATGTTCGACCGAATCGAGCAGCGTTGGGAGATCGAATCGATTGCGCACCAGTTCGAGTCGACCGGCTTCGATTTTCGAGATCTCGAGAACTTCGTTGATGATGTCCAGCAGGTGCTCTCCGCTATTGTTGATGATGTCCAGCAGTTCGCGCTGGCTACCGGTGATGGAGTGATCCTGCTCCAGCAGCTGAGAGAAACCCAGGATTGAGTTAAGCGGGGTTCTCAGCTCGTGAGACATTTTTGCGACGAATTCGCTTTTGGCATCGTTTGCGCGATCGGCGGTTTTTTTTGCCTCCTCGAGTTCCTTGCGCTGCTGCTCTTCCTTGCGGCTGAATTCCATTTGGGCAATCGCCAACCCAACTTGGCCGGCGACCGTCTCCAGGAGCTTGATTTCGTCGCGCCCCCAATTGGCTACTTGATCACACTTGTGGAGCACAATAAGACCATTCGGTTTTTCCAAGTAAGAAGTGCGAACAGCGAGCAGCGAGCGCGTCTCAAGGTCCGACAAGATCGTGGAGGCACTGGACAACTGGGCCTCATCTGCGATGTCCTGCATGGCCACCGCTCCGTCGCCGGTCAGAAGACTTTTGATAAAAGGCGTTCCCAGATCCGGGAAACCTGAGCCCCGCACGCTTCGATACCCGGAATCGACATGCTCCGCGGCGAATACAAGTTCTCGTTCGTCCGTTGAACTGATCTGCAATAAGTGAATGTGTGAACGATTCGCTTCGAAGTAATCGCAAAACTGCCGGGCGGCGCTGGACAATACGTCACGGCTATTTTCTTTGGTGACTTCCTGCGCGGTTTTTTCCAGAAGCAACCCTCGTTGCAGCTCGTGCCCCAGAGCGGCTTCCGCCTTGCTCCGCCCCGCCTCCAAATCCTTCTCGCGGCGGTGATGGGCTACGGCCTGGACGCTGCTGCGCCAGAAAATGAGGCCTGCCAGACAAAGCACAGATGCTAATGCGGCTGATAGACGCGCCCACAATGTATGATACCACGGCGGAGTGATCTTGAAATTGACGGTCGCGGTCGTCGGGTTCCACACTTCGCCATCGAGCGAGGCCTGAACCTCGAAAGTGTATTCCCCAGCCTCCAGTCCGGTATATGTGGCCCTGCGGCTTTCCTGTGGCGGATTCCAGTCGTTTTCAAATCCAAGCATGCGAAACCGGAACAGGCTCTGCGCAGGCGTTGTGAAATCCAGCGTCGCAAAGGTGATCGACATGCGGTTGTGCTTGTTAAACGGCAGCACCACATTGCGAGTAGCCGCGAGAGGAACCTGCAGGATTGGATTGTCCGGGCCCGAGACCACTGGCTCGCCAAAGAACTCGAGGCCGGTTAGGACTGGCCATTTGGGTGGTTTATCGAACGGTAAATTGGACGGATCAATCACATTGTAACCGTTGGGACCGCCAAAGTAGAGACGTCCCGAGGCATCCTTGGAAGCGGCTCTTTCGTAAAAGTGCATCGACTGAATCCCGTCGCTTTCGTCAAAGATTCGAAAGGAGTCTTCGGTTGGATCGAGTCGGGCCAGTCCGCCCCCGGCGGTGGAAACCCAGATCAGACCGTCATCATCTTCGACAAATCCACAGACGTAGTTATTTGGGAGCCTGCTGTTGGAAGTCGTGTAATTGCGGGCACCTTCGGAATCGGAATCCGGATTGAAGCAAACCAAGCCCTGTCTCTTCGTGCCAATCCACAGATGTTGATTTCTGTCTTCCTGAATCGCTGTCACAGCAGCGGCACCGAAGTTGCCAGGTTCGCTTCCTTCGAGGCGAATTCGAACGCGGACGAAACACTCGTTTGCGAAGTCGAATCGCGCGATGCCGCCTCCCATGGTGCCGATCCACAGCCTCCCGCGCGAGTCCGGCATCACATCAGAGATGGCGTCGCTCGGCAAACCCGAGGAACCATCTACATCTTTTCGATAGCGGGTAAACGTGCCGGAAAGCCGGTTCATGACCGCGATCCCCGAGTTGGTTGTGCCTACCCAAAGCTGCCCTCGTTGGTCTTCGCGCACCACGGATATCGAGTCGTGTGGTAGGGATGCGGGGTCCTCAGGATCGTGACGGTAGACGGTGAATCGTCGCAATGCGGGATCGAAGCGATTCAAGCCACCCCCTTTCGTCCCCACCCAGACGATTCCGTCTCGGTCTACGGAAATCGCACTGACGTAGTCGTAGCTTAGAGAATCGAGATCTCCCACAGCGTGCCTGAATTGCTGGTGTTCTCCTGTTGCGGGATCAAAGGCGTTCAGGCCGTTTTCGGTCGCGATCCACACCGGCCCAGTGCTGCTGTCCCGACTCGCATAAATGCCTCGAACCGGATTGGCGCTGAGGCTCGTCGGCTCTCCCCGCGTATGACCGTAATGTTCAAACCAATTCTGGCCCAGATTGAATCGGCTGATTCCTCCTCGAAGGCTGCCAATCCAGAGCACCTTGTTCTTGTCCTCATAGAGCGTGTCGACGTCAACATTAACGAGACTCGTCGCATCGCTGGCTTCGTGACTGTAGGTGGTCGATTCTCCAGACTCCGGGTCGAAAAGCGACAGTCCGTTCCGCGTTGTCACCCACAGATCCCCATTGCTGTCTACGAGCAGTGAGTTGATATCGAGTTCCGCCTGGTGTTCGGCGAGTTTCTCCACGGATCGAGTGCTCCTGTCGTAGTGGAAAATCCCCGATCCCGATGTGCCCAATAGTAGAGAGTTACTGACGGCTGGATTTTCACAAATGGTGTTGATGCTGTTGGGTGACTCCCATTCGTGCTCAACGAATGCTTCCTCCGGAACATATCGGCCAAGCCGGCCACTGGCCGTTCCTATCCAGATCTGGTTCGCTCCATCTTCGAAAATCGCTGTAATCGACTCTTTGCCGGTTTTGTGCCCCGAGTTATCATTCACTGGGATCTGCGTAATCTCGTAGGAGGACTCGCGGTCGTTGAAGACCAACCGGTTCAGGCCGACCGCGGTTCCGACCCAGAGATTCCGATCTGAGTCCTCAAGAATACACGTAACTGTGTTGTGACTCAGCCGGTTTCCGTGCGATTCGGTGTTACAGGAGAATTCGGGCTGTTCTCGGTCCAGATGGCGATTAAAGCAGACGATTCCACGATCTTGAGTGCCCACCCAAATCCAGTCGCGGCTGTCTGCCAAAACGACATTGATATCGTCCTCCAGGAATGTCCCGGGGCGGCTCATGGCATATCCATCGTATACGGCCAGGCCATTTGAGGTTCCAAACCACATCAAACCGCTCCAATCCTGCGCAATTGAACGCACATCGGCTGAACCCAGTTCCCCCTTCGGGAACAGGTTGGTAAACACTATCTGCCGATTTGCTGCTTCGCACGTCAGCGCCGCGAGGCACAGAAGTGACATAAATGCCAGTAGCGCTGATAATCGTCCGAAAAGCATCTCCATAAAAATACCACGGAACAACTAAAAATCCCGACTATTATATTAAATATGGTAGATTAGGTGATTACCTCCAATGTTAGTAGCCGTTTTTTCCTTGATGAAAAGACTCGAAATATATAATGTTTATTAGAATTCTTGTTTCATGAAATCGTGGAGTGCATCTAGAGCGATACTGGTTGATCGAAGTGGCGTGAACGCGCCCTCCGCAGCTCCCACGTGCCGAGATGAAGCAACGGAGGCAGTGGTAAAGCGAGGGGCATCGACCGCGGCGTTCAGCCTGGTCGAACTCCTGGTTGTCATTGCCGTAATCGCAGTCATCGCGGCTATGACGATTCCTACGATTAGTGGGGTGCTGGAAAGAGCCGACGAGGCCAAAACTCTCAAGAATGCGAAGGAGATCGCCGGGATGTCGTCGTCCCTCTCGAGCATCGGGGTGGCACACGTACTCCCTGAGTCCCTTGGCGGCGTGAAAGCAACGGCTCGTATGCTGAGCGTTGGCGTCGTAGTTCCCGAGGGCCCCATGCAAGGACAGCGGTTTCAATTATCAGGGCTCACTGATGAAGAAATCGACAAAGCGGAACCCTATCTTGATATCTCCTATAATGAGGAGGAGCTGGCATTGTCTTTCATCGGGAAACCATGACTGCTTTCTATAAAGCGGCAATCAATCACCTTAGGCCCCAGCTACTACCATAAGATTTGCGACACCCGAATCACAACTAGCAATCACAATTGTTGGCTGAAGATCAGACTGAGGGCACGGATCAGAAATGTCGGCAATCCCATCTCCATCAGAATCCGGCTCCGGCTCCTGTAGCGTGTAGAGACACCCATACTTGGGATCTCCTGAGAGTATGGAAATTCATTTTTTCGGGTTCGAGCGAGAGACGCCTCATGACTGATAGAGAGGAGAAAAATTCGCTTCCTCGGTTCCGAATTGCAGAGAGCCAGATCTATCAAGGGGGTTTTTACGCGTTTTCTACACCTTACTCGAGAGTGGAAAGTTCAATCTCCGTCTGACTGCATTCTGAGGAGTGCAATTTTGGCTTTGGAAAGTTCGATACTCAAGTCAATCACTTCTGTGCTCAGTCTCTTGAATTTCTTGTATTCAGCGA
>JBNMNB010000327.1:0-7234 GCA_051270635.1 Verrucomicrobiales bacterium | reverse complement strand
GGCTGCCGCGTTGGCAGTGAGGTCGATCGCATCCTCCAGAGCAGCAGGGAAGCCAACTCCGGCTCCAATGCCACCTACTGAATCGTAGTCCCAGTAAAGAACACCAGCGTCACCGCCACCGCCTTCACCAGTATACATCACGATGTCCACCCAGCCAGCTGTGGCTGTAACCTCTGCAATTGGGCTGCCTCCGTTGTCGTTGGTAGCGGGGCCAGTCCAGGCGTTGTCGTCGATGAGAACTTCGCCCTCGTCTTCCACACCATTGCCGTTGAGGTCGATGAAGACGAACGTATAGTCGTCTACACCGTCTCTGAATTTGTAGTTTCCGTCCTCTGGGAAGAGGATTTGACCAGTCAGGCGTGTCAGGTAGTTTTCAAGATCACCACCCGCTGCCACGAGGGACTGGGCTGGAGAATAATCCTGAACACCAGGGATGACTTCACCGCCATCGCCGGTCCACCAAGTTCCAGTTCCACCGTTGTCACCGCCATTAAAGGAGGCATTCGCAGGGCGTGAACCAAACACAGACTCCATACCAGCACGGTTACCAGGATTTCCATTCAACCACCATTCCTGCTGCAGGCCTTGTTTAACACTTGGCGGGCGCAGGTTGGACTCGGGAACGAGTAAGGCTGCCGCGTTGGCAGTGAGGTCGATCGCATCCTCCAGAGCAGCAGGGAAGCCAACTCCGGCTCCAATGCCACCTACTGAATCGTAGTCCCAGTAAAGAACACCAGCGTCACCGCCACCGCCTTCACCAGTATACATCACGATGTCCACCCAGCCAGCTGTGGCTGTAACCTCTGCAATTGGGCTGCCTCCGTTGTCGTTGGTAGCGGGGCCAGTCCAGGCGTTGTCGTCGATGAGAACTTCGCCCTCGTCTTCCACACCATTGCCGTTGAGGTCGATGAAGACGAACGTATAGTCGTCTACACCGTCTCTGAATTTGTAGTTTCCGTCCTCTGGGAAGAGGATTTGACCAGTCAGGCGTGTCAGGTAGTTTTCAAGATCACCACCCGCTGCCACGAGGGACTGGGCTGGAGAATAATCCTGAACACCAGGGATGACTTCACCACCATCGCCGGTCCACCAAGTTCCAGTTCCACCGTTGTCAGCGCCGTAAAAGACAGCGTTTGGTGCACCTGCGAAGACTTCCTCGAGACCTGAACGGGTGCCAGGATTTCCATTCAGCCACCATTGCTGGAGCAGACCATTGGCTGGGGTAGGACTAGCTTCCTGACCATCAGGAAAGCCGTCACCATTAGAGTCCCACTGTCCTGCAAATGTGCCAGCTGCGATTTCATCTGCATCACTAACACCGTCGCCATCCGTATCAGGATTGTTCGGGTTGATACCAAGAGCGTATTCCTCGCCATCGGAAAGGCCATCACCATCCGTGTCAGCCACAAGCGGGTTAGTGCCAAGGCGGAACTCCTGCTTGTTGGTAAGACCGTCTTCATCGTTGTCATCGGCTGCTCCGGAATCAGTGTTCCCTAGATTAGCGATCTCCCACGAATCGAGGAGTCCATCAAGATCTGGATCAGGGCCTGTAAATACGGCTCCACCAAGGGTCTTTGGATTTGCGCCTGTGGCGAGTGCAGCAATCTCACTGGTGGTGAGAGCACCACCCCAGACTGCGAAGTCGTCTATGAGTCCAGCAAATTGGCTTGCGCCATCAATTGCGGAACCAATCCAGAGACTGGTTATGTCTGCTGGAAGAGCCCCAGCAGGGCCTTCAACAGAGGATTGATCAAGGAACAACGCTCCATCGATGTAGATCTGCTTGTTTTCTCCATCTTTAACGAAGGCATAGTGATGGAATTGTCCATCGTCCCATGCGAATCCGTTAAATCCTGTAGGATTAGCGTTGATGCGCTGTGGTGCGGCACAACATCCTGCGGTGTCGAAGTAGACAATGGAATTGCTCCACGGAACGTGAGCCTGAAACGCTCTTTCGCCGCCGTCAGAGGACGGAGACCTGAACCAGAATGAACTCGCATTAGGAGTAGCAGTAGTCTTCTGCCAGAATGATACTGACAACTGATCATTAGCCGCTGCCGCATTGAACACCGACACATCAGTTACTGAAACAGATCCACCGGTCATTGATTTACCGCGAACGGCATCACTAGAGTAAGTAACTCCAGCAGATGGGGTGCCTACGATTCCAGCCAAGTCGTCATTTGCGCTACCATCAAAACTCCAGCAAGCAATCAGCGGAGTTCCTGCCGAGCCGATCAGCGAACCGATCGAAGAACCAGCTCCACCTTTCCAGATCGTAGCGATTTCGCCGTCTGATAATGCGCGGTTCCATTGTGCCACATCATCGATGCCGCCGAACCACTCACGGTTCTGGTCACCAGTGTCAGGATTTCCTCCAATGAACAAATCGAGCGCACCGTCAGATCTTGCATCATCGATCACTGGCGCATCGCCAGTAGCGACAAGCTCACCATCGACCCAAAGTCGAGTGCTTACTCCGCCTTCACTGATGCCAACAACGTGGTGCCAGCCTGTGTCAGGATTGATCGTAGGACCTCCTGCTGCACTAGGAATATCACCTGAGCCACCTGCATAAGCGGCGACATTAGGATCATCGGTTCCACGGCGTGCGAAGCGGTATTGAGCTCCCTCACCATGTGAGAGAATCGTCTGCCAGCCAGTATCGAAGCCAGTAGCCTTGATCCACAATGAAGTAGTCACTGTGTTAGGAGCACCTGGATTTGTAGCATTGGCACCGAAAAGAGTATCAGCGCTGCGGGGAACACGAACATAACCATCATTCTGGTTATCACCAGTGGCACCATTCGTATCGATAGCACCACCAAAAATACCGCTGCTGTAGCTAATTCCATCAGTGCCGTTTGCCCCGTCAAAGGAGCCGACGTCTGAGCTTGAGCTAGCTGTGCCAGCAGCACCATGTGCGGAATCATCCAGATTGTTATCAAAGTTCCAATAGTTCACCAGACCATCGGCAAGTACCGGCGGAACTGGAGTCGTGCCCAGAATGAATAGATCAGTCAGGTTTGCATTTTTGCCACGCACGAGAGCACCGGGGCCAACACCACTCCAGCCTTTTTGGCCGGGCGTTGCTTCGTCTCCATCATTGATGGAAACTGCGAATCCGAATGCAGTGCCTTCGACCAACTCGGCGAGTCCTGCAGTCGCTTTAGGAACGCAGATTTCGTAAGTAGTCGTTGTTCCGTCACGGGTGACGCCGGCCGTAGTGGCAGGCGCATCGGCGGGAACCGACTCAGCCATGTTGATCAAATCACCCAGTGCGCCATCGACGCCACCTAGTGCATAGTTGAGAAGTGAAACCTGAGCATCACGTGCGCCATTGGCGATCATGAGCTGAGCACTGTCACCATTCCATGCGCTGTTTGCAGAATTCTCATGGTAGTCATCAGTGACGACGATAGCGAGGTAAACGCTCTCATCATCATAAAGAGCCATGACGGTTGCTGAGTGGTCATCGAGACCATCCCATGTTCCACCAAACTCTTCGTGTGTTACACGTTGTCCAAAAGGTGAAAGTGCTTCCTCTGTAGTGATTGTAAACTCAGGGTTGACGATCTGGTTGGCATCTGACCAATCGGACAGGTCTCCGTCTGCGACAATCGTGCCGGCAGACTTGTTGACGACGTAAGCAGGAGTTGCATCCAAGCGAACATTGTCGAAGTGAGCACGACCAGCTGAGACATCATCGCCAAGGACGATGACGACAGTTCCATCAACACCTGCACCCGTAGTAAACGTGACGACAGCATCCACAACACTGAGGGGATCCTGTGCACCAGAATCAACCGAGACTGAAGCGGCAAGAAACGCGAGTGCAGCATTTGCATCAGCAGCATCAGGCACGACATTGGTTAAACCAATGATTGCCAATGCTCCAGCAGGGCTGTTCCCTGCATCGCGATTCCCAATACCGACACGCAAGGTGTAAGTAGTGTTGGGTTCTACGGCGACTCCAGTATCCTGGAACAGGAAGTTATTTGCTTCCAGCCCAATGTGCTGAGCGCCGTCAGAACTGAGTCCAGGGATCAACTCAATGAATGAGTTACCAGGAACATCAGCACCTCCGAGGGCCCACTCAGGACCAATCTCATTGGTCCACGTTGCGCCACCACCACTGAGGTCGGGAGCCTCAAAGCTAGCGTTGCCCACCACAACGGGGGCAGCAAGCGCCGTCGAGCCAAAGCCGACGATCCACGCCGCAATCAGGGCGTAGAGTATATGTAACTTACGTCTTATCATTTATTTATATAGGGTGTTTCGGGTTTTTTTTTTGGACAAATCGGGATTGAAATACAGGGATTTATCGATAATTGAATCAGTTCGATTAACCAGTTCCTAATTGGATAGCAAGCTTTTGATACTTTTTTTTGAAACATTTTCTGAGCGTGCGGCACCCTGTTTAAGGCGTGTTCAGGCCACTTTCTTATTGATTCTCAACCTCGCTGACGATTTTTTTACTAAGAATGGTAGCTTCCGGTCGGTAGAGATCTTTGTTGGATGCCTGGAATTCAGATTTCAGCCGGACGTCAAGTGATGCGAGATCGATCAGCTTCCATCCCGTGAAACGCCAGTCTCCATCATTGCCATCATGAGCAATGCCCAACAGGAGATGACAGGCATCTTCCAGCACTTTGTTTGTCGCGCGTTTGGGGGTAAAGTAAAAGCTGCGCAAGCTGGAGGACTCCGAACTTTCCTCGTAAAGTTTCGGATCAAGGTAGAACACTCGGCGACTGCTCAAATGTTGAATCTTGATGTCAGGGTAGCCAGATCGCTGCAATTTCCCTGCCGCTGTGGGTGGCGTCTGCGCAGCAAAACCCTCTGTGGAATCAATGGCTTCCATTAACGCATCCTCAAACAGACGGCTTGCCTCGTTGATGCGGCGCAATTTTTTCACCGGACTATCCGGGGCATTCATCTGGGAAATCGCCACGTCCGCAGCTTCAGCCAGAACATTGAGCAATTCGTCGGTGACCGGATCATCCAGATCGACTGGCAGAACTTGATTACCTGAAACCTGTTGGATCAACTGTGCGAATGGCACTTCGACCGTGCCTTGCAGCAAGCGTTGTTGAAAAAGTTCGGGCTCATTGGCCACAGAGGTCGACGTCGACTGCGCAGGAGTCGACTTTACAGGTGCCGCTCCATCCTGCCTGGGAGACTGGTCACAACCGATCGGAATCAGCCCTACCACTAAAATAAGCGATACTATAGGGATTCGAGTAGTGATCATGCTATGCCCTCTCCACCTGAAGTGGAAGATTGAATTTCGATAGCCTTGTTCTTGAGCGCATCCTCCGCACTGGCGGCAGTGGCAGCACACGAAGCGTGAATTTTCAAAATGGTCTGACCGCGCACGAGGCGTGTTCCCACTTTTGTGATCTCACTGAAACCCACAGAAAAATCGATTGAGTCACCAGCTTTTGAGCGCCCGGCACCCAATTCGAGCGCCGCCTGGCCGACTTCGCCAGCATCCAGCCTGACAAGGACGCCATCGGCAGGAGCAAGCACTGCCTTTATATAGGGGGCACAATGTTCGGCGCCGGGATCCACATCGGAATCGCCCCCTTGAGCGGCGACCATGGCCGTCCATTTTTCAAGCGCTGCACCATTTTGCAACTGTTCTTCGAGAGTTAATCGCGGACGGTGGCTGACGCTCTCCGCAAGATCGAGCACCAGGTCACGCAAATCCCCCTCCACACGTCCGCTGAGAACTGAAACCGCTTCTGATACTTCAAGGGCATTGCCGACAGTGGTTCCCAGCGGCTCATCCATTGGTGTCAGCAGGGTAGAGACGTTGACTCCCATGCGCTTTCCCACAGCCGCCATTTCTGCGGCAAGCAACCGCGCCTCGGGCATCGTCTTCATAAAGGCACCCGAGCCGAATTTCACATCTAGCACCAGGGAATCGAGCGACTCCGCAAGTTTCTTGCTCATGATACTGGAGACGATCAGCGGCCTGGAGGGCACGGTGGCAGTCACATCACGCAGTGCGTACAGTTTCCGGTCTGCGGGGCAAATTTCTGGTGTCTGGCCAGTGATGACGCAGCCGACACTTTGCAGCTGCTGATCGATTTCCAGCAAGCTGAGATCCGTGCGGAAGCCGGGAATACTCTCCAATTTGTCGAGCGTTCCCCCAGTGATTCCGAGTCCTCTGCCTGAGATCATCGGCACGCGAAAGCCCGCACTGGCGAGTAGAGGAGCCAGAATAAGTGAGGTTTTGTCCCCAATTCCACCTGTCGAGTGCTTATCGACGAACTGAAATCGGTCGCGGTCAGTGTGAGTGAGCACGGCGCCGCTGGCCAGCATTGCTGCGGTGAGCGCAGAGGTTTCGCCCTCATCCATGCCACGGATGCAGATTGCCATGGCGAGTGCAGCCATCTGATAATCAGGCACATCCCCCGCGGTGTAAGCATTGATCAATCCGCGAATCTCATCGTCCGCCAGGCGAAAACCGTCACGTTTTCTTTCGATCAGGGCGACGACGGGTTTCATTGGGCAGGAAAAGGGAGAGTTGCGTGTGAGTTGTATTTACAAATGGGGCGAGAAATGCCAGAATATGAACAACAGGGTGCTCTGGTGACGCCTGTTAGTAAACCAAAGAACCCAATACCAATCATGAAAGCAGTACAATTTCTTATCTCACTTGGAGTCGGCATCGCCTTAGGCACTGCTGTCACGCTGGCAGACGAAGCAGCCAAACCGGTCAACACAACGTGTCCAATTAGTGGGGAGCCGGTTGATGCAGATGTGACTTCTTCTTACACAAAGGTCGTCGGGTTTTGTTGCGACAAGTGCCTGACAAAGCACAACAAAAATCCTGCGGCCAATGTTGCGAAAATCGCTGCTATGCCTGCAGGGAAAATTGTAAATTCGAAGTGCCCAGTGAGTGGCAAGGCAATCGACGCTGAGCAGACCGTCGTTTTCCACGGAGCTAAGGTTGGCCTCTGTTGCGAGAAGTGTGTGACCAAGTTCACCTCTGATCCTGAAGCAGTCGCGGCCAAAGTCGTTTATGACACCGCGGCGAACGAAACTTGCCCAGTAAGCAAGAAGGCGGTCGATGCAGAAAAAGTGGCGACGTTCACCATGAACGTGGGATTTTGCTGCAAGAAGTGCAAAGCGAAGTTCGACAAAGATCCTGACAAGCACATCGCAAAAGTGGAGACCGATAGCGCAGAGAAGAAGTAGTCGCCTCGTCAGTCACTGAAAAATCTTT
>JBNMNB010000326.1:0-7328 GCA_051270635.1 Verrucomicrobiales bacterium | reverse complement strand
GAATCTGATAGATGGGCGGCTTGCTGCCATTCCTGGGATTCGAAATCCGGTGACCAGTGTGACCAGTGTGACCAGTGTGACCAGTGAGGAGCGGTGAGCTCGAACTGGGACGGATCGGATTATTCGGGTTTCCACCAGCAGTAGTTGGGAGGCGTGCGGATGGGTTCCATGGTCTCGACGTCGAACGGCGGCTCTGGTGGTGGTGGGATGGCGAGGAGGCCTTCCCAGAGATTGTGGAGCTTGAGAAAGAATTCGATTTCCTCAGGGCGCAAGACTTTGTCCACAACCTTCATGGTGGATTTAGAGGTGTAAAGTGCCTGGCACTTAATCTCTTCGGGCACTTAATCTCTTCGGTTCGATCGTTGCGCCATCTTCTGCAAAACCAATCGATACCAACATTGGCAGCGGTAAGCACCTTACAAAAACGCGTTGGAGGGCAGTAGAATCAGTGAAAAGCATGAATCGTTCGGGGTTTTGCAATCGAGTCGGCAACGGTTCCACATCGCCAGGGGCGAAAGTAGCGATTCGCCGCAGCCGACTCAATCCATTATAGCGCAGCTTTCCCGAATTTTCCCTGAAATCCTTATACTCCTGAGAATTCAATTTGCGGGGATTTTACTGCAGATCTCTGCCAGACACGTTTATTGAGGAAATACAAAAACTGCCGTGCGAACGGCCGCAAAGGCTGCCCGTGCTCCTGAAAAATACGGCAAAGTGCGCTTCCAGCTTCTCGAAGAAGGCACAATCTATCAAATGTCTTTGCTCGATTAGACCCAAGTTCTGGAGGCGTGTCTAAACTCACGCTTCACCCCCCCGGGGGGCAGCCGCAGCTTTGAGTGAGGGTTTGCGTTCGCAGATATCGTCGTCGACGGTGCCGCAATCGTTAAATTAAAACATGAAAGTATCACACCTTTTTTTATTGGGGGTGCTTGGTGCATTCCTAACAGTATCGTCAGTTGCTTCAGCCGCTGAGGCGGGCACGAACCTTGTGTCTAATGGCACCTTCGAGGCAGGCACTGATCTCGAACTCGCAGATGGAGCCCTGGACGATTGGTCGCGCAGTGGCAGTAATCCCGGCCTTTGCGTTGTCGCTTTTCCTGTTCCCGACGGTGGAAACCATGCCTTGGCGGTCAACGATGATGACACTGAGGGTTATGCCGAATGGTACACCCAGCTTAGTCTCGCCGGGATCGCAACGGAAGGCGATGCACTGACTCTCTCCTGGGACGAAATGTACGCCATTGAAAGTGGGGAAATGCGAGTGTCACTGGTTTTCTTCGACGGCACCGATGCCGTGGTCGGTCAAAATCACTTTGTCACCAATAACTTCAGCGACGGCTGGAACTCCTCACCGCAGGATTCGACCTACACGGCCAGAGAGGAACCACTGATCGTCCCGCTCGCCACCACGCGTATGACACTTTCCCTGGTCTCAGGAGGATCCCTCGAAACCACTGGCACCATGGTGATCGACAACCTTTGTCTCGCCCGACCGAAGCAGCCGGAACTTCTGGCCGGCAACTTCTGGCCGAACCCGACGTTTGAAGAAGGCACCGACCTTGACGATCCCGATGGAACCGTGTCCGCATGGAATCGCGGCGGTAGCGACGCCACAATCGGCACCATCACCGGTGATGCCTCCATCAGCCCGACACACGCGCTTGCGGTGATCGATAACAACGTAACGGGCTACGGCGAATGGTATGCCGATCTTGAACTGGCAGGAAAGGTGAGCGCTGGCGGCAGTCTTCAAGTGCAATGGTTCGAGCTCTACAGCGTTTCCGACGGCGATGCGATGCGGCTGTCCGCACTGTTCTTCAATGCAGAGCAAGCGGTCATTAGTGAGCACCACTTTGAAGTTACCGGCGACAGTGCGGGCTGGAGTGGATCAATCGCAGACTCAGAACTGAGCCTGCGCAATGAGTCGCTCGAAGTTCCAGCGGGTGCCACCACTTTGCGAATGGCACTGGTATCCGGGGGCTCGGAGGCCACCACCGGCGTCATGGTCATCGACGATCTTTCCATCGCAGCGCCGGTTGCTCCGCAGGTTCTCAGCGGCAACTTCTGGCACAATCCCGGCTTCGAAGAAGGCGCAGGACTCGATGCTCCAGACGGAGCAGTCACTGGCTGGAATCGCGGCGGCAGCCTCGGTACCATCTGCGAGATCAGCACCGCCAACTCCATCAGCCCGACGCATGCGCTGGCTGTGGTGGACGAAAGCGCCGATGGCTACGGCGAATGGTATGCCGACCTGGCACTGGAAGGCATCGCCGAATCCGAGGATCGCCTGAACATCCAGTGGTTCGAACTGTTCGACATCAGTGCAGGCGGCTCCATGCGTGTTTCAGTATTGTTCCTAAATGCGGAAGGCGGAGTCGTGGGCGAAAATCATTACGAAACCACCGGCCAAAGCGCCGGATGGACGGGCGACGTCGCATCGAGCACCTTCAGGAGAAGCAACGCCCAGACACTTGTGCCCGCAGCTGCGGCGACGCTCCGTGTTGCGCTGGTATCAGGCGGAAGCCTTGAGACCAAAGGTACCATGCTCATCGACGATCTCTCCATCGCCCTGCTTTCCGAGGGCGATCTCGCTCCTGGAAACTTCTGGCCCAACCCCACCTTCGAGCTCGGTGCCCGCCTCGACATACCGGAATCCGCCAGCCCGCAGGGCTGGAACCGCGGCGGCTCGAAAGCCTCTATCGATCAGGTGACCACAGAAAACTCAGTCAGCCCCAGCCACGCACTCGCCGTCATCGACAACGACGAGAGCGGCTACGGTGAGTGGTACTATCCCTTTGATCTCACCGGCCACGCTGCCGCTGGCGATGAATTGATCGTCCGCTGGTTCGAGATGTATAGCACCACCGGCGAGATGCGCCTTTCACTCCTGTTCTTTGATGACGGTAATACAGTTGTTGGCGAGCAGCATTACACCGTAAGCGGTGACAGCGATGGTTGGGATGAAGAAATTGCATCCTCAATTTTCTCGCTGCGCGAAGAGCTGCTCGTCGTCCCCGACGATGCCGTGCGCCTGCAAATCGGACTCGTCTCAGGAGGCAGCGAAACCGTCACCGGCACTTTCGTGATCGATGACCTCTCCATAGGAAATCTCCAGCCAGCTGAGATCCAAATCGGTACCATTGTAACTGACCTGGTCGAAGAGCAGTTCCTCCTAACCTGGCCATCCAGCCCCGATCGCACCTACTCCGTTCTGTTCTCAAAAGACCTGATCGACTTTAGCCAGGTAATTGACTCCAGCATCCCTTCCGGTGGAAGCGAGACGTCCCACATCATCGATTTCCCCGGACCAGCCGCAGGGTACTTCCGCGTCGTAGAGGAAGGGAGATAGGGCTTCTTGAACTGAGCGTTCATTGTGCATCCCCGAGACGGATTGAACGATTTCGCGGCACAATGGGGCGGGGATGATCTTCAGTGGCTTTCCCGCTATGATGGACTGCGCGCTCTCCGGATCACTAATCTCGGTTCCTATTGCTTTGGTTGCACTCCAGATTTCAAACCCACGCAGC
The DNA here is from genome assembly GCA_051270635.1 of Verrucomicrobiales bacterium. Lineage (GTDB taxonomy): Bacteria > Verrucomicrobiota > Verrucomicrobiia > Verrucomicrobiales > DEV007 > JAGROY01. Next base: position 3,801 of record JBNMNB010000326.1, on the reverse strand, counting down.
CAAACTCATCGCTCGAACTGACGGTGTTGCCGAACCTGAGTATCCGCCTCCGATCAGGAACTCCACTGGCTGCCGAAAAATTTCTGCTGCAGACTTGGGCGGAACCCGTTGCAACAGATGTCTGGCAATTGGAACCCACGCGAGCGCGGGAGGCTGTCGCGCGGTTGCCTGCTTGGGATCTATGTGGCCGACTATTGGAACCCACGCGAGCGCGGGAGGCTGTCGAACGCGGGCAGAGCGCCGGTGATTTCGCCACGTTTCTCCAAAGGTGCGACAACCAACCGCTGCCTGAGACCGTGCGGGGGTTTCTCAAGACCTGCGAGGACGATGGCAAGGCCCTGCGGAGCTGCGGCGAGGCATCGTTGTTCGAGTGCCGGGACGCCAACACCTGCGCCATGATCTGTGCCCAGCCGCAACTTCAGAATCGATGCCTCCGATGCGGCGAAACTCAGTTGGCCGTGCCTGCGGCGCACCTGGAAACGTTCCGAAAAGTGGTTCGGTCGCTGGGCCTGGGAGTGAGTTAAAAGAGATCGGCACTTTCCTGGGAGGGGCTTTTTAAGGGACGAGAGAGCGTTGTAAAGTGCCTGGCACTTAATCTCTTACGGCAGAGCCAGTGTTGAACCGTTGAACCGCCGGTGACGCCAGGGGAGGGGGAGAATCAGTCACCGAGATGTTTATCCAAGTGTTGTATCAACGGTTCAACAATCAACAATAGGTGGGCAGTAGATGTTTGATTACTGGTCAAAAAGCGGCTGGAACCATTTCAGGCAGACTTCGATTCTCATCGGAACACGTCTCTTTCGCTTTGTCCTGTCTCGTTTGAATCAGGTGCAAAAAAATGAGTTTATGCTTGAACGTTTCGCGCATTTTTCGCTAGTTTCCCTCTGCTTCGTCCCCTTGCGAGTGTTTCCGCTTGATGCGGAATCTAATAACCCCAAAATAAAAACCGCAGCTATCTGATCGGTTGGAAGTACAGCAATCGATCATTGGGTAGATACGCGGAATTGTATGGAGGGGTGTATCCTGAGTTAACCCTAACCCTTTTGTAATTCATGAAGAATGATTGCGCGAATCGATGGAATCGTTGGAGAGACAGTCGACCAATGTCTGCGTCTGCCAATGGCGCCTCCCGGACTCACTTTCCCTCCTTTCCATGTGCTCTACTGGCGCCATTCCTATCCAGAATGCAGCACAGTTTGTTACTCGTCTCAACAGGCATGGCGTGTCTGATTCCAGTGGAATCCCAAGCCAGCGTCTATCAGGATGCAGTGAAAAGCCTGACACCTTCTTTCTATTACGAATTGAATGAATCTGACACTGCGGGTGGAGCCGTGGACAGCACCGGCAACGCTGCGGCAGCGGGCGAATACAACGGTGACTATGACGATGGTCCTATGGTGGGTATTCCGGGGCCAGAAGAAGTTTACGGCGGGATTGCTGTGCCTGGGGTCGGCGGAGCATCGAATCTGGCACATTTAAGTAACAATGCCGGACACATCACGCTGGGAGCCGGGGAGGCCTTCGGTGCAAACGCTATGACGATCGCGTTGTTCATCAAAGCTGGTCAGGGGGCAGATGGCGGCGATCGGGTTTTCACCAATAATCTTGATGACCCGACGAAGAGCTTCCAGATCGTAATCGGCAACAACGGGCTGGTGCTCGCAGTGGATCCTAACGAAACTGGCGAACTAGCTGAGAGAACCCTCTATCTGGAAGACAACAGCGGCCATGATACGAGCTTTCTTCAGGAGGCTTCGGGTTGGTTTCATGTGGTCGCGGCGACTGAAGGCGCAGACGGCGAGGAACGCGCCTCGAACTTGAGGATCTGGGTGAACGGCATCGATCGCACAGAAAACCTGATGCCGGACGTCGTTGGCTGGGGCACAGACACCGGGATGGCAAAGATTGGTGGCCGCCGGGAGACGGCCACGGACTCAACCACGCACTCAGGCGGGCAAGACGAAGTGGCGATCTGGCTCAACCGGGTTCTTACCGAGGGCGAAGTGCAAAGTCTGTGGCAAGCAGCCGTCTCCCCGCCAGGATCGGGATCAGGATACGCGCCGCTCACTGACGCGTTCGGATCGGATTGGACCGCTGCTGACACACCTGACGACACCGATTGGAATCATGACAATGGATCTGATGAATGGGAAGCGGAGCTTGGCATTGACGGTGGTCAACCGGGCGGGGTGGAACTGCTGGAGCAGGGCGGGACGGACTTCATCCGCGTGCAGGATGCGCTTACTTCTGGTGGCACTGGTGACAACCGGAAGCTTATGTTCACAAAAACCGTTTTTGAGGAAGGTGAGGATCCTCTGGAGGACGGCGGGCCTGGCGTCACGATACACGCCAGACTCAGGCTGGCTTCGCCGACGCAAGGATTGCCACTGGATGACCGCGAAGACGGCGATCCATGGCCGGATGGAGGCGATGGCACCCATATCAGGGATGGCGGCAAGGGAGGTTTTGGACTCGACACTGCAACAGGCAACATGGGCTTCGCTCTAGGAAGGGGAGATACTGACGAAGCGCTTGTGAATGCAGATGGTGATCCTGACTCTGGCTTCATGGTCAATGGCGTCGATGCCACTGATGACCCCGGAAATCTTCTTTCACTGGATGATAGTTCACTGATCGACTGGCAGGAATTCTGGATTCAGGTAGTGCCAGAATTAGGCCCTGATGGCGGCACTCACAGGGTGACCGTATTTGCCAATGGCAGCCTTGATGGTAACGAATTCTTTGTGACAGTCGGTGGAGGCAATGTTGGTGGAGCCGCGGAGCCCAGTCTTTATTTTGGCAACTCTGGAACTGGCAGCGTTTCCGCTACTGATTACGATTTTATCTATGCAGTGACTGGGGTTGTCGATCCCGTGAGTGGGGGAGGCGGTGTCGATCCCACTCTTGTTGGCTGGTGGCCTCTCACGGAAGGATCGGGAGAAGACCTCAACGACTCCACGGGTGATAACACAGTTGCAGAGTTCGTCGATGGCGAGTGGATTGATGCGACAGATGGTGATGAAGTTCCTGGGTTTCTGTCGGGTTCAAGTGTCCCGAGCTTTGATGGCACTGCTACCTACGCTTTGCTCGGCGAAGAACTCATCCCGGTTTTAGATGAGAGCACGCCCCTTTCGATCGCATTCTGGTCGCTCCAGGTGGGAGGAGGAACCGGCGTAAATCAAATTGTTCTGGGTAATCGTTACATGCTCGACGGGACGGATTTTTCGCCGCGTGAGTTCATCAAGTTCACACCTACTCAATTCGAATTTCACCAGGAGGGCGTAGGCACCGAGAACGTTGCTTACCCAGATCCCATTCCGGATGATGTGTGGGTGCACCATGCCATCGTGAAGGACGGCAACAACTTCACTTACTATCGCGATGGTGAGGAATCGAACACCTACGAGAACTCCGGTGCCTATCCAGTCAACCCCCAACCGCTGTTCATCGGCGGACAAGAGGTGGGAGGCGAGCACTGGTCTGGCTCACTGGCAGATATCGGCATTTGGAATCGTGCGCTTTCTGCTGCTGATGTGGCGAAGATTGCAGCCGAGGGTATTGCATCTCTCAGCGGTGGGCCTGCTGGGCCGGTCGTACTTTCGATCTCACGTGTGAGGAGTAACCCAAATGGCCTTACGTTTCAGGTTACTAATGAAGCGGGAAGTGTCGTTGATAAGGATTCTATCGCAGTGACGATCGATGGCGTGGAAGTGACTACCACAGTGTCCGACATTGAAGGCGGGATTCTCGTAACCTATGTGGCCGACCCGGCGTGGATACCAGGATCTACCCACACGTATA
>JBNMNB010000325.1:0-7338 GCA_051270635.1 Verrucomicrobiales bacterium | reverse complement strand
AGGTTGTCGTGGAGCCGCGTCATTGCGAATGCTGGTGATCGCCTCCGCAAGCGCAGCCGGAGATGCGTCTGCTAGTCGATCGTGTAGCGTGCCCCCTGTTTCCTGTGGATCTAAAGCGAAGCGGTGAATCAACAGGATGTCCCCCGTGTCCATTCCCTTGTCCATGTACATGACGGTTACCCCGGATTCCGTGTCTCCGTGCAGAATGGCGGATTGAATGGGAGAGGCGCCACGATACTTTGGAAGAATCGAGGCGTGCAAGTTAAGGCAGGCGAGCCGTGGTGCTTCAAGGACAGCCTTGGGCAGTATCTGGCCATAAGCCATTACTACAATGAGGTCGGGTGCAGTCGATGTGAAACCTTCGGTGTCATCGCGTAGCCTGGTGGGCTGATAGACAAGAATGCCCTGTTCATCTGCAAGACTCTTGGTCGCAGGCGGCGTCAGCACTTGTTTCCTGCCTACTGGCTTATCCGGTTGGCATACGACTGCAATCAGCTTAATGTCCGGCTCCTGAATCAACCATCTCAGGGTTGGTAATCCTATTTCACCCGTTCCTGCGAAGATGACTCTCATGCAAATTTGTCAATGTCAGGATTTACCAGGAGGTTTCCGCTGAGTCTTTCCATTCGGGGATCGTGATGATTCCAGCCAGGATATCGTAGAGAACCTTTATTGGTTGCTGTGAGGCATCAATTTCAATCACTCCACGATCGCTGTAATAGTCCAGCAGAGGCTTTGATTCATCCTCATACGTTTTGAGCCGCCGGGCGATCACTTCTTCATTTGCATCGTCCAGCCGATTGTCTTTGATGGCTCGTTTTCGCAGCCGTCGATGAAGTTCTGTTCTATTGGGACAGGAAAGGTGAAAGACGCGGACAACGTTCAAGTGTTGTTCCAGTATCTGCGCCTGATCGATGGTGCGGGGAATGCCATCGAGAACAAGAAAATCGATATCGGGTTTGTAAGTCGACGACTCGACCATTTTATCGATTCGTGAACGCCACAGGCGAATAGTGAGTTCATCGGGGACAAGTTTACCTCGGCTCGAGTAGCTGATGAATTCTTGCCCGAGAGGCGTGCGCGTTTCGAGCGATCGGAAGACATCGCCGCATGCAAAGTGGAAGAATCTGGGAACCGAGCCGAGTGCAACTCCCTGCGTGCCCTTGCCGCAGCCAGGTGCCCCGAACAAGAGGATCGACAGGAATTTTGAGTTGTCTTGCGGCGAATTCGTCATCTTAAAAACAATTGGAAAACTGGTTCTATAGCAGACGAACCGGGTGAAACAAGGCTGCGGTGGCAGCCAGAAGAGATTTTTAAAAATTCCGCCGAGTCTTGACGAATGCTGCTGTGGCGCAAAGACTTCTGTAGTGGAAACGAACTCAATAGATAACCGAAAGTCAGCCGCTGCGCTCTTACTTCGCCATCTGCAGGCGGAGCGGGAGCACGGCAAGCGACAGGTCTGGTTATCGCCCGAGTCGCTGCAGGCGTTAAATGTTCTGCCGCAGGTGTTCCGTGAAACGCAATCCGGGCTGGGGGATCACGCTGCAGAAATTCCCGCGCCCGGGAAGAAAGAGAAGGCATTAAAGTTGCGAGCTGTCCGTGAAGCGATTGAAGCTGACCAGGAGCTGAGTGGGATGGACAGCCTGCGCGACACCATGGTCTTTGCCGTGGGCAATGCCGACGCGGACATGATGTTCGTGGGCGAGGCACCGGGCGCAGAAGAGGAAAAACAGCGCGAGCCATTCGTCGGCCCAGCAGGGGAATTGCTGAACAAAATTATCACCGCGATGGGATTGTCGCGCGACAAGGTTTACATTTCGAATATTGTAAAATTTCGTCCGAAAGTTCCGAACCAGACGACGCAGAATCGAAAGCCTACCGCAGACGAAATGGCACCGTTTCGTCCGTATTTGAGCCAGGAAGTTGAAATCGTTGAGCCCAAGGTCATCGTAGCTCTTGGTGGAACAGCGGCTGAGGGGCTGCTCGAATATGAAGGCTCAGTTGGTGCAGCACGCGGACGCACCCATGACTTCCGCGGCATTCCCACATTGGTTACCTACCATCCCTCCTACTTGTTGCGAAATCCGGCACTCAGCGAGCGCCGCAAGCTGTGGGAAGATTGCATGAAGGCGATGGAAATCATCGGCATGCCGGTCTCCGAAAAACAGCGCACGTTCTTTCTGCCAAAGTAAGAGTGCGTGATCATTTTCGTCCGCAGTAGGGGCGTAGAAACCAAGTCGAGAAGGCGCTGACCGGATTGACGCAATCGTCCGCGATCAGCAGCAAATTAAGGAACTGTTCGGAAAATGCGCCTTTCTCGAACGCGTCGTGCAGGAGGGTGACACGTCCGGAAACCTTCACTGTCAATCCGACCTGACTGTGCGCACGACAGGCCCCTGCGAGCGAATGTAGATCTGGAAGTCATGCCGATGCAAGGCTTGGACTCTCGCCTCAAGCGCTTTCGCATTCAGATTACCGGGCGGATCCTCCGTGGGTGAACTCATTCAGAGGGTTTACTGCAAAACGCTACAGCCAGTTATCACTGGCGCGTGTGGAAGCGTCAATCCGGAATCGTATTCACGTTACTTGCTGTCTTCGCTGCGGGTAGCCTCAGGCAGCGTGATCCCATTGTCTTTGGCCCATTCTTGCGCGGCAGCAGGATCGCGCTCTGTCCACCATTCTAGTCCGCCGTTGATCATTTCGCCTCGCTGTCGGTCGTCGCCGATGGTCGCTGCCCAAGTGATGGCAGCTGCAGGATCAGATTCAAATGCTGCTTTCGCCAAAGCACCGGCGCCGGCGTCGTAACTTTGTCCCGCGGGTTGTTCGCTGAGCCAAGTGGAAGCCGCCTCAGGATCTGTCGTTGTCCAATTCCACATGACCTCGCCGATGCTGTCTCGCTTGCCGGCGCTTTCCTCCTGGGAGCCCAGCCATGCCGCTGCATCCGAAGGATTTCGCCTGCCCCATTCCCGGGCCACCTGGGCGATCTGCCGGTCGGTTCGAGCATCCAAGGGAAGTCCATCGATGTAGGCAGCGGCGTCAGCTGGTGAAGTCTGAGCCCAGCCGTCGAGCACTTCTTCGATGGCGCGTGCGCGCTCATCCCCTTGCAACGTCTGTGCCCAATCCAGAGCCGAATCCGGTGTCTGGCGTCCCCAGGATTCCGCGATATCGCCTACCAGATCGCCCCGTTCTCTGCTGTTATCGAGGCTCATTACCAGCTCTGCCGCCTTGCCAGGATCTGTGCTGGCGAGACTTTCGAGAACCCCTCCCAGTGCACCGCGCCGTTGATCGTCGGGCAGATTTTTCGCCCACTCCATGGCAGCACTGGGATCCTGCCGCACCCATTCTTTGGCGATGGTGCCAGCAAGGATGTGGCCCATTTTAGGCATTTGCTGAAGGGTGTTTTCAGGGTTGTTGAGCCATTCTATTGCGCGCTTCGGATCGACTGCAGCCAGGCTTGCGAGGATGCTCGTTGCATCGCCACCACCGCGCTTGACGCCAAGAGCTTCGACACTGGTAAAGGCAGCAGTGGGATCTTCCAGGCCCCAGCGGGTCAGTAGCATGTGGGCGACGAATTTTGCCTCAGGATCCCAGTCTGGGGCTCCTGCCCGAAGTTCCAGAAGGGCTGCACCAATTTGATCTACGGGCAAGTTCTTCACATAGTTCAGCAGTGCCTGCATGCGTTTCATCGGATTCCGCTGCGCTAGTATTTCCCGAAGATTGGTGAACGAATTTGCTACGTCGTCATCACTGCTGCTTTCGGCAGCGGTATTGTCAAGCGCCTCAGTCGCGGGAATGCCAGTCGTCTGGCTGCTTCCCTCAATCATCAATAAGGACGGACGCAGTGACGTCAGTTCTCTCTGAAGTTTTCGATTCTCAGAGAATTGCACGCCGATGATGGCCGCAGCGGTAAGCGCTAGAATGAAAATGGTGACAATGTAAGACTTTTTCATGGTTTAGTGTTAGTGAGTCTATGGTTGAGAAGCATCGGGCAATGGAATGTTGTTGCGCAGTGCCCGAATTTTAGCGCTGGCGGGATCATTTTGCACCCGGATGTGGAGTCCGGGCATGAGTGATTCTTTCCTTAACGCAGAATTGGATGCATGGCGATGGTCGATGCGGCTTCAGGATTCGAGGTGGCAAGGTTTCCCAGAACTCTGACATTGGCTGCCAGTGCATGATTATGGAGGACACGCTGTGCTACTGAGTGCACATGATCCAGGTGTCGATCGACCAGCGCTCGAAACGCTGGGTACGAGTGTGATCGTGCAAACTCCTGCAGGAGCGCGCTGTCCGGGACAGGGGGCATTGACCACTATTCGGACGGAATCAGAAAAATCGAACGAAAAATGTGCCTGCCGAATAGCGATGTTTATTCGTTATGAGCGCGACTTGAGCCACTTTCCCAGGGTTTGCAGTAGAGTAAGCGGCCGACCTTCGTTCTTCACCGGGCGGTTATCATCGTCCCGCCACTGCCGAGCGCGTGCTACTGCTTGGCGCAACTGTCGATTTGCCGGCATCAAGGCCGCTGGGGTGAATGGTGTTGAATCGCTGCTACTGGAACCGCTACTGGATAATCCAAAGATCTCGGGAAATTCCTTTTGATAGCGCGCCAGTTTTGACAAATTGTGAGTGCCGCGTGGCGCATCGACAATTTCTTTGACGCTGAATATTTCTGGATGCGCCTCTGTGATGGGATCATCCAAGTCTGGAAGTAGTCCTGTCTCTGGTCCGAGTTCCTCTTCTTCCTGCGCGAGATCAAGACTGTGAAACGGATCAACGAATGGCTGAGGCTCTAGCTTTAGCTCGGGCTCGGGCTCGGGCTCTGACTCTGACTCTGACTGCGCGATAGCGATCGATACTGGTACCCCAACGGCTTTCGAATGATCCCGCGCCTGCACCGGCGGGGAGGCAGCGGGTTCCGCGTGAGGAATGGAGAAGTTTGCGGCATGTTTTCCGCGATCAGCGATCGGCTCGATTACGGTGGTCGCCGGCGCCATGTAAGGTCGGGTGACTTCAGCTTGTATGGGAGCATGGACAGCGTAAGTCATGCCGTTGCCATCGGCTTCCTTCTGCGTGTGATTCGAAATAAGTGTGGCTACGCTGGCTGCGGCAAGCGGCAGGGCAATGATTCCGGGAACTCCTGACATTCGACTAGAAGTCGGGCTGGAGAGTTCACGAAAGGTATTCACACAGGCGGGGGATTCGCTGTGCGGCCACCAGCGTTGCCCCTGGCGCGAGAGCGCCGTAATGCGACCCGGTGTAAGTGTGCGACGATTGAGAGAATTCATAATGCCGCTACAAACATAGGAGGGAATAATATAATTTCCATAATAATCATAATGAAATGTTGCGATTTCTATTAGAACCCGTTAGCTTTTACCACCGTCGAACTAACGTATGAAGACACTCGCAATCATTTTTAAAGATCAAAGTTCTATCGAGATTGAGGCCGCCGACTGGGGGCGATCAGCTAAGACGGACATGCTGCGGTTTCTGGATGAAGACAGCTCCGTAGTGGCGACAATTAAAAACGATGAAGTGCTGGCGATCATTGTACGCAAGCATCTTGTGTCTCATCAAGTGGCACGAAAGATACCTAGCGGAAAGTAGTCTCAGCAAGAATAAGCTGAGCCGTTTTATGGGTTGCCATGTGATGGGCATTGAGGGCACCACGGGCGCGATCAACGAGTGCAGCAGAGTGCGCAGGATCATCGATAAGCCGGATGATTTCCTGGGGCAGGGCATCGAGTCCGCCAACTTGGACGATGCCCTTTTGCTTCTTTAAAAGCATCATAAGAGCTTCAAAGTTCTCCATATGAGGGCCCGCGATCACTGGTTTACCTGCAGCGATTGCTTCCACTGGATTCTGTCCACCTGATGCCAGGAAACTCTTACCAATGATCACCAGATGGAGATTGGGAAGCGCCTGCCATGCACGCAGCTCACCCGTAGTGTCGATTATCAAGGTATCTGGAGTAACCGAATTATTTATCGACGCAGGCAGTTGGCTGCGTCGAACGGAAACTAATCCTGCAGATTGCAGATCTCTTTCGACATCGGCTGCTCTCTCAAAATGCCTTGGTGCTACGAGATATTTTAAGGATGGAAAGCGTTGTTTGAGTGTTAGAATGTGTTTCCCGATCGCTGCCTCTTCGCCGTCATGAGAACTGGCCAGCAGCACCATAGGTTGCGGCTGTTCGCCCCACAATTGTTGCACCATGCCGCGGAAGGTGTTGATTTGATCGTCAGCGGCTGTGACATTTCGATTTTGATCAAATTTGATACTTCCGGTGTGGCAAATGCGCTCAGGCGAGACTCCCAGCTCACGCCAGCGCTCGATATCTTCCTGCTCTTGCACGCAGACTTTGCAGAGCATCCGGAACACCGGCGCGACTAGCTTGCGGAATTGTCTATAGCGTTTTTCAGAGCGGGGCGAGAGCCTGGCATTGACCAGCAGGACGGGGATGCGGTCTCGCACAGCTGCGCGCACGAGGTTGGGCCAGACTTCGGCTTCGATGAGAACGATCCCGCGCGGACGAATGCTGTCGAGTGAGCGCCTGACGATTCGCGGCAGGTCGATCGGATTGTAGATCACTCGAACATCATCTGAGAGATTCTTCAGGGCGATCGCATGGCCAGTGGAAGTCGTGGTCGAGAGAACGATAGGAATGTCAGGGGATTGCTGGCGTAACTCAGAGATGAGTTTTTGCGCAATGAGGACTTCGCCAACACTTACTGCATGCATCCAGATCGGCCGTTCATCGCGATCGATTGGCGGCGGGGGAAGGGTATTATCATAGCGACCAAACCGCTGCGCAAATCCCGGGCCATAGCCGCCCCTGCGCCTCATTTTCAGCAGTGATCCAGGCAGCGCCAGAAGCAAACCTGGAGGAAGCAGGAGATTGTAGAGGACGAGACTGGCACAGCCAGGTGGCTCAGTGCTGGTGGGAGATTTTGGCATGTCGAATTGGCAGTGGCACTGCTAAAGCGCGCGATTCGTCCGTTCCAGTAGAAAAATGCCGACGGCAGTCGATTCCATTATTCTATTCACTGCTGGACAATAGACCAAAATTTCTGAATATTTGCACCGTGCCAGAGAACGATTCCAACCAGCCAACGGGTGACGAGCAGAGTGATCCTCAGTCGCCACCTCCTCATCCTGATGCGTCTGTCCCACCTCCCTATCCCGGGGATTCAGGTAATTCGCCGCCTACACCATCTTCTTCGTCGGCACCTTCACCTGCTCCTGCAAGTCCTGCTCCTGCAAGTCCTGCTCCTGCAAGTCCTGCTCCTGCAAGTCCTGCTCCTGCAAGTCCTGCTCCTGCAAGTCCTGCTCCT
>JBNMNB010000324.1:0-7439 GCA_051270635.1 Verrucomicrobiales bacterium | reverse complement strand
ATGAAATCGCTCCTGAAGGCAACCGCGCGGATGAAAAACGACGGAGCCGACGGTGACTACAAAAAATCTCAGCGAAGTGACCGGCAAAATCTCACATCCAGAACCCTTTTCGGATAACCTCTAGCTACTGGCTTGGATGCGAGGTTTCCCGGGAAACGTGTAAAGGGTTCTTAAACTTCACTTCCTTCCGGCGCAGACCTACTTCGAAGCACCAAACTAGCGCCCAAGGGTGCGCTTCCCGATGCTGCCTTTGAAGATCCTGAAGAAATCCTCAAAGCCCAATCGTTGGCTTATCCGATCAGAATTTTGAGGGGAAAATCTTTCTCGGGCTGCTCAATGCGCAAACCCACAAGGAGACGCTGACCAATGCCAGTTTACATAACCTTTACAGACGCGATCGGCAACGGGTCTATGATGAGGACATGACAGCAATAGATTTTAACCGAACGCGCCTTATTTCTTCTGCCAGGACAGTGGTTAGTTTTTTTTGCGTGCTTGCACTGTTGGGCGGGCTTGGACTTCCGATCGCGGCTCAGGCCCAAGCACCAGCGCCAGCGGAATCAAGGCAGCTGCAATTTCGGCCGCAGCAGATTATCCCGATCACGCGTCCGTTTCTTCATGATCACTCGCGGCGCACCAGGCCGGTCAATCAACCGGTGGTTGTCACTCAGGTCGATGCTCGCATCACCGTCAATGACCAGATGGCGACGACGCAGTTGGACATCTCGTTGCACAATCCGAACAATCGCCAGATAGAATCGGAGGTGATCATTCCTGTTGCTGAGGGTTCGGTGTTTCGAGGATTCACATTTGAGGGCACGGGCCTTGAAGCCTCGGCAAAGATTCTACCGCGGGCGGAGGCGCGTCGGATCTATGAGTCGATTGTGGCGCAGACCAAGGATCCTGCACTCCTGGAGTTCATTGGGACGGACATGCTGCAATCCAGCGTTTTCCCCGTCCCGGCAAATGGCCGCCAAAAAGTGCGAGTGACCTTTGATCGCCTGCTCCCGATCGATGGCACCCGTATCGACTATGTGCTGCCGCGCTCGGAGACACTGGAATACCGCATCCCGTGGAATATTGATCTGGATGTAAAATCTACGGAACCGATTGCCTCGCTCTACTCGCCCAGCCACGAGCTGAACCTTCAGCGCATCAGCGATCGCCACATTGCCGCCAAAATCTCAGCGACGACGCAACCGGGAGCATTTCTGTTCTCTATGCTGCGGCAAAAAGGTGACGCCATGACTGCATCGCTGGTCGCCTACCCGGATCCAAAAATCAGTGGTGGCTACTTCATGGTTCTGGTCGCGCCTCCAGCTCCGAACAAAGATCTGCCGCCGATGAAACGTGAAGTCACCGTGGTCATTGACCGCTCAGGCAGCATGGCTGGCGAGAAGCTGGAACAAGTCAGGGCAGCCGCGCTCCAGGTTCTGGAAGGACTCGATGATGGCGAAGCCTTCAACATCATCGTCTACAATGAATCGGTCGAATCATTCTCACCACAACCGGTGGTGAAAGACGCCGCGACGATGAAACAAGTGCGAACATATCTGACAGCACTTCGCGTCAGTGGCGGCACTAACATTCATGACGCCATCGTTGAGGCACTGCGTCAAAAACCGACCGAAGGCACACTGCCGATCGTCTTGTTCCTGACCGATGGACTGCCGACGATTGGCCAGACATCAGAGAAAGCGATCCGCGAAGTAGCCGCAAAAGGAAACCCTCACAGTCGCCGAATTTTCACCTTCGGAGTTGGTGTCGATGTCAATACTCCCCTGCTTAGCAGGCTGGCGAGAGAAAGCCGTGCCGTGGCCACTTACGTGCTACCTAAAGAAGATGTCGAAGTCAAAGTCGGACAAGTCTATCGCCGTCTGGCCGGCCCAGTGCTGGCTGAGCCGAAGATTTCGATTGTCGATCAAGCGGGCCATCCTGTATCTGCCCGCGTCACTGATTTGCTTCCTGCGACACTGCCCGACATTTTCCAGGGCGAGCAAGTGGTCCTGCTCGGGAAGTACATCGGCAGCCAACCAGTGCGCTTCCAGCTAACCGGACGTGATCGATCAGGCCCGCGCACGTTCAACTTTGATTTCAAATTCGACAAAGCAACGACCGCAAATTCCTTTGTTCCGCGTCTATGGGCAAGTAACAAGATTGGCGTTCTCGCCGAGGCCATCCGAGACATTGGCGCAGATGCCGGCGGCTTTGCTGCAGCGCCGATCCCCAAAAATGATCCCAGAGTGCGCGAGTTGGTAAATGAGATAGTGCGCCTGTCTCAGGAATTCGGAATTCTCACGGAATACACCGCATTTCTAGCTGAAGAAGGAACCAATCTCGCCGATGCGGGTGCCAATCGTGGCCAGGCATCGGACAATTTCCGCCGTCGGGCGCTAGGTAAGCGATGGGGCGCAGAGTCGCTCAACCAGGAATTCAACACTAAGGCATGGACGGAGAAGAAGAGCCTGAATCGCACTAACCAATTCTGGGATGAGAACTTGAAAGAGGTCGAAATCACGCAAGTGCAGCAGCTGAACGATCGCGCCTATTTCAAGCGCGGCGACCTCTGGGTTGACAGTCAACTTGGAGAGGGAACCTCCGCTGCGACGACACCCGACCGAGTCGTCGAAATCGGATCTACAGAATTCAATCAATTGGTCGACAAACTGGCGACAGGCAATCGTCTGGGCTGCTTCGCCCTTAAAGGACAACTCTTGCTAAACGTGGACGGGCAAACGGTGCTCGTAAAATAGAACTAACATTACAACGAATATCAAAATGAAATCAGAAATCTGGAAGCTGACTGGAGCGGGAATCATTTCGCTTGGAACTCTCATAGTCATAGCGACAGCACAGGAACCCAGTGTCGAGAAAGTCGCGGTGGAAATTGACGGTGATAAATCAACCGCCATAGCTCCATCAGACATTGAGAAGGCACCCGTGGTGCAGATCGCATTGCTCCTGGACACTAGCGGCAGCATGAGTGGCCTGATCGCTCAGGCGAAGACTCAATTGTGGAGTGTGGTGAACGAATTCATCGTCGCCAAACAGGGAGGAAAGACACCGGCGGTGCAGGTAGCACTTTTCGAATACGGAAAAAGTAGCCTCAGCGATGACTCGCGTTGGATTCGCCAGATCCAACCGCTGACGCGTGATCTTGATACCATCTCCAAAGAACTATTCGCGCTCAGCACTAACGGCGGCGAAGAATACTGCGGCGCAGTGATCGAGCAGGCGGTGACAACTCTGACCTGGGAGACATCGCCAGAGACTTACAAAGCGATTTTCATTGCTGGCAACGAAGCATTCACGCAAGGGCCAATTGCCGCGCCTGCTGCCTGCAAGACCGCGATCAGTAAGGGAATTATAGTTAACACCATCCATTGCGGAGAAGAGAGCGCAGGCATCGCTGGTGGATGGAAAGAAGGCGCTCTACTTGCCGATGGATCGTTCATGGTCATTGACCAGAATCAAGCGGTTGCGCACATCGAGGCGCCACAAGATGATCAAATCGTCAAGTTGAATGGTGAGCTTAACAAGACCTACATCGCGTTTGGCAAGCAGCGTCAGGCATGGGCGGAAAATCAGTTTGCTCAAGACTCCAATGCCTTTGGCGTCAACAAGGCCAATCTAGTGAGCCGCGCGGCCACGAAGGCATCGTCACTTTACTGCAACGCCCACTGGGACATCGTCGACGCCTGCCAGCAGAAGGACTTTAAGTGGACAGATATTAAGAAAGAAGATCTTCCAGAGGAACTACGCAAGCTGAGCATTGAAGAACTGAAGGCCCACGTCGAAACACAACTCACCTGCCGCCAGCAACTGCAAACGCAGATTCTGAAACTGACACAGGAACGTGACAGCTGGGTCGGCGCAAAGCGCAAGGAACTCGGCGAAGACAATTCACTCGGTCAGGCAGTCAGTAGCGCCATCCGCGGTCAGGCAGAAATGAAAGGAATTAGCTTTGGCGTAGAGTAGGCAGTCCGAAAATCCCACGATTTCCACTGATGGAAGGCGGGCAGATCAGGCCCGCTTTCCGTCGACCAAGCGCGAAATTACTAGTGGATTTCCTTCTTTGAGTTCGTCTGGCAGAGCAGTCTGTGGCCAGTTCTGGTAGCAGACGGGACGGGTGAAGCGGAACGCTGCCTGGGTTCCAACGGAGGTCGATCGACCATCTGAAGTTGCCGGATAGGGGCCGCCGTGCACCATTGCATGGCACACTTCTACCCCAGTGGGAAAACCGTTAAAGAGCAATCGACCGGTCTTGGTCTCGAGAATTCTGACGAGTTCAGCATGTTCCTCCAGATCGGCTTCTGTGCCGTGGATGGTTACGGTGAGTTGCCCTTCCAGCGCGTGCGCAATCTTTATGAGTTGGTCGCGATCGGAATGGCGGACGACCAATGTCGCGGGCCCAAACAATTCGTCCTGAAGTGAAGCATCACTCAGAAAGCTGTCACCATCCGTTTCAAAAACTGCGGCAGCCCCGGTGAAGGCATCTTCTGTTGCATCAGCCGCGGCTAGTTCCTTAACCTTGGCATTTCCACGATGACCGGCGACCCCGTCGCGGTATGCCTTGCAAATGCCACCGGTGAGCATTGTTGCCTCGGGCGACGCGTTCATCAGAGACGACAACTCGCCCAGCAATTCACCGGCGTCGAGATCAGCGCCGAGCATTACTAAACCCGGACTGGTGCAAAATTGCCCGACTCCCAACGTTACCGAAGCGTGCAATCCGGTGCCAATCGCTTTGCCGCGTTCAGCAAGCGCGCCGGGAAGAACGAAGATCGGATTGATGCTACTCATTTCCGCGTAAACCGGGATCGGCTCAGACCGTGCAGCAGCAAGATCCATCAGCGCACGTCCCCCTGCTCGCGAACCAGTGAAGCCGACAGCCTTGATAGCCGGATGTTGCACCAGTGCGGCGCCCACTTCGCGCCCCGACCCAAACAAGAGTGAAAATACGCCCTCTGGCAATCCGCATGCAGCTACCGCAGCAGCGACAGCTCCCCCGACTAATTCGGCAGTTCCAGGATGGGCATGATGCGCCTTCACGACAACCGGACAGCCTGCAGCAAGCGCTGCGGCGGTGTCACCACCTGCCACCGAAAATGCTAGCGGAAAATTGCTGGCACAAAACACCACGACTGGGCCCACTGGCCGCAACAGGGAACGCACATCAGGCTTCGGCAGTGGCTGCCGCTCGGGATCACCGTGATCGATTCTAGCATCAACCCAGGAGCCTTCCTCCGCTGTCGCAGCGAACAAGCGCAGCTGGCCGCATGTCCGTCCGCGTTCCATTTGGATTCGCCCTTCGGGTAGTCCGGTCTCCGCAGTGGCACGTTCTACCAGAGCATCGCCCAACTTCTCAATCTCATCGGCAATGGCTCGCAATAATGCGCCACGTTGTCTGCCACTGGTAGCGCCGAAGGCTATCGCCGCAGCGCCCGCGAGAGTTGCCGCCTGATCTACTTCGCTGCCGGCTGCGGCATGAAAATCAACCGCAATCGCCTCACGAGTGGTTGGGTTGGTTGCGCTAAATGTCTTTCCCGTGGCACTGCCACGAGAATTTCCGATGATGGAGGTTCCTTGCAAGTTCATGTCTAATGGTGCTAATTTTTTGAGCAATCGGTCAATCCTTGAATAGCAAATCAAGCGAACAGTTTCACCACGCGCTGAACTGCTGCAACTAGCGCAAGGATTTCCTCGCTGGTGTTATAAATTGTCACCGATGCGCGCGCAGTGCTCGAGACACCCAATCGTTTCATCAATGGTTGGGCGCAGTGATGCCCGGCCCTGACGGCGACATTGGCAGAATCAAGAATCGTCGCAATGTCATGCGGATGCGCGCAATCGAGAGTAAATGAGATAACCGATTGCTTGCCGGGTGCTGTCCCGTTGATTCGAACACCCTCGATTGCCAGTAGTTCGTTTGTCGCGAGTTCGAGCAACGACGCTTCATGGGCGGCGATCGCTGCGTGATCGAGCGTCGACAGATAGTCGATAGCAGCGGCCAGTCCAATTGCGCCGCTGATGTGTGGTGTTCCGGCTTCGAAGCGTTCGGGCGCTGCCCTGAAAGTAGTTTTTTCAAAGCTGACCAGCTCAATCATATCGCCCCCGGTCTGGTAAGGCGGCATGGCATCGAGTAATTCAGCCCGACCGTAGAGAACGCCAATTCCATCTGGGGCAAACAATTTATGCCCGGAAAACGCGTAAAAATCGCAATCAATATCCCTTACATCCACCTGCCCATGCGCCACGGCCTGCGCACCATCGATCAATGTGAGCGCGCCATGAGCGTGTGCCATTTGCACCATCTGCTTAACAGGATTTGTTGTTCCCAGGACATTCGACACGTGTGTGAATGCAACAAGCCGTGTGCGCTCGCAAAGAACTTCTTCATACTGCTCGAGATCGAGCACCCCTTCATCAGAGATATCGACCACTTTGAGGGTTGCGCCAGCGCTTTCAGCGAGCACTTGCCAGGGCACAATATTGGCATGGTGTTCCATGACCGTCAGGACTATCTCATCGCCTGACTTTACATGCTCGCGGCCCCAGGTAGCGGCCACAAGATTGATCGACTCCGTGGTACCTCTGGTGAAAATAATTTCGCGGGATGTCGCTGCATTTAGAAATGATGCGACGCGCTCCCTTGCTTGATCATACAGGTCTGTCGCCTCGACACTCAGGGAATAAGCGCCACGGTGAATATTGGCATTCTGCTGAGAATAGAATCGGCAGACGGCATCAACGACAACCTTTGGCTTCTGCGTGGTCGCGCCATTGTCCAGATACACCAGCGGCTTCTCATTCCTGACCTGCGAGAGAATCGGAAATTCAGCGCGGACAGCAGCGATATCGAAGTCACTCATGCCCCGGCCGACGCACTGCGCAGTGCCGATGCGGTCTGACTGATCTCAGCCACGAGCGAGTCCTCCAATGGCCCCAGCAATGGCAGGTGCGGCCCGGTTTTGGCGATCCCAGCGCCCTCGACTGCGTGGTGCAGCACAGGAATGGGCCCATGCGCATTGCGCAGATCTTCCAGTGGGCAAAATTGCACACGGAGCGCTTCCGCAGCGGCGCGATCGCCGGCTTTCAGCGCCGTGAGCATTTGCGCTGATAGAGCTGGCTGGACGCAAACGCATCCGGATGTGAATCCGCCGACACCAAAGTCTAACAAATGCACAGGAGCTGGCTGCTCACCGATGCCACTGACAATCATGCGAGGATCAACTAGCTGCACTAACTCTGATAAAAAAGGATCCTCAGCGGGATTTTCTCTTACAATAGCATACTTGATCCACGAAATAATGCCGTCACTGACAAGTTCAGCGGCACCTGCAGGCGTGATGTATCCCTCGTTCTTGATGTAGAGCACGGCGGGGATGCCTGATTTTTCCGCGAAGGCACGGACCGATGCCATGACGCCAGCTTCCGTC
>JBNMNB010000323.1:0-7512 GCA_051270635.1 Verrucomicrobiales bacterium | reverse complement strand
CTGGCAGAAAGGCATGACTGGTAACACTCTGAGGAACGATGCCTTCGTTACATCCAACAAGTAGTATGTGGGGTTTCTCTTCCCAAAGGAGCTCCAGCCATCCCTGAAGTTCAATGGGTGGCAAATCAGTTTCTGCCCTGGGCGGGAAGTGGCGCTGATCGGCGATATGTTCGAGTGCAAAATTCAGACACTGCGATGTCGGTAGATCCTTCCATGTATCGGCAATACTGAGAGCTGTCATGGCCTCACGCACAGCTGCGAGTGCGGCAGCAAAGAATCGAGTCTCGTCAGAATCGCGGGCAATTTCCTGCTTGCCATAGACACGCTCAAGCACTGATTCCAGTAAATCCGCATGGGACTGGGATGTTCGGCCGCGGCTGACTTCATCGATCATTCCAGTCACGAATTTGATGGTATATTTGAGCTCAGCGCTGGGAGCTCGGCGAGACTGCAGGGTGCGCCGTGCATACCACCATTCTTTATCATGCTCCAGCAACTGCGCGATGTCCCGTAGTGAAGTTGGCAAGTGAGCGGCAGCGATGCGGTCCCATTCGTCCAGCAGGCGGACAGCATTGAACATTTGTGCCGATTTCCAGTTGGCCTCTATGGCACCAAGAATTCCCGGACAGCGAATGAGCCTGCCCGTTGCAGCCACGGTGGGATTTTTCGCAGCATCGACCAGGCACTGCAGCAATCCAATCATCGGACAGTCTCTTAAAAGTTCACCAGCCGGGTTGTAGACAATGTGCTGATCGCTCGAGAGTCGATTGGTCAGCACACGCTCTAACGACGAATCCAGCAAGCCAACAGCAGTGGCCGCAGCACCACTCTGGGCGAGCAATCCGGCGACGATTTCCGCTTGCTGCGCAGGCTCGACCACCGCGTGCACCTGGTCAGTGAATTGGTCGAAAGCGATCGCTCTTTCGCTCCAGACGGGGCCAGGGCGACCCCATTCGTCAAATGCTTCGGCACAGTCAAATGCGTCTTGATCACAGTAGACCAGAACGTCCACCGGCGTGTCCGCCGAGATTTCCTTCTCGAGCCGTCGAACCGTCAGTGGCAGAGGATCCGGCAGACCGATCAGCACGATATTTTCATTCGAATCCGACTGTGACGCGGGAATGGATGCAAGTTGTTTGCGCAGTGATTCACGATCATGCAAGCCACGCTGCTGCAACACATTGAGGAATTGCCTTTCAAGCCGATCCAGGTCTGCCCAACGCTGCCGCTCTGGCAACTTCAGAACTCGCTGCGAGATCAGCAAATAACAGGCCTGCCTCACCAAGGATCAGGCGAGTTTCAATCAGCGCGTCTGCGATGGCCGATTGCCAACGCAGGTTGTTAGGTTGATGCGGAGCAACCGGAAACAAGGCAGCGAATTTCCCGGGATCGAGACAGGAAAGGACTTCAATCCACGCCAGACGCACTTCGAGACTGGAAGCGGTGGATTGATGTCCTTTACCAATTTCGATGAACTGAGGTGGGGTCAAAATGCGCGGCGACATGACGCCACCCTTGCCGTTCTCGCGAACCAGCCAGGCCAACCATTGACGCAGCCTTCTGCCTGCAGTTTGAGTGGACATACCTCGGCTCGAGACACTTGCAGATAAGTAACTCAACTGGCAATTCACAAACAACGATGCCGGCATCAAATTACCGGCGAGGCGAATCTTTATTGAGCAATTTCTGCGGCACTGCAACGACGCCATTGCGAGTGATCGCGAACACGCGGTCATCTACAGCCGGGCGAATGGCAATAGATCCGGTAAATTTTCCGAAGCCTGGCAGCACGAGCGAGTGGGCAGTTTGCCAGAAGCAGGGTGCTTTAAGCGCGCGCATTCGGCTACCTTCAGCCAGAGCAACAGCTGGATGCAAATGGCCGCAAATATAGAATGCCTCCGGGATTTCGGGGATAGCGGCAGGATCGTGAATGAATACAAATGGGGGCTCGGCCAGTGACTCCGGATGAACATCAATGCGCCATTCTTCAGGGACGAGACCAGCCGACTTGTCATGGTTTCCAGAGACCAGAACAATCGACAATTGCGAATGCTGCGCCCGCCATTGCTGCACCATTGTGCACACGTCAGGCGACTTGCTGGACGCCGCATGCAGTAAGTCCCCGGCTATCAGCAGTCGCTCTGCGCCATGGCTGCGAACCAGGGAAGTAAGGCGTTCCAGATCTCCCTGCGTGTCGCCTTCTGGAATCGGAATCCCATGTCTACGGAACGTGGCAGCTTTGCCAAAGTGGATGTCGGCGACGATCAATGTGCGAGTCGCCGGCCAGAAAATTGCACGTTCTCTAAGAAGTTGAAGCGATTCCCCGTGAACCTCAATGCAGACGGTCGGTTCTATGCTCACGTGCTTGCTATTGGATCCAGCCGCGACGGCGTAGAGTGTCGAATACCAGGGTGTCAATGTCAGTGCCTGATGCCGTCGAAATAAATTGTCCCGAGCGCTGGCGGCACAGAGTTTCGAGTTGCTGTTGGTATGCCTGCAAGTGTTCCTGATAAATTCCCAGCAGACTCCCTGCGGCCGAAACATCGAGCGATTGCAGTTGCTCACAATCGACCATTCTCAAGTCACCATTGACATCGGGCGAGATTTCGCTTGGGGCCAGGATTTGGATGCACATCGGCTGCAGGCCAGCGCTGAACAGGAGATTAAACGGACGGGTGAGATCGCCAAATGTGAGAAAGTCAGAGAGCAGCACGGCGACGCCCTTGCCGCGATGATGTTGCAGGGCAGCCTCCACGCAGTCTTCAAATGTTGCATCTCCACCGCCATCGATCTGTTCGACGAAGGCAAGCATCTTTGTCACATTAGCCCTTCCTGCACAGCGAGCCAGGTGAGTCTGTGTTGACGATGCATGTGTTCCCAGCACATGCATGCTGAGGCGCTCTGGATTCCTCAATGCCAGAACGCCGAATACTGCGGCCAGTTGCCTCGCCAGCTCAAGCTTACCTTCGAACAGCATCGAATTGGATGCGTCAATCAGCACGGTGACATGCATCTCTTCCTCCTGATGAAAGAGCTTGAGGTAAGGGCGGTGCAGGCGAGAAAAACTATTCCAATCGATGAAACGGATATCGTCTCCCGGCGCGTAATCACGAAAATCTGCAAGCTCTGTGCTGGCACCACCCTTGCGCGCTAGATGTCCCCCGGGACTGCGATTCGTCAGCTTGCGCAGGGGCGTGATGCGCGAGCGCTGCAATCGGTCCAGCAAGCGATTCGACAGGAGCTGGGTGTATTGTTTCGGCAATGGTGGGGAACGGGAAAGTGTAGTTCTGATGGTCGCGATCGTGTTATTGGATCGCATAGCCGGGTTCAGCTGGCGGAGCTCCTGCACTTTCCGGCAGTCCCTTTACAATGTCACCGACGAGGTCGCTGACCTGCACATTGTCAGCCTGGCCGTCGTAGTTCAACAGGATCCGATGGCCAAGAATTTCAGGTGCGAAGTAGCGGATGTCATCGTGCGAAATGTGTACCCGTCCCTGCGTCAATGCGCGCACTCGTGCGACACGAATGAGCGCCTGTGTTGCTCGCGGACTGGCACCCCAGCGAACGTAGCGATTAACGGCGTCGCCTGCTTCTTCAGCTCCTGGATGGGTCGCCAGTACCAGCCGCACTGCGTAGTCACGCAGTTCGGCTGCTACAACGACCTTTTGCAGGATCTGCCTCAGTTCGTTGATGCGGTCAGAGTCTAACACTTTTGCCACATCGGTGGATTGCTGCAGAGTCGTGCGCTGCACCACGTCGTTCAATTCGGCTCGGTTCAGAAAAGGTACCGAAATCTTCAACATGAAACGATCCAGCTGCGCCTCCGGTAGCGGATATGTCCCTTCCTGTTCGATGGGATTCTGCGTAGCCAGCACAAAGAACGGTTGCTTGAGTTGAAAGGTTTGGCCGGCCGTAGTGACAGAGCCTTCCTGCATCGTTTCCAATAGTGCTGCCTGCGTTTTCGGCGTGGCCCGATTGATCTCGTCCGCCAGAAGCAATTGAGTGAAAATGGGGCCGCGGCGGAACTCGAATTGGTACATGCCATTTTCTCCAGCCGTCATGATATTGGTACCAATGATATCTGCCGGCATCAAATCGGGCGTGAACTGAATCCGATTGAAGTCGAGCTGCAGCACTCGAGCAAGAGCTTTTACCAATTCCGTTTTCCCCAGCCCTGGGACGCCTTCCAGCAGGACATTGCCACCGCAGATGATCGCGGAAAGCGTTCCCTCCACTACCCGGCTCTGGCCGACAATGATCTTTCCCACCTCACCACGAGCGCGCTCGAAGTCGTCCTTGAAGCGTGCTGCTTCCTCCATCAGTTCAGATTCGATCTCAGGCATGAATGCGGGGCAAGTTTCAGGTCGTTGGCAAGCGTAGCCGGGCGATGACTATCAGGACGATTTCGTGCTGATGCAGTAGAGGTGCTTTTCTCCTCTGATAAACATCTCGCTACCGTCGGGGACGGGTGTGGCATCGACGGGTTCTCCCAGCTTGCAGGTTGCGACGACTTCAAGTTTCGGGCTGTCCTTGATCACCACAGTTGTGCCGTCTCTTGCGGTCAGGAAAATGAATCCACCGGCAGCGACAGGCGAAGCATAGACATTGCGCAGGCCATCGATGCGTTCCCTTGAGTAGTGGGCCTTTCCCGTCCTGGCGTCATGGCACGAAAGGATTCCGTTGCGTGCGGCGTGAAAATAGAGTCGTCCATCAGAAAGCAGGAGGGATGGAACGTCAGGCGTGCCTTTGTCCAGGCTCCAGACGACGGAGTCCGAATCGGTAATGTCGCCAGTTGCGCCATCCAGCTTGTAAGCCGCTAGAAAGGCTCCACGAAATCCGCTGCCTACAAATACCATTCCATCCGTGGAAACGGGTGAGGCGACTGGGCGCCCAGTCTGACCTTCGGCATGCCACAATTCCTTTCCATCAGCCAGGTCATAGGCGCGCGCGAATCCAGGGCCGCTTTGCACGACGATCGCTTTCCCGCCTTGCTCGATGACGCACGGTGTGGTCCATGAGGATCCTTCTTCTCGTGCTGTTTTCCAGACAGTCTTTCCGGTCTTCGCATCGAGTGCTGTGATGTAAGAATCGCCCTCGTGATCCCACGGGACAATCAACTTGCCACCGTGAAGTGCGGGGCTCGAGCCATCGCCAAATCCGCCACGCGTTTCCATTTTGCCCAGATCAGTTCGTGACCACACAAGGTCACCTGCAACCGTGAGGCAAAATGTGCCGCGCGAGCCAAAGTGTGCCCACACATGGACGCCATCGGTGACGGGCGAGGCGGACGCATACCCATGATCCGAGTGGTGGCCAGAATGCGGCACTAATTCGGCGGTCGTTTTTTTCCACAGCACTTCGCCAGATGTGCGATCGAAGCACATCACCACAAATTGAAATGGCGCGTCCGGAACTTCTTTGCTTTCGCTCGACTCTTCAGTGGCGATCGCAGTTGTTAAAAAGATCTTGTTGCCAACGATGACTGGAGTGCTGGAACCGCGGCCGGGGATCTCTCGCTTCCACGCGATGTTCTCGCTTGCAGACCATTTTGTCGGTGGCGCGGCATCCAGTGCGACGCCATTTCCATTAGGGCCTCTCCATTGCAGCCAATCCGCATTCGCGTTTGTGATGAGAAGGGAAACGGCAATAAATGTAGCGGTTACTTTCATGATTCGAGTGACTTGTATTTTTGGGAAACTAGTTGATTCAGAGTTGATTGAGCAATGGCATGCTACTCTCCAGCCCACAGGGAAGGCGGCAGAGTCACGCTGTTGACCAGTGCGTCGATTGCAGTCAACTCGTCATCAGCGAAGTGTGTTTTGCTTGCTGCCTTGGCATTCTCGGCCACTTGTTTCGCGCTACTCGCCCCGGCGAGTGCGCTGGTGACACGCTCGTCGCGCAGAACCCAGGACAGCGCCATTTGCGCAAGGCTTTGACCGCGATCACCTGCGATACTGTTGAGTTCGCGGATGACGCGCAGGACTTCGTCAGCCAGCTCTTCATCACGCAGCAGGCCTTCAGTGGTCGCTGCCCGTGAGGCCTCAGGAATGCCATTGAGATACTTGTTAGTGAGTAGCCCCTGATAGAGCGGGCAAAAGGCGATCACTCCCAGGCCATGACTGGCTGTGAGATCGAGGAGCGACTTCTCGATCCAGCGATTAAACAGCGAGTAGTTCGGCTGATGAATCACGATGGGAGCCCAGTGGTTGCGCTGACAGATGTCGATCGCTTCTCGCGTTTGTTCGGTATTGTAGCTGCTGATGCCCGCGTAGAGAGCTTTTCCCTGATCGACAATCGAGTTCAGCGCTCCCAGCGTTTCCTCCAGCGGAGTGTCTGGATCGAATCGGTGACTGTAGAAAAGATCGACGTAGTCAACGTCAAGCCGCTGCAGCGATTGGTCGATGCTCGCCGTTAAATACTTGCGCGAACCCCACTCGCCGTAAGGGCCGTCCCACATGTCATAGCCAGCTTTGGTGGTCAGTAGAATTTCGTCGCGAGGCAAGTCTTTCAAAATGCGCCCGGCATTAATTTCCGCGCTTCCGTAAGGAGTGCCATAATTATTCGCCAGATCAAAATGAGTGATGCCGCAGTCGAACGCAGTGTGAACCATTTCGCGCTGATTTTCCGTGGCATTTGGCCCACCAAAGTTGTGCCAGAATCCCAGTGTGAGCGCCGGAAGTTTCAGCCCCCATTTGCCGCATTTGCGGTAGGGCATTCGGCCATCATAACGATCGGGGGAAGGGCTGTAGGTGCTGCTGCTCATCGTCCACAATCGTTAACGTGGATCGGCAATCTTGGAAACCGCAAAAACGCTGATGCGTCGGGCTGGTCACAGAAATCACTGGATATAAGGATTGCCTGTCTTCTCGGCTGAGACGGTCGTGTCCCCGCCATGGCCCGGGTAAACATGAGTATCGCCGGGAAGCGTCAGGAGTTTTTCGCGAATTCCGCCGAGCAGGAGCGCCTCATTGCCGCCAGGAAAATCTGAGCGCCCGACTCCAGACTGAAACAAAGTGTCGCCTGCAAAGAGGATGCCTTCCTGCGCAAGGTGAAAACACACGCTGTCCGGCGAGTGGCCGGGGACGTAAATCACTTCAAAAGTTGCGCCTGCCGCTGTTGTGGTGGTCGCATCAGCTAGTATTTCGTCGATCGAAAATTCAGGGATCGTGATCGCTTCTCCGGTGAACTGGGCAAAAAGGTCACCCAAATGGAGTTCGGCGGTCAGTGCGCTGTGAGCGAAAACCGGGCAGCCAAAACTTTGTGCAATGGCCGCGGCATCCATGACGTGATCAAAATGCAGGTGCGTCAGCAACAATGCTTTGGGATCTAACTTGTTCTCAGTAAGCCAGTCGCGCATCCCTTCAGGGGCATCAATGACGACTGTACCATCCGGACACTCGATGGCATAGCCATTGGTGAGACAGATTCCTCCGCAGTAGGTCTTGATGGTGAACATAATTCTTGAGTGGCTGTCCAAAAGTTATAGACATTTAAACAGCCTTACCGGACAGT
>JBNMNB010000322.1:0-7513 GCA_051270635.1 Verrucomicrobiales bacterium | reverse complement strand
AGAGTGGCGACAGCGAGATTGTCACAGTCACGACGACTGACTTGCCTCCGTCTGCTCCAGCGAACCTGACAGCGATCGCCGGAGATCAGCTTGTAACCGTGGACTGGGACGACAATACGGAAACCGATGTTGCTGGATACAATGTGTATCGATCGGACGTCACAGGCCCGCTCAATGGTGCAACGCCGATTGTCGGAAACGGAGTGGTGGATACCGGATTGAGCAACGGAACCACCTATTCCTACTTCGTCACTGCGGTTGATATCATGGGCAACGAGAGCGGTTTCAGCGCAACAGTCAGCGCGACGCCTACAGCCACTGCGGAGCAGTTCCTGCATGTAGAAAGCATCGACATGGCAGTGACCCAGAAGGGTAAGAACTGGAAAGCAGAAGCGTCAGTGCTGGTGACGGATCAGTCAGGCAATCCGTTGGCTGGGGCGACGGTGACCGGCGACTGGTTGTACAATGACCTGCCCAATTCCTCAGGCACGGTCGCTACCACTGACGCCAGCGGCATCGCAGTGCTGACCTCTTCACCGGAAAAGGCTAAAAGCTTAGACGAGTTTCGGTTTACCGTGACGGGAGTGGCGTTGACTGGGTTCACCTATGACAACGGCGGGACGACTGAGTCTAGCGTGTTTGTTCCGTAGTTCCAGGAGGTCACAAACATGTGCGAATGACATTCACTCAATTCACCAAGTTTGTATGCGCAGGCGCACTGGCCGTTTTAGTCCAATCCGGAGGCGGGATTCCAACGGCAATAGCCCAGACGACCGTCGAACCAAGACTGGTCGGATCGTGGCCGAGCTTTAGCCGGGGTGGCTATCCCGTTGACGTAGCGGTGGCAGGCAACCATGCCTACTTGGCGACCAGTGCCGATGGTTTTCGTGGTAGAACCGGGGCGTTGCAAGTGGTCGATATCACCGATCCCGCCAAACCAGTGCAGGTGGGTGGCTACACCGACAGTTCTTCTCCCCAGGACACCTACTCAAGCGTGGCAGTCGAGGGCAACTATGCCTATGTCACGGATGACTTTGTGAGCTTTATGGTGATCGACATCAGCGACCCAACCAGTCCGGTGCGCGTGGGCAGTTACGATTTTTCCAGCAATGAAGGGTACGGTTTAGCGGTTGTGGGCGACCATGCCTTTGTTGCGGTTGGCGAGGCGGGATTGCAGGTGATCAATATCAGCGATCCCACCAAGCCGGAGCTGGCAGGAGGCATCGCAACAGGCGACGGCTTCGGTATAAAAGTCGCTGCCAACTATGCCTTCGTGGCAGCTGGTGAAGCAGGAATGGAGGTGATCGATATCGGTAACCCTGCCAATCCAACGCGTGTGGGAGGTTACGAAACCACCGGCTGGGTGTGTGGTGAGGTAGAGATTGCCGACAACCGTGCCTATATCTCAGTATCCGGAGTGGGATTGCAGGAATTGCAGGTGATCGATATCAGCGATCCCACCGTTCCAGTGCGTGTGGGGAATTTCGAAACTGCCGCTTGGGGCGGTAAGGAAATTGTCGGCAACTACGCCTACATCGCTGCATTCGAGGCCGGCTTGCAGGTAATCGACGTCCGTGACCCGGCCAGCCTGAAGCGAGTGGGAGACTATGACACCAGCGGGACGGCCAGATCGGTCGCGGTCGCGGGCAACCATGCCTTTGTCGGCATTGAAAATGGAGAAGATGAAGACGATGCGGGCATGGAAGTGATCGACATCAGCAATCCAGCGAATCCTTTGCTGGTTGGAATCTATGAAACAAGGCGCGACATTCGCGCCATTACGATCAGAGGCAACTATGCCTACGTGAACGAAGGGAACCCGAGCTTGAGCTTGATCGATATCAGTGACCCGACCAACCCGCAGCGAGTGGGCGCCGTGGATTTTTTTCAAGATATCGACTTTGCAGGAGATTACGCCTTCATCGCTTCCTTTGGCGGCTTTCACATTGTCGACGTCAGCGACCCGGTCAAATCCTGTGCCGGTGGGAAGTCTCGTGACTGATGCAGTATCTGGCGCTCGAGCGGTGGCGGTATCGGGCAATAATGCCTACGTCGTGGGTGGATCAGGCTTCCAGGTAATCGACATCGTTGACCTGACCGACCCGCTATACGAAGGAGGCTACGAAACCAGTGCCCTTGATATTGCGGTTGTGGGTGATCACGTCTTTTTAGCAAGTGGCGACCTCGGGTTGCAGGTGTTCGACATCCGTGATCCGGAGGAACCCCGGCGCGTGGGGAGACTTAGAACGACTGGTTACGCCTACGATCTCGAGATCGTGGGCAACCGGGCCTTTTTGAATGGTGAATTCGATGACGAGTCGGGTTCGAGCTTTCACGTGATTGACATCAGCGATCCGACCAATCCCGTGCGTGTGGGTGGCCACACCAGCAACTGCATCGCGTCAGACCTCACCGTAGTGGGGAATCAGGTTTTTGTAGCGGCCGGGGCATGCGGTTTGCAAGTATTCGATCTCAGCCCTCTGCCAATTTCTCTAACACTATTGCCAATGGTTGAAAATCAACAGACGGTTCGACTGAACCTTTCAGGGCCTGCCGGAATGAGCTTGAACATTCAACGCAGTGACAATCTGGTAGACTGGCAGGACTGGCAAAACATTGTCCTCAGCAATCAACCCAACGAAGTTGAAGATACGGAAGTGCCGGCTCAGTCAGGGCGCTATTACCGCGGCATAGCGCGGTGAAGCCTGATCGACAGGAAAACGTTTCCTGGCTGATCACGCGTCGGATCAAGATCTGGTTGCAGCCACGTTCATTCTGACTCTGTCGGTGTCGAATAATCTACGCAAGGCAGCATTCAGAGGGCATGAACTTTCTCGCCCGATGCGCTAGAGAGGCATAGAGGCTCAAATACCTTGGACATTGGCAGGATTTATACGATAATCGCGGCGGCTAGGGGGAGCTCCGTGCTTGTCATGTAAAATTGCTTGTTGCTCCCGATTTACTGCCCTCCCGCCGCCCGCCTATTCCGCTTATCTGATTTTATGAAAACGCACACCCATCGCCACAGCATCCGCTGGTTCCTTCATTTTCTAGTCGTCTTGCTGTGTGCCAATGGCGCCAATGCGCAGAGCGTATTGCGCGGCCCGTATTTGCAGAACGGGACTCCCGACGGCGTGTCGATCATGTGGCGAACGGATGTCGTGACTAACGGCCGAGTTTGGACTGGCACGGATCCGGCGAATCTGAATCAAATCATCGACGAACCGACAGCTATCCCTGCTGTGATCCCTCGTGGGGCGACGTGGGAATATCTCGACGATGGCAGCGACCAAAGCGGAACTTCCTGGAAAACCACGAGTGGTGGCTGGTCATCCGGTCCAGCAGAACTCGGCTACGGCGATGGCGGCGAGGCGACGGTGGTGAATTCCGGCGGCACCACCAAGTTTATCACCACTTACTTTCGTCATCCGTTCAATGTCGCAGATCCCACGACCATTTCCGCGCTCGATCTCGGACTTCAACGCGACGATGGCGGGATCGTCTATCTCAATGGAACGGAAATTCGCCGCGATCGCATGCCGAGTGGGCCTATAACATCCAGCACTTTTGCCGATTCGCCGGCAGTGGGTGGAGGGGATG
Organism: Verrucomicrobiales bacterium; assembly: GCA_051270635.1. GTDB lineage: Bacteria > Verrucomicrobiota > Verrucomicrobiia > Verrucomicrobiales > DEV007 > JAGROY01. The sequence goes on along the minus strand of JBNMNB010000322.1, from coordinate 3,913 downwards.
AGTCGATTTTTTATGTGACATCGTTAACGGCAGCCCAGCTCGCTTTGCTCGTGCCGGGGAATAACATCATCGCTGTGGAGATCCACCAGCAGGCCACCACGAGTTCTGACATCAGTTTTGATCTGGAACTTTACGAACCGCAGCAGGGTGGCGGTGGCAACGGCCTGGATCATCTTGTGCGCATCAGCGGGTTGCCAGCGGATTCCACCTATTACTATCAAATTGGCACGGACACGAATGTGGTGCTCGCCGGAGGTGACTTGAACCATTTCTTCAAGACGTCGCCAACCGTTGGATCGACGCAACCGGTTCGGGTGTGGGTGTTAGGCGACAGCGGCACCGCCGACAACAATGCGCGCCTGGTGCGTGACGCTTACCTGGAACTCGCCCAGACAGAAGTGCCCACCGATTTGTGGCTTATGTTAGGGGACAATGCTTACCAGACTGGCACCGATACCGAATACCAGAACGCGGTGTTTCAGAATATGTATGAAGACATTCTGATCAACAAGGTGCTCTGGTCGACCCAGGGGAATCATGATGTAAGCACGTATTTTGAAGTATTCGACCTCCCGGTCGCGGGTGAAGGCGGTGGCGTGGCGTCAGGGACGGAGGACTATTATTCCTTCGACTATGGCAACATCCACTTCATCTGTCTGAGCTCGCAGGACACAAATCTGAGTGGCAATGCCGGCAGCGCAATGTACACTTGGCTCAATGCCGATCTTGTCGCGACAGCGCAACCGTGGATCGTCGCCTTTTTCCATCATCCGCCATATACCAAGGGATCGCATGATTCTGACAACACGGCGGACAGTAGTGGTAGAATGACTGACATGCGGGAGATCGCTTTGCCAATCCTCGAGTCAGGCGGGGTGGATCTTGTGCTCGCCGGGCACAGTCATAGCTACGAGCGCAGCAAGTTTATCAACGGTCACTACGGCACTTCCGGAACATTCAATGCAAACACGCACGTGGTGCAATCGGGGGACGGAGATCCCAGCGGCAATGGCGCCTATTTAAAACCCGGGTTGGATGGCGCGGTTTACATCACTGCAGGAAGTTCCGGCAAAATATCAGGCGTAACCCAGCACAACGCGATGCAGGTTTGGCACAACGTGCTCGGTTCCGTCGTCATCGACGTCACTGGCGATCAAATGGATGTCAGCTTTCTGCGTGAAACGACCAACCCGGTCGCGTTCGATGACCATTTCACGATCAGCAAGAACTTTACTCCCGACACGACACCACCGGCTCCCGATCCGATGACGTGGGCGGCTGTTCCTACGGCCGTGGATAGTTCCTCAATCACCATGACCGCGACCACGGCAACCGACGCAAGTGGCGTGCAGTATTTCTTTGAGAATGTTTTCGGCGGAGGCAACGACAGTGGCTGGCAGAGCACCGCTTCTTACATGGACACAGGACTGAGTGTGAGCACCACTTACACATACCGAGTCAAAGCTCGCGACACATCGACCAATCAAAACGAAACCGTGTTCTCGACATCGGAGTCGGCGACGACCAACGCCAGCGGCCCGGAGTCGCTTTTCAGCGATGGATTTGAGAGTGGCTCGTTCGCCAGTGGCGGTTGGACGACTCAGAATGGCAGTGCCGCAGTGAAGGGCAGCGCGGCGTTCACGGGAAGTGTCGGAGCCGAACTCAAAAAGACCACGTGGATCGAAAAGGCCCTGAGCACGGAAGGATACGGATCGATTGAGCTCCACTATGCCCGACAAACTTCCGGGCTGGATGCGAACGAATGGCTTTACGTTGAGTGGTCGCCCGACGGGCAAAACTGGATTGAGCCGGAGCTGGAGAAGACCAAGGATCAAACATATACTGAGAAAGCGTGGATGATTCCACTCGCTGAAGATCAACTCGGTTTCAGGATTCGGTTCAAGTCAGATGCCAGCGCCAACAACGAGAAGGCAAGAATCGACGACGTCGAGATCATCGGCACACCGCTCGGTCCGCCGGTCGTTCCAGGCACGGCATCGGCACCGGCACCCGGCACCGGCGCCACGGGTGTCAGCATCTCATCCTCACTGAGTTGGACCGCAGGCTCGGGGGCCGAGAGCCACGATGTTTACTTTGGGACAACGGCTTCGCCAGCATTCCAGGGTAATCAGGCCGACACGTCTTATAGTCCCACCTTGTCTTTCAGCACGACTTACTTCTGGAGAGTTGATGAAGTCAACACCACGGGAACGACCACAGGGATTGTATGGACTTTCACGACCGAGGCAGCGCCACCGCTCCCAGATGCGGCGAGCAATCCCAATCCAGCAAACGGCGCCACCGATATCATAACGGCACCGGTTTTGAGCTGGAACGCTGGAAGCAATACAACCAGTCACGATGTCTACTTTGGCACCGCGAATCCCCCGACCTTACAGACAAATCAGACGGGCACCTCGTATACTCCCGGGCCACTGGACTCCAACGAGACCTATTTCTGGAGCATCGACGAGCGCAATGGAACCGGCATTACACCAGGGCCTGTCTGGAGCTTTACCACAGCGACGAACACGGGGCCGGAAGTCTTGTTTGAAGATGACTTTGAGAGTGGAAACTTCACGGCAGGTGGATGGACTACGCTGAATGGAAATGCGAACGTGCGCGGCAGTGCCGCTTTTACCGGTAGCAATGGCGCCGAGCTGAAGAGCTCGACATCGATCCAGAAAACGTTCAGCACGGTGGGATACCACTCGATTACGTTGTTCTATGCTCGCAGAACACAAAAATATGACAACGGAGAGGTTCTCAGCATCCAGTGGTCGGACGGTTCCACCTGGCATGATGTCGAGCCGCCAGCACAACATCCGACCTACCTTTCGGAGCCATTCACTCTGGATGCAGGAGCCGCCGATAACGCGAACTTCGCCATTCGTTTTCTAACCAACGCCAATGCGAACAACGAGAAAGCGGGTGTTGACGTGGTTGAGGTAACGGGCATAGCGGGCACCGCGAACTGATGAGGAAGCGCCCGACTGCATTGCGACTGAGCAGCGCCCTTGCAGCAGTATTGCTGTGGTGCAGTCTCATTACCAGCTGGGCACATCTTGAGATCGAAGAACAGATTGCAGCCGTTACCAAAGAGCTGGCTGAAAAACCCGATGATCCCGCACTCTACTTGCGAAGAGCAGAACTGAATCGGGTTCACAAAAACTGGAAACTAGCTTCGGCAGACTATGACAAGGCCGAGAAACTGGATCCCGAGCTGACCGCGGTCAGCTTGGGGCGTGGCCGCATGCTCCTGGATGCCGGAGAAATTGAAAAAGCAAAATTCACCTTCGACCGCGTCCTAGAAGAGAAGCCCAATGAAGCTCAAGCATTTTTCTTTCGTGGCCGCACTCTCGCGAAACTTGGTCGGGCGCGTGAGGCTGTGCGCGATTTCGACTCTGCTTTGCCGCTCTTGCGCCGACCAACCGCTGAGCACTACCTCGAACGCGCGCGAACTCTGATCGCGACGAAAGAGAAAGAGGCGCCCACCGAAGCCGTTCACGGACTCGACCAGGGCATCAGTCGCCTTGGCCCTCTGCATACACTGCATCGCTATGCAGCCGAAATCGAAATCGCTTCAGGAGAGACCGACAAAGCTCTGTCCCGCATCGATGGCATGATCGTGAAGACCAGTGGACATCTCGAGTGGCTTAAAATGAAAGCGGACGTGCTGATCGTCGCTTCCAAAACGAAAGAAGCCAAGCATGCCTACCAGATGTGCCTGAAAAAGATCGAATCATTGCCGCCTCATCGTCGCAAAGTGCCACTCATCGCCACGTTAAAGGCAGAGATCGAGTTGGCGTTGAGCAAGCTGAAATAGGCGGAATCGGAAGAAATGCAACATCGTGGGGAAGGGAAATAAGTGACTGGGCAAGGGAAATAAGTGACTGGGCCAGGGAAATAAGTG
>JBNMNB010000321.1:0-7633 GCA_051270635.1 Verrucomicrobiales bacterium | reverse complement strand
GGTCGCCCCGTCTGTTGCTTCAGCGGCAGGGCAGATCGCGACTACCGAGAGTGGCGCGCCGTTGCGAATGGCGTTCCTTTACTCTCCTAATGGCCGAGTGATGAAAAACTGGACGCCTGCTGGAGACCGCGCAGCAGCAGGTCTGGAACTGTCGCCCACTTTGGCTCCATTCGCATCTGTGCAGGACTCCATTCAGGTGTTCTCCGGGTTTGAGGCAGACCAGGCGCGCGCACATGGCGATGGGCCGGGTGGTCATGCCAGGGCCAATGCAGCTTTCCTCACGGGGTGTCATCCGCGCAAAACTGCCGGATCTGACATTCGTGCGGGAGTCTCAGTGGATCAAATTGCTGCCGCTGCCCTGAGGACTCAGACGCGGCTGTCTTCACTGGAACTGGGCTGCGATCATGTTCGATCCGCAGGTAGGTGTGACTCCGGGTATGCCTGCACCTATCAGTACAACATTTCCTGGAAAACAGAGACTACACCAATGCCGGCGGAGGTGAATCCCCGGCTTGTTTTTGAGCGCCTGTTTGGCGGAAGTGATCCAGGCGAAGGCAGGAAATCGCGAGCCCGTAGAGCGGCTTACCGCAACAGTATTCTCGACTACGTCACAGATGATGCGCGCCGCTTGAGAGCAAAGGTCAGTAGCCGGGATGCCACCAAGATCGATGAATACATGACGTCTGTTCGTGAGCTGGAACAACGGATTGAAGGGGCTGAGAAGTTTCAACTTTCTGCGCCGCCAGAACTGGCAGTGCCCGCAGGAATCCCAGAGACTTATCGCGAACACCTGCGGACGATGTTCGATTTGATGCACCTTGCTTTTGAGACCGACAGCACGCGTGTGGCATCGTTCCTGATGGCCAGTGAAGGAAGTAACCGCGGATTTCAGGATCTCGGTATCGCAGAGGGCTATCACCATCTCTCACACCATCAAAACAACTCCGAGAAAATCGAGAAACTCAAAGTGATCGATCGTTTCTATGCGGAAGAGGTCGCCCGTTTTTTACAGCGTCTCAAGGAAACACCAGAAGGTGACAGCGATTTGCTGGAGAACTCGATGATTGTCTACGGCTGTGGCATTTCTGATGGAAACTCACACTCCAACAGCAATCTGCCAATCCTGGTCGCAGGCAGCGCTGGCGGAAAGTGGTCATCAGGTCGCCATGTGAAGTATGCTGAGCCAATGCCAGTGACGAACCTCTTCCTCACCATGTTGCATGAGATGGGCATCGACGCAGACACGGTGGGGGACAGCACGGGAGTGCTGGATATGGCGTAGATGCTCTGCGCTTCGGTCGGCTTCGATCGGGCTTGAACGAATATCGTTGATTCGGGGCAGCACAAGGTGTGAATATCGGGCGCAACTTAAACCCTTCATTTGAGCCCTATGTCTACCCATCATTCCGCCACTCCCACAACTCGCAGGAACTTTCTAACCGCTTCAGTCGGAGCTGCGGCAGGATCATTGATTCTGGCCAATACCAGGGCATCAGGTCAGGTGAATGGTGCCAATGATCGACTGCGCATCGCGGTAGCAGGTGCCAATGGTCGCGGCAAAAGCCACATCGAAGGATGGATGGGGCAGGACAACGTGGAAATCGCGTATGTCATCGACCCGGATGCCAAAGTGCTGCAGCGCACCCTTGCGAACATTGAGAAAAAGGTCGACGGCCCATTTCGATGTAAGGGTGTCGCCGATGTCAGAGAAGCATTGGACGACCCGGAAGTGGATGCCATTTCCATCGCCACGCCGAATCACTGGCATTCACTTATGACCATCTGGGGAGCGCAGGCAGGGAAGCACGTCTATGTCGAAAAGCCCATGAGCCACGATGTGCACGAGGGCCGAGTCGCTGTGGAGGCGCAGAAAAAATACGGTGTCGTGATCCAACACGGTACCCAGCGCCGCAGTGATGCAGCCATTGCAGGTCTGCACGAGGCAATTAAGGCGGGGAAGTGGGGTAAATTGAAAATTTCTTACGGCTACTGCTGCAAGCCACGCGGAACGATTGGATTCGAGTTGCCAAAGCCGCCAGCTAATGATGTTGACTGGAATCTATGGCGTGGGCCGGCAGTGATTCATCAATATCACGACAACTACGTCCACTACGACTGGCACTGGTTCTGGTCGACGGGCAATGGCGACATGAACAATCAAGGCACCCACCAGTTGGATGTTGCGCGCTGGGCACTAGATGATGACCAGACGCATCCAGTGAGAGTGATGGGCATGGGCAATCGATTCCAGTGGCAGGATCAGGGGGAAACTCCTAACACAATGTTCGCCGCTGCCGAGTATCCGAATGGCCAGTGGGTTTACTTCAATGTGCGCAACGTCAATTACGAGGGCTACGAACGGCAGGTCGAAAACGAATACTACTTTGAGGACGGCGGGCGCATCGTTCGTAACAAATATTATGCTGTGGGGAGCGACGTCGCGGAAGATCTGAACATCGAGCCAGGCAATGTCACGCCAGGTGGGAACTGGGGTAGCTTCATCGCTGCATGCCGCGAAGGAAAACCTGAAATGGCTAACGGCACCGCGCGCGATGCCCACTACGGTTGTGTGCTGGGGCATCTGATGAACAATTCCTACCGACTCGGGCAGCAGACAGCATTCAATGAAAATGCTTGTGGATTTGACGCTGGTTCGGATACTCAAGAACACTTCCTGAAGCTGCATCACATCATGCGCGATGGAGTAGGACTGTCAGAAGAAAAGGACGTCTACAACGTTGGGCCATGGCTGACTTTTGATCCTGCGAGTGAAAGTCATAAGGGCGATCACGCAGCCGCTGCAAACCGATTGCTGCAGGACGTCAATCGAAAGGGATTTGAGATTCCTGATGTGAACAAAGTCTAGCTAGGCTGGACTGCTTTTTAATAATGATCGAATTCTGGCGATACGTGCTCCAGCCCTCGGCTGCACTGAATGCCAGATCCGGGCATGCACCCTGTGAGGGAGCATTGCTGCGAATCGATGGTGGGCATGGTTGCGTGCACCCCTGGCCGGCACTGGGCGACTTGTCGCTGGATCAGCAATTGTCTCGGCTGGCTGATGGGCGGCCGACCTTTCAGACTTCCCGGGCACTTTACTGCTGCTCCATCGATGGCGCGGCGAGAAAGGAGCATCGAAGCCTCTTTCATGGGCTTGAGATTCCCAAAAGCCACGTCATTGTCGTCGATGCCGCTCACCTCGGTCTTCGAGCTCCAGAATTCCATGCCGAAGGATTCGATACAGTGAAGGTAAAAGTGGGGCGTGACATCGATCGCGAGGCGACTCTGATCAATGCATTCGCCGCAGAATGGATTGCACGCCACCCGGGCCATAAAATTCGCCTCGACTTCAACGCCAGCATTGCTCCCGCTGATGTGCTGATCTTCGCGGCCGCTTTGAGCCGCGCCGCCAGGGGATCCATCGATTTCATAGAAGATCCCTGTCCTTACGCAGCTGGAACGTGGCATGCGCTACAGCAGAAGACCGGCCTGACATTTGCCCTGGATCGTGATGAAGAGCAGCATCGCACCGGTGCTGCGATCCCTATTCGAGTGTGGAAACCTGCCTGCTCACCGGCTCCCCCCGCAAGTTCTTCAGCGCGGCTGGTGGTCACATCTTACATGGATCATGCTATCGGACAAATGTTTGCCGCATACGAGGCAGCGCGCTTTCCTGGTAAGCTTGAGACCTGCGGACTGCTGACACATTCATTGTTTGAGTGCGATGGCTTCTTTGATTCGCTGCGTGTCTCAGACGCACGGCTGGTGCAGCAACAAGGGCATGGGCTAGGATTTGATGGTATGCTGTCCGCATTGCCATGGAAATCCCTCAAGACTTGAAGTTTGACGCTGCATTCTGGGACGAGCCCGAGAATAATTCAGCATTGCTGAATCCTCATGTCGCTGGCCACGCCGCGTTGCAAAAGGAACTGCTGTGCGCCGCTACGGATGCAGGGCTGCGGGGGCATTTGATCTTTTCCACCTCTGGAACCACTGGTAAGCCGAAGTTCGCCTGCTTGTCGCGCAGCGCTCTGCTGGCGTCGGCAGCAGCTGTGAATGCCCATCTTCAGGTCACAGAAAAAGATCACTGGCTGTGCGCTCTTCCCACATTTCATGTCGGTGGGCTTGGGATTCATGCTAGGGCACACCTGCAGAGCGCTCAAGTATCTACCTTGTCTGGGCGGTGGAATGCCTCGCATCTTTGCGATAAAATCGCCTCCTGTGGCGCTTCGTTGTCCGCGCTCGTTCCCGCCCAGCTACATGACATCGTCGCCAATGAATTGCGTTGTCCGCACTCGCTGCGCGCTGTGCTCATTGGCGGTGGTGCTTTGGCTGATTCGATCCGTCGTGACGCCCAGGCACTCGGCTGGCCAGTATTGACTACTTTTGGGATGACAGAGGCGGCATCTCAAATTGCCACTCAGTCCTTGCTCGAAATCGAGCATCAGGGCCGCGCTCCCCTTGCTGTGCTGCCCGCCTGGCGATGCCGGATCGCTGATGACAATAATGACAATGATGAGAACATATTGGAAATTCAGGGTGAGGCGTTGTTCTCTGGCTATCTTCAGCGCCCGTCAGAGGCTGAGCCGTTCATCTTTGTCCAGCCCTTCACGCCGGACGGCTGGTTTACCACCAGCGATCGCGTGCAATTAAAGCACTGCGGCCAGCAACTCCTGCTCACCCCCTTGTCTCGAGCCGATGAAATTGTGAAAATTCTCGGTGAAAATGTCGATGTTGCCTCGGTGCAGGCAGCCATTGATCCCACCTCCTCCGAAATCATTGTGGCAGCCATTCCTGATGCCCGAGATGGGCATAAATTGGTCGCTGTTATCGTGTCAGGTGCTCGCAAAATTGATTCAAGCACAGAAAAAAAGATCTTGGAATACAATGCCCACTCAATTCCTCCAGAACGACTCAAAAACATCGCAATAATGCGAATAGTCCCAAAAACAAGATTGGGGAAAGTCGCAAAACATCAACTGATTAGAGCACTTTTACACTTGGATAATTTTAGAATAATTGAATAAACTAATTGCAGTTATTAACATGTTATCCCGGTTGCTAACTAACTTGTGTTAACTAAATTATGAGAATATTCGCATGTTTATCCTCTTGACGTTGTGGCGGGTCAAAGGCACTGTCGGGTCTCGATAATTTTACAAAAACGACATCCAACAAGCCTCTATGAAAAAAGTTTTAGCACTTCTAATCTCGGTCACTGGTTTAGCTGCAACAGCATCTGCTGGGACGTTCTACTATGATGATCCGAGCGGGAAGATGCCGATCGCGCCACCTCAAGAGATGAGCGAAATGCCGACCGCCAGCACCTGTGCCAGCGACTATTTTGACTACGATTTCATCGATCTTGAGTGGAACTACACCTCCTTTGAAGACGATTCCCTTGATGAAGCCAATGGCATCTCGGTTGGCCTCTCAAAGACTCTCACAGAATTCACATTTGTGACCCTCGGTGGCTTGTGGGAGCCTGTGGATGGTGAAGACGGCGACGACATCGATTTCTGGTCATTCTCAGCGGGCGCAGGAATGGTATTTCCGCTCTCAGATCGTGTGCATCTGGTCGCAGAAGGCGGAGTATTCTACGGATTTGAGAATGGCGGCGAAGACGACGACGGATCATTCGGTGGCTACGCCGGGCCGACGCTGCGTGTTGGGATCACTCGCGCAATTGAAGGCTTCGCCTCGGCGAATTACATCGTCGATGAAGAAACTGACCAGTTCGAATACTCGGCTGGTGCCATTCTCCGCATTACCCAGTCGATTGGCCTCAAGGCTGGTTGGTCATGGAATGATGACGAGCAAACCGTCGGCGTGGGTGTCCGCCTCGCATTTTAGTCTTCCGATCTGAAGACTCCGATTTTCGATTCTCTTAGTAGTAGTAGTTGAAGCAAGCGGGAGCTCCCACCTGGTGTGGGGCTCCCGTTTGTCGTTTTGCGCATAATCTTTCTTGATCCGAACCATTCCGTGTTCCAATTCAATGGGGCATTGCGACATTGGGAATCCCTCGTCATTTTGATCCTCTTATCCATTTTTTCATGAGCACCAAATCCACTTATAATATAGCAGTTCTCGCCGGCGACGGCATTGGCCCGGAAGTCATGGACGTGACCCTGGGACTGCTGGATGCCACGGCTTCCAAGCACGGCATAACTCTCAACTACAATGCCCAGCCCGTCGGTGGTGCGGCAATTGACGCAACTGGATCTGCTCTGCCGAAGGCAACGCTGGAAGCATGCGAGGCATCGGCCGCGATTCTGTTTGGCTCCGTGGGCGGCCCAAAATGGGAAAGCCTGCCGCCCGCTGAACAGCCTGAGCGAGCTGCACTGCTGCCTCTGCGCAAACACTTTGGATTGTTCGCAAATTTACGCCCCTCTATTTGTTACTCTACGCTAACCCATGCATCCCCAGTGAAGGAATCGATCATTGCAGGTGGATTTGATGTCCTCTGCGTCAGGGAACTCACCGGGGGTATCTATTTTGGTGAGCCCAAGGGCATATCGCAGGTAGATGGCGAAGATGTAGCTGTCGACACCATGATCTATCGTGCCAGTGAGATCGATCGCATCGCCCGTGTTGCATTCACGTCCGCACGGGGAAGGAGCAAGAAATTGACCTCGATCGACAAGGCAAATGTGCTGCAGAATGGTGTGCTATGGCGCAGGACGGTGGAAGCGGTGGCAAAGGATTTTCCAGATGTCGAGCTGAGCCACCTCTATGTCGACAATGCTGCAATGCAGCTGATCAATCGGCCAAAAGATTTCGATGTTATACTCGCACCCAACCTCTTTGGGGACATTCTCAGTGATGAAATGGCGATGATTGCTGGCTCGCTGGGAATGCTGGCGAGCGCCAGTCTGGGGCAGGCAAAAGGGGACGGCCTCTACTTCGGCCTCTTCGAACCAAGCGGCGGATCCGCTCCGGATATTGCCGGAAAGGGAATCGCAAATCCCATCGCTCAAATCTTGTCAGCAGCAATGATGCTGCGCTTTTCACTGGGAGAAACTGCAGCCGCAGAGAATCTCGAAGCCGCAGTGCAAAAGGCCATCGGCGACGGATTCCGCACCGGCGACATCTACCGCGAAGGCGACGATGCCAAGAAAGTCGGCACCGAAGCAATGGCGGCCGCCATTGGCGAGCGTCTGTAGCGGGTAGTATTCAATGCAGGGGCGTAGCTATTGAGTTGCTGCTGGTAGGTAAGTCACAGCTGGGTGAAATTTCGGCTCCGGAAGAATCCTGATTTTCCGCATTTTTGGGCGAGTTTACAGCGGCTCAACTAGGGTGAAGTCTATTTGAGCCATGCCAAGGTCCAGCACGCAGCCTACATCCGCGTCTCTACCGCCTGGGCGAAGTCGCATCGCATGGAGATAGTATGGTATGAAGACAAGATCAGCGGCAAGCAAAGCGCGGCTGGGCCTCGATGAGCTGTGCATGGACATCCGGCACGACGAAAGGCGAACAGAAAAGTGCCGTAGAGCTACGAGAGTAAGGTCTCAAGATCGGTGAGATATGCAAGCCCATGGGGATTTTCCGAAGCACCGTTAAGCGCTTTTCGGTCGTCTAGCACTGCTGGATGCGATGCCGATACCTATTTAATATTTCGTATTCCGTTTACATG
>JBNMNB010000320.1:0-7742 GCA_051270635.1 Verrucomicrobiales bacterium | reverse complement strand
AGAGTTCGAAAAACAACGATTGGATGGAGAATCTCGACAAGGAAAATCGACGTCTCGCCGAAGACGCGATGCGTCGCTTCTCCCACTAAGGCACGGTGTGGAAAAATCTCTCCTCGAGCGGAGTGATCAAGAATCCTTCAAGTGCCCGTCGCCCTTAAACTCGACGACCTCAGTTCCCATGCGAATGCGGGTCACTGTGATATTTCCACTTGGCCCGGCGTCCATGATAAGTTCACCATCATCTTCCAGATGCGGCAATTCTCCGGATAGAACTTCGAACTTTCCTGACCACGATTGCATGAAGTCGTCGATGTCGTAAACGCCTTTGATCTGTTTGAAGAGCGACTTTCCACGCTTCACAACGCGACCTGTAAATTCTTTTTCCATAGGATTGTGAGTAGGGAGCCGGAAGCTAGCCAGCAGTTGCTCAAATGCAAGTGGATCTCACCGCTTACCAGGGCAACGGGGCCTCGATCAACGCAGCACGCACATCACTGATCGCTACCTCCTGCCGCTTGCGCAGCGTGAAATACGAAACTTTTTCGTATCCAGCGGATTCCAGCTGATCCAGCGCTACATCGAAGTCCCATCCCACACGCTCTGGCGTGTGCGAATCTGAACCAAGCACGACTGGAATGCCTCGCTCTTTCATCATTTGAAGCATGCGCGGCCCTGGGTTGGTCTCCGGATAACGCTTGCGTCGACCTGATGTATTCAGCTCCATGGCGACGCCCGTTTTTGCCACCCGATCCAGCGCCGCACCAATCGATTCTTCAAGCGCATCAAAATCCCAACCGTCAGGATCTTCATTTTTAACAATGTCAGGATGCGATAGCGTGTCGTAGAGCCCCGTCTCTGCGGACACTGCGATGTGCTCGAAGTATTGCTTCTGAAACGCGATCAGATCTCCATTCCAAAACTGCTCGGTATACTCGGGTGAAAAGTAATGCACCGATCCGAGACAATGGTGGAACTCGTAGCTTGAGTGTAGTTTCTTGATCCATTCTTCGGTGCCGGGGAAGAATTCGCTCTCCATGCCGAGGCGAATTTCCAATTGTCCGGCAAAGGCATCGCGCGCGCGATAAACCATGGCGACATAGGTATCGATCTCATCCATGTCCATGCGCACACGTGGCCAGAAATCATTCGGCATCGGGCAATGGCAGGTGAAGATGATGCCCTTGAATCCACGCTTAATCGCCCATTCCGCATATTCTTCCGGTTCGCCGCGTGCGTGTTTGCAGAGCGGAGTGTGCATGTGGGAATCAAAGTAAATAGGATCAGGCATGATGCGGGGTAACTTAGCGATTTGGAGGAAAAATGGCTCTATCGGCTACTGCCGGTTGATACTCTGGGGCCCGTGCCCTGTTCACGAGTATTCGGGGTTTCGTCAGCATCAACAGCGATATCCTCTTCAGCAGCAGGTGCAGGAGCAGCTTTCTTCTTTTTCACCACACTTGGCGCAGCGACTTCGACTGGCGTCTGCAACCAGTGCTTGGTCTTGAGTAATCCGCCGCCAAAGTAGAGAGTAAACGAATCCTTTCCACCCAGATCGTAGACCCACTTCACTTCGGTACTGATTCCAGGTGCAGGGTCACCAAGAAATTCACTCACTTCCGCTACCGTCCAGCCCACCTCGGTCCTTGGGTAGAGCAATCGCACTTCCTCGCGGCGATCACTGTCGTGATTCGCTTGGAAAGTGATGCTGGCATCAGCGACGCGTTTTTTCATTTCGTCAGAATCAACTCCATCCGTCACCTGCTCATAACAACCGGTGATCACAAGGCACATTCCCACGACCAGGGTGCCTCCAACCGACCGCAGTTTCAGCCGACCGGAGCCTGTCGCCATTTTGCACTCGCATTGGGCTCGCATCACTCCAGAACACTACGTAGCAATCGGAACGCATCAAGCCATTATCTAAACGTGCGTGCCATGGGCGCCATGGGCCTGACGCGCCGTTAGAATGTCGGAGGAGGATTGAAGGTATACCGGCGGCTCGAGTTTCGCTCAACGAGCGGCCTTTCACTATTTTCTCGCTAATCCTGTTGGGGACAACGCGCGCCCGGCAAGACCCAGAAATGGAAGTAAGGGTCGGGCGACGCATGACTGGATCGTGTTTGAAGACCTCTCAGTCGATGAGCTTATCAACATCACTCGAAATGAAACACATCCTGTTAGTCTGGAGCGTCCTCCAACCGGAGTATCAGACGGAAGCGAACCGCAGTCATTGCCTTCGCAGCCATGGTCCTCCTAAAAGATGCCACCATCGCCGTAGAACATTTCAGTTACCTGACCTGTTCGACTGCCGCTGAGCCTAATCACTTCGCATCGTAGCCCCCACGGCAAAATCTTCGCAACTGGCGGGTTCGTCACTCAATTGGCTATGGAACTTGAAGCGCTCTCCGGGTAACCCCTTCGAGTGCTAGCCGATCGCCGGTTCCGCCGTACGATCTTCTTCATTTCGCTCAACTCGATCGGTTGCGGCTTCGATCGCTGGGCATTTTCGAGATAATTCCCAGAAATGAATGACGGTTATGATTGACCGCAAGTTGAGTAGCGCAGATACTCTGGGACTTCCTGTGTGATTACCAGATTTTTCGACAAGATGCTTCGTCCCCTCCAACAGAACAGCGGGACGCGGTGTTTAGTGAGCATCGAAGGTCTGGCGCAAATACAGGCGATCTCTCAAGGAAACATGAGAACTCAGGTATTCAGCAAACACCGCGCAACGAGAAGGTGGCGAAATGCCAATCGTCTTCGTCAGTCCCTGGTTACAATTGGGTGGATCCTTGCCGCTCTGTCACCTGCTCTGGGGGAGGAACCACCACTGATTGAGACCGTCGCAAAAGATGTGAAAGTTGAATGCGACGGGTTAGGGAATACCGCGGAACTTAAGCACTGGCTCGCTAACCATGGCGGTGGAAAAACAATCGATGGTTGGGATGCGCAATGGAGCCACGACTTCGTTTCGCTATTGAAGGGGAGAGGGGCGACAGGATCGGTCAGAGTTACCTTCACAGCGACGGACTCCTGCGGAATGAAGATGAGCACTGCGGCGACTTTTTCCATCTTGGATACGAAGATTCCTCTCATCGGTTTCAGCAGGAAGGGTGACTCCATCTCCGGAATCATCTCCGTGCCGAGAAAGGAAATACCGATTACCATCGACATCAGCGCCGAAGATCTCAGTGCGCCCCCAACTCTGCGCGTAACATTGCTCGGGGGTGATTTCCTGACCTACGGCCATGCAGAGGGTGGCTTCCGCGAAATCCGAGTCGATCGAAATCACTGGTGCGCCGCCTCCACGCTTTTCCGCCCGTGCCGCCCGCGCCTGATTGCTCACATAGTGCTTCAGGGACACCAGCAGGAAGGTGCGAAATCTGCCTTTATCCGGGTGCACCGAGTCAAAACCGTGGGTACCTAGGAGGTGGGCAAAAAACCCCTGCGTCAGATCTTCGGCATCTTCAGCGCTGTTGCCCGTACCGCGCAGGTAAGCATAGAGCGGGAACCAGTAGGCCTCACAGAGCGTGGCCAGGGCAGTCTGACGCTCCTCCTCCTGATTGCCGACAGCACGACCGATCACGCTCCAATGCGTGGAGCCAAATCCAGGCATCTGGGCGCAAACAGCTGAATCCGCCGTACTCATTGCGCCAACATGACCGGGCTATTGTGCCTATACGATTTCATATTTCCAAACTCGTACCGGCCCAGGGGCAGTAATGAAGGCAGTCGTGAGGACTGGTTGCCGGAACGATTTTTAATCTTCCTTTAATCCAACCAAAGCGGAGCCACGCCGTCAATGCTCGAATTCAATCAGTTCAATCGATCGGAAAACCCGGAAAAAACCGTGGATCGTGCTCGTTGCTCTCATTTTTCTGCCCAGCCGTTGCGTCGTTGCGTCGTTTTCTCTGTTGCGCCGTTGGAATCACATTGGATCAGAATGACAACGAAGCGCCGAGCACCACATTGACTCCAGGTTCGTTCTGGCCGGAACCGTGGGTGCGGTAGGCCTCATCGGCAAGATTCTCGACAGCGGCGGTGACGAGCAGCAGGCTCGTGGCGTGCCATCCTGCGCGGGCGGTGAACACTTTGTAGCCCGGCGTACCGCCGGGCGGGATGCGTTGAGTATCAGCGCGGTCGCGCGAGCTGAGCCTGTCGGCTTCTGCCGCGACGGTGCCGGTCACTTCGAGCCAGAGCGATTCGGTGGCATCCCAGTGCAGCCCCAGTGTTCCAGTCACTGGCATCAGGCGATCGAGCGGTTCCCTGGCGCTCTCGGGTGAGGAAGTAGGATAGGTATCGACCTCACCGTCCATCCAGGTGAAATTCCCGAAGACGCTGAGGCCATTCAGAAATTCCCATTCGGCGTCAACTTCGATGCCCTGCACATAGCCATCGCCGCCGTTGCGCTTGGTGACCTCACGGTTGCCATCGACGGTGCGGCCGGTCGGGGTGCGGACGATCATGTCGCGGACATCGGTGTAAAAGCAGGCAATTCCGCCGTGAAACCGATCCGTTTGCGCGCGGATACCGAGTTCGTAGTTGAGATAATGCTCCGGTTTCAGATCGGGCGCGGCGGTCTCCAGTTCGTTGGAGCGTGCGGTATCGAGCCGCGACAGATCGGACAGGTTAGGAGCGCGGAACCCTTGTGCAAGGCCGCCGTACCATTGCAAGGTCTCGTCACTGGTGATGTCCCCGAGAAATTTACCGCTGCCGGAGACGTTGTTCCACTCGTCACTCAAGGTCATCGCAGTCCGGGTTTCCGGATCTTCCATACGACCGACATCGACCGCAGCATAGGTGTAACGCACGCCGCCGATGACATCGAGCCGATCGCCAATGGGAAGGGTATCCTGGACGAATGCGCCCGCCAAATCATACGAGGAATCGTCGCCGACCGGGCCTTGAATTGCCTTTGAACTCAGATGTCCTCGGGAATCGAAATTAGTTCGGAACGAATCGACTTCGTCGCGATAATAGCTGGCGCCGTAGAGCAGTTCTCCGGCAGGCGTGTCGCTGGTGAATTGCGCCCAGATTCCCAGAGTGTCGACGTCGAATCCCTGCAGGTCACTGCGTCCGTCACCAATCTTACGGATCCGATGCTGGGTCTCGTCCTGATGGTGCCAGGACAGACTGAACGTCGCGCTTTCAACGAAGGAATCGAGATCGGCAAGTTCCAACTGTGCGTAACCAAGTTGTCGGCCCTGATCGAGCGCGCGCTTCTGTTCGCTCCCTCTGGTGGTTCCTTCCCACGGCACGCCGTAAATGGTGCGGTGGGTGCGCCACACGTCATCCTGCTCCACCTGCTGGTAGGCGAGTGTCAGTGTAGCATCGGGCGCGATCTGCCATTCGAGTTTGGCATCGGTGTCCCATTCCCCGTAGCCGGTATGGCGCTGAGTTCCGATGTCGGCGGCGCGCACGTCGCCGAAGTTCTTCAAGGAGAATCCGAGATGCAGGCCGTAGCTGCCACCCTTGCCCAGATCGGTCTCGATGTGGCCGACGTGGCTTTGTTCGCCACTGGCCCAGCGGTAGAACATGCCGCCGTGCGCGAAGGTTTCGCCGTCTGCAGCATTGGCGGCCTGAAGAGCGGACTTGGTCTGCGCATTGACTGTGCCGCCAATGGCATCGCTGCCAAACAGCACCGAACCCTGGCCTTTCACCACATCCAGTTGCGACAGACTGGAGGGATCCACGGTGCTCCAATACTGGTTTGGTCCCTCGCGGAATACAGAATTGTTCAAGCGGATACCATCGATTACCAGCAGATTGCGGAATCCTGTGAACCCACGAATAATCGGCGATCCTTGCCCGTGCGCCGTCTTTTGCACCATGATGCCGGGCTGGTGCTCGAGCGCCTCAGGAAGCGTGCGCACCGTGCGATCACGCAGCTTGGCGGCATCGACGACGATCACACTGTTTGGCACGTCCTCCACTAGCGCATCAATCCGCGACCCGGTCACGATCATCGTCGGCAATTGCCCGGCATCGAATACTGGCGGATTCTCTGGGCGACCCTGCCCACTGCCGATAGCCACTTGTGCCGAAGTTGCTGACGGGAAGTAGAACCCGAGCGCCAAGAGGCAGGTCAATGATCGGATGTTAATTTTTTTAAAGGTGGAAACCATAATGGGGAGAGGCATAGCAAGAATGCGATGAAAAAGTCAAAAAAAGCGCCGATCCGGGTGCAAGCCAAAGTGATGGGCAATTCGCAAGCAATCGTAGGACGGATTGGCAATCCGTCAGCGGAACCCTGAGCCCTGCCTGACGGAATGCCATTCCGTCCTACTTTTCGCCCACCACTTTGACATGCACCCCGCCGTTCCCATCGCCCCCTGCTCTGCATTACTTAGGCGATACGCTCTTCTCAAGCGCGCGTAGCGTGCCCGGAACAGGATTCGTCGGGCGAACCCGGCCAACTGTAATGGCGGACGATGCTAGCCGGAAGAATCCCAAACTTCCTCAATTGGTGATTAAAGGCCTGACCCGGGGAGCACCCGTTGCCCGCCACCTCCCCGGGCCATGCTTCGTTTCGTTTACCTTGAGACAATCTGCTGCTTCAGAATTTCATCCATGGCTGGACCGCGCACGAGTGTGCTGGCACCCGACTGGCGAGTATTTTCAAGAAGCTGAAGATAGCGGAGCTGCAGCAGCTGCGGGTTCGACTCAAACAGTCGAGCACCGTTGGCCAGCGTTCGAAGTGCCGCAGCTTCACTTCTGGCTTTCTCAAGCCCTGCCAGCGCATCCTTCCTGGCCAGCAGGACACCAGCATAAGCCTTCTTTAGGTCGCCGCCGAGTATCACGTCGCGAATGTCGATGGATTCGATCTGAATGCCAACGGATGCCGCGGAATCGATGACAGACAGTTTCAGCTGGCTGCCGTAGCCGGATTTACTCTCCAGCACGTCGTCAATCGGCTCCGTGCCAATCATCTCGCGCAGCGCCAGCTGCACAGCCGAATAGAGAATCTGTTCTGGCATCTGGGCTTCGGTGACAAATTTCAGGCTGTCCGCAACGCGGTAGTTGGCGATCACGGAAACTTTGACTGCCACCTTGTCAGCGGTGGTGATTTCCTGGCTCTGCACGGTAAGCTGGCGGAGATTTTTTTCGATCTTCCGCACTTCGTATCCTGCTCCCCACGGAGCATGACGCCCCGGCTGCAGCACTTTCACGAACTTACCATGACGGAATACGACACCCTCCTGGAATGACCAGATGGTGGAAGTAGTACGAACGTTCGCCCAGACGAGAATCGCTGTGATTCCGGCGGCAAGGACGAAGATAACTGTGATGATTTCGGTCATATTGATAGATTTAGTGAATGTGTTAGGAAATTGATGGTGTTCGCCTTTCTATGTTTCTGGAAAAATAGAAACGCCCCGGCTGCGCGAGGGTGAGCTCACCACAACCGGGGCGTCTTCGACTTGATGTGTCGAAAGCGACATGGCTCCATCGGGGCAAGCCCGAATGGTGGCCCCTCTCTTCTTGAACAAGGTGGTTAAACCGGTAATCTTGGACTCGACCACCACTCTCGTTCACCCGGCACGACTACCGTGCCTGCTATTCAGTCGATCTTGACCTTGATCAGGAAGGGTTCCCAATCTTCGATTTCGAAGTGATTGCGCAGGGTAAGGGTAACTGGCACTTCACGCGGTGCTTTCGGTGGAGTTCGAAGCTGAAGACCAGCTTCCTTCGGCGTGCGGTCGGCCTTGCGGGTATTGATGCTTGTGTCCGCAAGAACACAG
>JBNMNB010000319.1:0-7846 GCA_051270635.1 Verrucomicrobiales bacterium | reverse complement strand
AAGAGTGGGCACTACAAAAACGGTAACAATCGCGAGCAGCATCCCGCCGAAACTGGGAATTGCCATGGGCACCATAACATCAGAGCCTCGGCCGGTCGACGTCAGCACAGGAAGCAGGGCGAGGATCGTCGTTGCCGTTGTCATCATCGCAGGCCGATTTCGTCGTTTAGCTGCTTCGATCGTCGCTTCGCGAATCGCCGCGATGGTTTGAGGCCGTTCTCTTTTGAATGTTTGCTCCAGGTAGGTGCCCATGATCACGCCGTCGTCGGTGGCAATTCCGAACAGCGCCAGGAACCCGACCCAGACAGCCACGCTTAAGTTGATGGTGTGAACTTGAAAGAGATTGCGCATATCGACACCGAACAGAGAAAAATCCAAGAACCAATCCTGGCCATATAGCCAGAGCATGATGAAACCTCCTGACCAAGCCACGAAGATGCCTGAGAACACCAGCAGGGTTGTCGACACCCGTTTGAACTGTAGGTAGATGACCAGGAAGATCAGGAACAGGGCCAGCGGCACAATCAAAAGGAGTTTCTTCTCCGCGCGCACCTGGTTTTCGTAACTGCCGGTAAACCTGTAATTCACACCTGCCGGAATGACCAGTTCACCTGAATCGCGTTTGTCTTGAAGGTATTTTGCAGCTTCTTCAACTACATCGACTTCGGCGTAGCCGGGCTTCTTGTCAAAGATGACGTAGCCAACCAGGAACGTGTCCTCGCTTTTGATGGCTTGTGGGCCACGGACGTATTTGATCTCGGCAAGCTCTCGAATAGGGATTTGCTGACCAAACGGGGATCCGACGAGGATACCACCGAGGCTTTCGATGGTGTCGCGCAGTTCACGCATGTAACGGACTCGGACAGGATATCGCTCACGGCCTTCCACCGTCGTGGTAATTCGCTTTCCTCCGATTGCGACCTCGATCACGTTCTGCACGCTTTCGACGCTCATGCTGTAACGCGCAATGGCATCACGATTGATATCGATCTCAAGATACGGTTTCCCGACGATTCGGTCGGCGAAAACAGCGGCGGCCTCGACCGAAGGCACCTCCTTCAGGCGCTTTTCGATTTCGAGCCCGACGCGCTCGATGGTCTCCAGGTCAGGCCCATAGACTTTCAATCCCATAGGAGCGCGCATGCCGCTTTGGAGCATGACAATACGGGCAGCGATCGGTTGAAGTTTCGGAGCGGAAGTGGTTCCCGGAACTTTACTGACCTCAATGATGTGCTTCCAGATATCGTCGGGTTTCTTGATGTGATCACGCCACTGCCGGAACGGACGCCCGCCGGGATCTGGAATCAGCGCACCCTCCGCGTCCCGGGCATATTCGCCTTTGGATTTATCGTATTGAAAATCGACGCGCTCCCCGTGTTCATCCGTAATGTATTCCGGCTTGTAAGTGATAATGGTCTCGATCATCGAGATCGGAGCCGGATCGAGAGGGCTGTCGACGCGTCCAATTTTCCCTACCACGCCATCAACCTCGGGTATTGCGCGGATGGCGCGATCTTGAAGCGAAACGACCTCCATCGCCTCGCCGATGGACGCATGCGGCATGGTTGTCGGCATCAGCAGGTAGGCTCCCTCATCGAGCGCGGGCATGAATTCCTTGCCAAGGCCAGGAAACGCATGATAGGCACGCGCCCAAACGGCGTTTTGCCGCATTCCATCCGGGACAAAGGCAAAGATTTTTCCAAAACCGAACCAGATCAGAGAGCTGAAGCACAGGATCGCCAAAACAGACGAGACAAGCACAAACCGGTGATCGAGACACCAGCGCAGCATGGTGCCGTAGCCCTTCATAAACAGCACAAAAAATAACAGCACCCCGCCAATGACGGTCACCACGAAGACAAGGTTCAAAATTCCCTTTTCGGGACCAAGCGGCAACCAACTGTTGCTGAGAATAACAGCAATGATGAACGCCGCGATAAAGTTGAAGGCGTAGTTGAGCTTCTTTCCCACGGCCTCGGGAATCCAGTGTTGTGCAAATCGATAGCTGGCGATGCAAAACACGATCGCCCCTGCCCACCACGGGAACCATTCGAAAGCGAACGGCAGCACCAGGGAGGCGGCCAGCAGGGCAATACTCACCACACGTCGAACTCTCTTTGAACCCTTTTTATCTGTGAACAAGAGGTGCGCAAATGGAGGGATCAACGTGAGAGCAATGATGATCGACGCGATCAGTGCAAATGTTTTGGTGAAGGCCAGCGGGCGAAACAATTTCCCTTCCGCGCCCTCCATGGCAAACACCGGAAGGAAGCTGATAATGGTTGTCAGGACGGCGGTCAAAACGGCGCTGCCGACTTCCGACGTCGCGCGAAAGATCACTTGTAGCCGATTCTCCTTCGGCCCCGCGCTGTCCAGGTGTTTCAGAATGTTCTCACAAATCACGATGCCCATGTCGACGATGGTGCCAATGGCAATGGCAATTCCGGACAACGCCACGACATTGGCATCCACTTTGAACATCTTCATGGCAATGAATGCGATGAGCACGGCAAGCGGAAGCATCATCGAGATGAGCAGCGAGCTGCGCATGTGCATGACGATCAGAATGACGACAATACAGGTCACGAGGATCTCTTCAGTGAGCGCAGTATCGAGTGTGCCCAGCGTTTCGTTGATCAATCCCGTGCGATCATAAAATGGGACGACGGTCACTTTACTGACGGTGCCGTCTTCGAGTATCTTTTCAGGAAGTCCGGCGGAGATCGATTCAATTTGCTCTTTGACCCTCTTGATCACAGCAAGGGGATTGGAGCCATAACGGACTACCACCACGCCTCCTACCGCGTCCGCCCCTTCCTTGTCGAGCGCACCCCGCCGCAACGCCGGCCCCAGTTCAATATTCGCGATCTGATCAAGCATGATGGGAACTCCCTCCGATGCCTTTACCACCGTCTTTCTCAAATCGTCCAAGTTCCGAATGAACCCGAGTCCCCGCACGACGTATTCGGCCTTGTTGATCTCTATAGTGCGCGCACCGACATCGATGTTCGAGCTCTTCACCGCCTTGAACACCATGTCCAGCGTGATGCCGTAAGCGCGCATCGCATTCGGATCGACGTCGATCTGGTACTCTTTAACGAAACCACCGATCGATGCGACTTCAGCGACTCCTTCCACTGACTGCAAGCCATAGCGCACGTAGTAGTCCTGAATGCTCCGAAGTTCCTGGCGATCCCAGCCGGTTGTTGAGTTCCCATCCGGATCCCGTCCTTCCAGTGTGTACCAGTAAACTTGCCCGAGTGCAGTCGCATCCGGCCCAAGAGCGGGTGCAATCCCCTGCGGCAATGTCCCGGCAGGAAGGCTGTTTAATTTCTCAAGCACACGGCTGCGGCTCCAATAGAATTCCGCCTTTTCGTTGAAAATGATGTAAATCGAAGAGAAGCCGAAGAACGAATAGCTGCGGACGGTTTTCACTTCGGGAATTCCCAGCAATGCCACCGTCAATGGATAGGTGATCTGATCTTCCACGTCCTGCGGGGAACGCCCCATCCATTCCGTGAAAACGATCTGTTGATTCTCACCAATGTCCGGAATGGCATCAACCGGAACCGGATTTCGCGGCAAGCCGCCGGCTTCCCAATCGAACGGAGCCACCAGAATGCCCCACACGATGAACATCACGAGAACAAGCGCAACAACCAGCTTATTCTCGAGACAGAATTTGATCAGCGCATCCAGCAACGAAAGCCGCTCAGGAAGCGGAGATTGGTTCTCAGTGCTCATGCTTCAAATCTTTTTCAACAGGGGAAGAACTAGACGTTGCGATGCGCCGTTCTATCTCACCGCACTGCAGCATCTGCGCCCCAAAGTAAGGGTTCAAAACATCCTCACCCTCCTGAAGCCAGCGAGCGCCACGATTGTCAAACGCCATGGGACAATGGACGATTACCAAATCCTTGCCTGCATCGAATGATTTCAAGGCATCGGTAAGATGACTACTGAGTATTTCGAATTCAGCCCGGGCTTTGTTGATATCTTCAGCTCGGGCGATAGCCTGCAAAGCTGCGCTGAGCCGGTCGTGGAGTTTCATCCATACGGCATGGGCGTCCTTTGAAAGAACAGTCATGTCAACCTTGGCAAGATGATCTTGAGCGCCCGAGGCCGCCCCCTGGGATGCAGGCAAATCATCATCGGCTAGCGCCTTTTGAATCGCTAGATAGCCGTCGATAACGCCCGTCAGTTGAGATCGAAACGTATCGGGAACCTCAAACTGCTTCTCAGCTGCAGAAAACCGTTCCTTGACCTCGCCGCATTGCAGCATGCTTTCGCCAAAGTAAGGGTTGCGGACGTCTTCGCCGATCTGCAGCCAGTGAGCGCCTTTGTTATCAAATGCCATCGGGCAATGGATCAGCGCCAAAGGATTATCCGACGCAACACCAAAACTCTTGACCACAGAAAGTATGGCGTTGGTCAACGGCTCGAATACTTCGCGTGCTACGTCAATATCCTTTGCCTCAGAGATCTTAATCCCAGCATCGTGAAGAGGAGCGAGTTGGGCCATCCACGCGTTGTGGGCATCGCCTTGGACCAATGCCATATCTACGCCATCCAGCGCCTTGCCCAACGCACCGCCATGCTGGCTGGCCGCATCCAGCTGATCATTCGCCAGTGCAGTTTGGGTTTCGAGGTAATGCCCAAGCAATGTGACCAGTTGTGCCCGGAACTCAGGACTGACATCATATCTCTCGATGTCCCCGGTTGAACCGGCCATCGCCTGTTCGCCGCCGTGCGCGCCGTGCTGGTGACCGCCACCGGTGCCACCGCCGCCGGGACTCATCATACTCGGCTTGGCGACAATCTGTAGGGCGCTGTCGATCTTGAAGTTGCCTTGCGCTACCACCATGTCCCCCTCCATCAATCCCTCTTCAACAATGTAGAAGTCTCCTGCCCTGGCCCCAACCAGAATTTCACGCCCCTCGTAGGTCGGCTGATCACTGTTTGGAACTTCGACATAAACCAACGATCGCGTCCCCGTCCGAAGCACGGCAGAGCTTGGCACCACGAGCGGGGCCTCCCCACCGTTGTCGATCACCGTGTATCCCAGATCCTCTGCTTTCACCAGTTTCATTCCGCAGACATCACAAACACCGGGTCCGTCTTTGATGATCTCTGGATGCATTGGGCTGATCCACTTGCCCATCAGTTCCTGCGAGATCACCTTTCCTTTTCCGGCGAGCGTCGCGGTCACTACGGCACGCACATACATTTCCGGCTTCAACACCTCGCCGGGATTATCGGCGATCACGCGCACTTGACTTGTGCGTGTTTTCGGATCGAGGGTCGGTGACACAAAGGAAACCTTTCCTTCAAAGACCTGTCCGGGCACGGCCTCGGTTTCAAACTTCACTGTCTGCCCAAATCGGAGCCATGGCATGTCCGACTCGTAGGCGTCCAGCTGCACCCAAACCGTGCTTAGATCCGCGATTCGGAACAGCGGCTGCCCGGTCTTAACGTAATCCCCCTGGTTGACGTTCTTGTGGATCACGATCCCGCTCGAAGACGCATCGATGTCCATATGATCGCTAGTGGAGCCGCCTGTTTGGATGCGTCGGATGGCTTCGTCAGAGAGTCCCCAGAGACGCAGCTTGTCGCGACTGGTCTCAATGCCGCGTCCAAACTTGATCGCCGACAAGAACTCCTGCTGGGCCTGGAGCAGATCCGGACTATAAATGTTGGCAAGGTGATCACCTTTTTGAACGGTGATCCCGGTGAAATCGACATACAGCCGGTCAATGCGGGCCGGAAACCATGCAGCAATGGTTTTGGTCCGCGTTTCGTCATAGTCGACCTTGCCATAAAGCCGTATATCCGCGTCGGCGTAGCGACGTTCCACTGGCACAGTGGTGATACCGGCAAGATCCTTGGCTTGTTGGGACATCCTCAATTCCCGTGGGCCTTCTGTGCCCCCGCCGCCGCTTGTAAGGGGAATAAGGTCCATAGCGCAAATCGGACACTTGCCCGGCTTCGGCTGCTGGATCTGAGGATGCATCGAGCACGTCCATAAGGTCGCTTTCGTGGCAGCCCCTGTTGATTCGCCGTGATCATGGCCTCCAGGGGCCGATCCGTCACCTCCGATCACAAGTCCTAGAATCACTCCAAAACCGATCAATCCGATCCACAATAGAGCCTTCTTGAGAGATAGTTGCTTCGTCGTATTTTTCATGGTTGTCGTAGTAGATTTACGGGCGATGCCCCTGTCAGCGTTTCCAGTCTGACGCGGCTCTTGTGGGCGTCCGCAATTGCTTTCCAGTAAATGATCTCCAGCGACAGCAACGATCGTTCGCTGTCAATGAAGTCGAGGATGGTCAATTTGCCACTCTTGTAGGTTGTTCCGGCAATGTCCACCGCCTGCCTGGCAATGGGAAGCAGCTCGCCATCGTAAAGTTTGATCCGATCTTGAGCTTCCGTCAGGCTCTGGAGCGCGCTCTCCAGTTCGGCCAACAAGCGATTCTCGGTATCGCTCAACAACGCCCTCGCTTGTTGACGCATCGCGGCTGCTTCTGCTTTCTCCGCCTTGTATTTGCCCCACCACAATGGAATGGAAAAACTGATCTGAACGCCCCAGGGATCGTCGCCACTGCCTGAGGTCGCAGGGTTGATTGCGGCTCCTGTATCGAGGCGGCTGACGCCGAGAGTCGGATCAGGCACCGGACTCAACTTAGCAAGTTCCACCCCACGTTCGGCTTTTTTGATCCGCTTCTCAATCGCTTGTAGCGCAGGATTGTCCGCAAGCAGCGCCCGAACTAGCTGCTGTCGGTTCACGGGCTCATCTGCCGAAGATGCCAGTGGTGACGGCCACGGCAGCAGTTCTGCAGGCGATTTTTGCCCAAGCAGCGCCCTTAGCGCCGCGCTCTTCCGCGACCGCTCTTTCTGAAGTGCTTGCAGCATATCTCGCGTCTTGCCGATTTCGACCTGGAGTCGGAGTAGTTGTGACAAATCGCCGCCTCCACGAACCTTCTCTTGAACGTTCGGCTCCATTTCAGCGAGAAGCTTCAGAATCCCTTCGGTGATCTCGGTTTCCCTGGCAAGATAGGAGTAGTCGTAAAATCCCAGGCTCACGCCCCGCACTAATCCGAGCACCATGTTCTCGTATTCGTGATAGACCGCCTCCGCCTCCTTCGACGCGATTTCGCCCCGCAACTTCAGTTTCCCAAACCACGGAAGTGTCTGCCCCAACATGAACTGATTATTCTGGGGCCCTGTCCGGGTTTGGATCGACTCGACGAAGTGGTTGATGCTGATCCGCGGATCGGGAAGGCTCTTGGCCTGGGGAATTTTTTCCAGCGCTGCCTTGTAGCGCTCGTGAGCAGACACAAGGCCCGGATTATTCTTCAAAGCCACCCGGAGGTAGTCAGCCAGTGTCTCAGGGCCGGGCAATGCAGGTGCTTCAACGTCTGCTCGCACCCCAAAGGGAAAGAGCAGCAAAGCAACAAGAATCCCATGGCTCAGCGACCTGACCCTTACCAACTCGAAATCAATCATTCATCATTGTAACGGCAGATTTCACGATATCCCTCGCGAAATATGACCTTCCGAGGCCATGAGAGCCAGTTTCTTGGGAGCAGCCTCAAATTCCGTTGCTTTTCCTCTGGAGGAATGCTGGTTAGCTTCGTCAAGTGAAGATCTAGATCTTTCGTTCAGGGAAATCGTGATTTATTCGGAATAATTACCATCTAGTGGTGATGAAGAACGTCCAGTCAGCGATACTGACCGAGGCTTGCCAGCTGCGGCGAATGGCGTGGATCGACAACGCAAAGACGATCGGGATCGGGCTCATGATCGTAGATCACTTCCTGATTTACTTTGGAAACGAAAGCCACTGGAG
>JBNMNB010000318.1:0-7959 GCA_051270635.1 Verrucomicrobiales bacterium | reverse complement strand
GAGCAAGTAGCTGGCGGCAAAGACGACACTTACAGCTGTAACGAGTCGATCGGTGGCTTCAATACTCGTAACGAGTTCAGCGCTTCCGTTTACTAGTAACGCTTAAGCACGGCTGATCGGAATATCCTTTTTCGAGATTCCATCAATCGCTTCCAGCCCCTCCCCTGCCGTTGTGCAGGGAGGGGCTTTTTTGCGTCTGACTCCAGCCGAGCGCACTAGCATCAACATACTGTTGACGATTTCTCGGGCTCCAAAGTATCAACAGGAATGTTGATACTACTTGGAAGAGCGCATGGGCGCGGCCGCGTTCTCCATCCCTTTCGCATGAGACTCAAGAAGAAAAACGAAGAAACTATCGAACGAATCGCCACGGGAGGAATCTTACTTTGTGTCACAAAGTAAAAATACGAGATATGGATGTTAAGAAATTTCGCACATGGTTTGAACAGAATGACGGCCCATGGTCGCAGATTGATTGGTCGTTGCCGATGGAGTTACCGGAGGAGATGAAGCAGGTGCTTGGACGCTCGCTGGCGATTTTCCAACTGGGTGAAACGGGTGATGGCAGCACGCTGTTGCGCTATGCGCAGACGGTGAAGGATGACCCGGTGCTTGTCGAATATCCGGCGACCTTAAATCTCTTTATCAACGAAGAGAAGCGCCATGCTGCAGCACTGTTAATTGTGCTGGAACGGTTGGGAATTCCACCACTGCAAAAGCAATGGTCCAACAGCGCCTTCCAGTATTTACGGCGATTTCTTCGGCTCGACTTTGAAGTGCAGATTCTCCTGACGGTCGAGTTGATCGCGGAGGCTTGGTACGCATTGCTGTATCACGAAGTGAACGATCCACCGATTCGTGAGACGTGCGGACTCATGGTGAAAGAAGAAAAGTGGCACACGCGATTCCACGCTGCTTACTTCGGCTACCGACAAAGCCAGTGGTCGACGGCACGGAGTTGGCTGTGGCGCACTCAATTTCGGCTCATCCACCGTGTCATCTGTGAAGTTGTGTGGTGGGATCATCGCCCCTGCTTTCAAGCACTGAAAATCGACCGAGTGCGCTACTTAGATCTTTGCAAGCGAGCGATGCGCACCTTCCTCCGCGAAATGAAATTAAGTACGAACCTAACATCACCAAACCCGACAGGCGACACTTCCTCCCCGAGGATTAAACTTGAGCGAATGCCTGAGGCTCCTTGACAACTACCACCGCCACTCCCGCTCCGACCGGAAATCTGATCAATCGAAAGAAATCAAATGGGCAAACTGCTCTGGCACATCCCTTCCAGAGTAAATCTGGCTCCCGCTAAATGACTGAGCCTCGTATTCGGCTGCCGTCATGAGGGATGTTGGGTTGTGGTTGATTGAATGGGAAATTCTGAATCGGCCTTTGACTTGCTTCTCCTGATCGGGGAGAGCTTCAATTTCAAAATGACGTTTCGCGCGACCAAAGCGACCGGTAAAATTGTCAATTTTCCATTGGAACAGGGGAATCAATGAGTGATTCTGGCGCACCGACGGTCGGCACCGAAGCCGCCGTCGTCTCTTCACGCGAGGGTGCCGTTTCACCATCAGGAAAAAGGCGACCCACCTCAAACCCGAGTATCGCGGCAATTAGCATCCCTGCACAGATCAGGAGATTTTGTTTCGTCATCTAGATAAAAGGTGCGTCATTCTAAATCAGTTTCCGTTCCTCTAACTGAAGCATACCCGCGGGCCATTTCACTTTAAGAGTTTTGGGAGGATGGGGCAAGTCCCCAGCAATCTGCAGTCAGATTGCTACCGGCGGCAGGCGGTGCAGTAGGAATGAGCAGATGCCTAATCACGCCAGCAGTCCAGTCAATGGCTCAGGGACGACAGCCATCACTGGGCGCGTTGGTATCTGCGAAAGTGGTGCACCCACTCGATGCGCAGCCGCATCGATCCAAACTGGCAGTCGGATTGCTACCGTCGACGGCGCAGTAGGAATGAGCAGATGCCTAATCCTGCCAGCAGTCCAGTTGAGGGCTCAGGCACGACAGCAATGCCGACATTGTCCACCACAACTGTGGCATCACCGCCAGCAGCGGGATTGGTGGAAATGGAAATCGAGTGCGATTCTGCTGTTGCGGCAAACGGAATGTCGAAATGATACCATGCTGCGGCAGGGTCCGCTGGAACCACACCTCCTGGTGCCGGAAAGGCATCGACACTCGATCCTATGATGACATCATCAAGCAGAACATCGGCAATTGGAACGTCGCCACAGCAGCCGCGAGAGTTGACGTCGAGGCTCAGCACGTAATTCTCGCCGACGGTGAAGCCACCGACTATTTGAGTGATGCTGGCGATCCCTTGAACGAAGGCAAAGTGGGTCGGATTCGTTGTGCTTGGATCGTCAAAGGGGGAATCGCTGGGGGCACCAGGAAAGACAGGGTTGATCCCGACACCTCCCGTGTTGGTCCAACCAGGAATTGCTGCCGGATTAGTTCCGGCGTCATTCGAACCACCCACGTAGCCAGGCCAAGCCACAAATAAATCGA
This sequence comes from Verrucomicrobiales bacterium, assembly GCA_051270635.1. Classification (GTDB taxonomy): domain Bacteria; phylum Verrucomicrobiota; class Verrucomicrobiia; order Verrucomicrobiales; family DEV007; genus JAGROY01. Next base: position 5,435 of record JBNMNB010000318.1, on the reverse strand, counting down.
CATCTTGCTCAAAATCGCCATTTGCAACAACAACCGCAGCATTGGCAGCGACGGGGATCATTAAGAGAATTGCGAATGCTGTGCGCTGGAAAATAGTTCTCATAGGTAGTCAATGTGTTGTTGGGGAAGAAAATATAGCATTTTCGAATTGGGCGCAAGCATGGATTTCCGCAACTCCAGGCAGCACAAAGAGCATACTATGGGGGAGTTATGTTACGAATTCTCAGTGAGTTATGGGGGGGTATGCCTATCTCGAACATACGTGCGTGACAGGAATGACAGGGCTGGTGCTTCCGCCGAGATTGTATAAGTGGTAATGTGTGAAGTTGTTCCCATGAATGCCCATCACAGAATCTTATCATCGCATTCCCTTCTGTTGGGGCTGTTATTGATCTTCTTTCCCACCTGTGTTGATGCCGGTTCGGACAGCGTAGTGACTTTTAACGAGATTCACTACAACCCGGGAGAAGGCGGAGGTGCCGAGTGGATTGAATTGCACAATCAGATGTCAATCCGCACGGATATCAGTTCGTGGACGCTGCGTGGTGGGGTGAACTTCACTTTTCCCGAAGGCACGGCACTTGAGCCAGGAGCGCACATCGTAGTGGCGTCGGTGCCAGGAACGCCCGCAGGAGCGCTCGGACCAATGGAAGGCAGATTGAATAACGGAGGCGAAGAGATCCGGCTGCACGAACGTCACGGACGCATGATGGATGCGATTCAGTACGGCGATGGTGATCGCTGGCCGGCGGGTGCAGATGGTGCGGGCTTCACTCTGGCGAAACGGCGTCCAGAGCTGGGCAGTGCACGACCAGAAAGTTGGACGGCGAGCACTGAACTCGAAGGAACACCAGGCAGTGAGAATTTTGCCCTGCCTCCCAATCCCCAGCAGCGCCCAATATTCCGAGCGGGTGGCTCATGGAAAATGCAGACGGCTGCCAAGGATGCGATGCCCGGCTGGACTGAGATTGGATTTGAGGACAGCGATTGGATGACAGTGATGAGCCCGTTTGCTACGAACGGCACCCAGACGCTGCTGCTTCGCAAGACGTTCGCCTGGCTTGGTGCAAACTTCGGCCTGCAACTGCTGTTCAATGGTGTGCTTGGCACTGGTGCTTCGGCCCGGATATCTGTCAATGGCATCCGTGTTAGTGACGAGTTGATTGGCCCGGCTGATGGACAGTTGTCGATGTTGTTGTCTGGCTCCTCCATTTTGGTGGGTTCAAATGTGCTCGCCATTGAACTCACAATCCCAGAGGGTGCCAGCGATGTCGCTTTCGACGGTGCATTGAACATCTTCAGCGGGCTGGACTTTCCTGAGACCTCTGCGCAGCCGGTGGGACCGCTGGTGATCAACGAAATTCACTACCATCCGCGTCCGGTCTATACCGACGAGGGCACAGCCTTTGAGTCGCAATCCGGTGCCGAATGGATCGAGATCGTGAACCTATCTGATGCACCGATTGATCTGGACGGTTGGGAAGTGGGCGGTGGTATCGCCTATACTTTCCCGGCAAGTGAGAGTATCGCAGCAGGCGCATTTCTGGTGCTGACAGACGACGACTTCTCCGGCAGCCTGTCCAACCAGGGCGAACGCGTGGTGCTGCGAGATGCACAAGGTGGAATGGTTGATGATGTGCACTACTTCGACAGCGGGCGGTGGCCGGAAGCCGCGGATGGCGCTGGTTCCACACTGGAATTGATCGATCCTCGTGCTGACAATTCAATGGGCGATGCCTGGGCGGCCAGCGATGAAACCGAACGTTCAAGCTGGAACGATTACATCTATCGTGCGACTGGCGCGGAACCTTCTGGCAGCAACAATCCCAGCACCTGGCGCGAGTTTTTGATAGGATTTCTCGATGCTGGTGAGATCCTGATCGATGACATTTCGGTTATTGAGGATCCAGACGGTGCCGCATTAGAATTGATCTCCAATGGTACCTTTGACGACGACACAGCAGGGCAGCTGCCGCAGGAATGGCGGTTGCTGGGCACGCATAAGCTCGGCAAAGTAATCGCGGATCCTGCTGGTGGTGGCAATGTGTTGCACCTGATCGCCACCGGCGAGCAGACGCACACTTACAATGCTGCGTCGATTACGCTCGCGAACAATCGTGTCATCAACCGCCGCGGAGAGTATGAGATTCGCTTCCGCGCAAAGTGGTTATCCGGGAGTCCGCAGATCAATACGCGGCTGTATCTCAATCGCGCTGCCAGGACGCACATTCTCGCTCAATCAGTTGATGCCGGAACGGCAGGTGCGCCGAATAGCCGATTGGCTGCAGACGGCAATGTTGGTCCAATTTTCAATGGAGTCAGGCACATCCCCGCAGTTCCCGATTCTGGAGAGCCAGTGTTTATCGTTGCCTCCGCAAATGACCCTGACGAGGTGGCCGCCGTATCAGTTATCTATCGGATCGATGGTGAAGAGTGGCAGGAAACCGCGATGGCAGCGGGAGAAGATGGCAATTATCTGGCTATTCTCCCCGGTCATGATGATCGCACAGTCGTGCAGTTTTATCTAAGGGGCAGCGACGGCACCGGCGTCGAAGCCACTTTTCCAAAAGGAGGCGCGGAGGCACGAGCACTCTACCGCGTGGGTGATGACCGTGTCAGTGATTTGGCGGTGAAAAACAACCTTCGCCTCGTCATGCTCGATGAGGACGCTGATGCCATGCATGAACGCATTCACGTCGTCAGCAATCATCGCTGGGGCGGCACTGTGATTTACAACGACAGGGCGATCTACTACGACGTAGCCGTGCGGTTACGATCGGCACCCTATGGCCGCCAGGGACGTCCGGGATGGAACATCCGCTTTGGTGACGAGACGCCTTTTCGAGGTGTGCATGGCACTACGGTGATTGACGGCGCACTGAATGTCCCACGGGGCGATGGTACAGGCTGGGTCAGCACTACTGCTGGCGCCAGTATCAACGAGATGCTTTTCAATGTTGTCGCGAACCGCGCCGGAGGCATCGCCGCCACAATTGATGACATAGTTTACTTCGCCGGCGCGCGACGGAGTGACCACCGCTATGCGCAACTCAAAATGATGCGCTACGAGGATCCGTATCTAGACGAAATCGTGCCCAATGGATCAGAGGGCAACCTTTACAAACAGGAATTGATCTACTACCCGACGTCCACTGTGAACGGTCGTCCTGACGGACTGAAGAACGCCTATAACATGGTGAATCAGGTCGACATTCGCAATCTGGGAGTGGACAAGAATGCCTATCGTTTCAACTACCTCCTTAGAAACAATCGAGCGCGCGACGATTTTGCATCCATCATTCGGATGTGTGAGAGCTTCAGTTCTACGGCAACTCTCAGAAGCGAGGCGATCAATGAAGTAATCGATGTTGATAACTGGATGCGGACCTTGGCACTGAATGCTCTTCTGGGCGTTGCCGACACTTACAATAATGGGCTCGCACACAACTTGGTGTTCTACAGTCGTCCGGACGATGGTAGAGTAATGATCTTCCCCTGGGACCTCGATCACGCATTTTACTACGATGCAGAATCGAGCATTTTTGGCCGCGGCACACATCGCGTGAAGACCCTCATTGATCAGGCACCCAACAAGCGCGTCTTTCGCGGACACTTACTCGACATCTGCTCCACTGCGTTCAGCAATGATTACCTCGATCCTTGGGTTGAACATTTGCACGAGGTCGCTGACCAGAATTATGCCACGCGTTTCAAACGCTGGATCAGTGACCGGCGGGAGTATGTGCTGGCGCAGATCGAATCAGATAGTCCCCCTGTCGAATTTGAAATTGACGATGACTTTCCCACCGAGAATGAAGACATTCTTTACACCATGCGAGGGCGGGGCTGGATCGATGTGCACACGATCAGCCTGTTCCGCAACGGGCGTCGCGAGACACTTGATGTTACCTGGCTCAATGGACAACGCTGGGAGGCGCAGGTGCCGCTTCATGCGGGCAATAATACGCTGAAGATCGAAGCAGTGAACTACAGAGGCGATGTTGTCGGCAGTGACGAGATCACTGTTGCGCAGACCGGCAGCACACTGCCAGCTGTCGCTGGTGCCTTAATTCTTTCTGAGCTGATGTATCATCCCAAGGATCCCAGCGAGACTGAGATTGCTGCCGGATTCACTGATCCAGAGATGTTTGAGTTTGTCGAAGTCGCCAATGTCAGTGACGACGTGCTCGACCTGGAAGGATGCCGCTTTGTGAAGGGCATCGATTTCATCTTTCCTGCGGTGACGTTAGCGCCTGGGAAGCGAGCCGTCATTGTCAGCAATGCGACTGCGTTCATCACTCGCTATGGTGGGAATGCGAGCATCGTCGGTCTGTTCACGGGGAGCCTGGCAAATGGCGGAGAGCGTTTACGCCTCGACGATCGCGCAAACTTTGCCATTGATGACTTCGAATACAACGATCGGTTGCCGTGGCCACCCGAGGCTGACGGAAATGGCTACAGCCTGACACGGATCGAAACCGCCGGTGGTGCTCATGTTGATAGATGGCGGCCGTCGGCGCTGCCGGGTGGAAATCCCGGGGCAACGGATGCGGAAGCACTTAGTGACTATCCAGATCTTGCGCAGTATGCCTTTGGCGAGACGCAGCAGCTTACGAGCTTGCGTATTCCCGATAACCTGCCGGCGATTCGCTGGATCCAGCGCACTGCTGCCGACCAGGCCCGTGTGGTGATCGACGTGTCGACTGATCTTAATGATTGGGCCGTAGCGGGTGAAGACGATGTTGCAATGGCAGCGGCCACCAGTGATGGGACTGGATTTCGAACGCTGACGGCCACCATCACTGCGGAAAGTGCCCGCTATCTGCGGTTGCGAGTCGAGGAGCGCTAAACCGTGTCCGTATTGATAGCGCCCTCAAACAAACGTGGCTGGAGCAAAATTGTGCTTGGCTTCCATTGGAAAATTAGTGTTACAATCCTAATTCGTTAGATCGAGTTCAATCCCTGACCCCCTGTGTGTATGAAAACGAAGTTAGTCGGAATTTGTGGAGTTTCTATTTCCTTGTGGGCAGTGGCAACGATGTCCGTCAACGCTGGCCTCATCGAGAATCCGAGTTTTGAGTTCAACTTTAATGATGTGTGGCCGCACTATGGGCCGATCGATTCCTGGGGAGAAGGATCAGGAACAAACATGGAGGACGGACCGTTCCACAATGTGGGCACGCCCGTTCCAGACGGCTTTCAAGTCGCTTTCATGCAGGGGTCACCAAACCTGAGTCAGGATATTTTTGACCTTGAGCCCGGCAAGCAGTATGCAGTGCAGTTTTTCTATGACGCACGCAATGGCGCCGCAACGATCGATCTCACCACGCAGATCGATGGCGAAGAAATTGATCGCATCGTCAATGTGAGACCGGTCACTGATGGTGATCCTTATAAATTTCGCAGCGTTCCGTTTACTCCAGAGTTTGATACGA
>JBNMNB010000317.1:0-7988 GCA_051270635.1 Verrucomicrobiales bacterium | reverse complement strand
TGCGTCAAGGATGCTTTCCCATGATCGGGAAACACCCTTCTGTCTCCGTCTTAGTTCATTCAATAATCGAAGTGGGAGAAGCACTGTGAGCACGTTACGTTTCCGGAGAGGCTTTACGCTGATCGAATTATTGGTCGTAATTGCCATTATTGCAATTCTGGTCGCACTACTGCTGCCAGCGGTTCAACAGGCCCGAGAAGCGGCCCGGCGATCCCAATGCAAGAGCAATCTCAAGCAGATTGGAATTGCAATGCACAATTATCACGATGTCTACAGTCAGTTTCCTCTCAGTCCAAATTTTGTATGGGAACATGACAAAGGAACTTACTTTGTCCAAATGTTACCCTTCCTCGATCAGGCTCCACTTTTTGACGCAATCGATTTCAGCAGTACCGGTCATAATTCCGTAGCGCCAAGATTTGATGGCATTCGACTTCCGGATAACACACTGGTCCGCTCCGTAATCATCCCGGCCTTGGTCTGTCCGAGTGAAACATCTCAGCCACGACAGGGGGATCGCGCTAAGACGAACTATGCCCTCAGCATGGGAAGCCAGGCAATGCCTTCTAACCAAGGTTGCACGACCTATCCAGGCAATGTCTTTGGAACCGGCAGACATGGTCATGGCAACGGCGTGAATAGTGACGGTATTTCCGGAATCGTTTCTCGAGGGCAGTGGTCAGCGAAATTCTCGGAAATAACAGATGGGACCTCGAATACGATTGCCGGCGGGGAAACCCGGCCGCAATGTGGTGATCATTCGCGAAATGGATGGTTCCATTCGAACGCCCAGTGGATCGCGACCACTGCGCCGATCAATTACCCGATCAATTGTTATGGATATCCGCAGGTTGACCCAACGAATGCACCTTGCAGTCGCCCGAATAACTGGCAGACCAGTCAGGGCTTCAAGTCCGAACACGCAGGCGGAGCTCATTTCCTCATGTGTGACGGAGCAGTCAATTTCCTCAGTGAGAATATCGACTACCACACTTACCAGCAATTGGGTGATCGCCGTGATTCAGAGGTAGTATCTGCGTTCTGATTCTATCTGCCCAGTCGAAGCCATGAACACGAATTGGCAGGAATGCCAGTTCGTGTTTTCACACAAAAGCCATGTGTAAGTGTTTATAACCTGTGTCAATTATTCGGAGGAAGCGGAGTGATTTCTAAATCAGCCTTCTTGCTGTTTTCGGCCTTCATCTTGACGAACGTAGGATGCGGACAGGGCGAAAGCTCACCGACAACGGTCGCTGTCAAGGGAACCGTGCTCTACAAGGGAGATCCTGTCGCAGGGGCGAATGTCAACTTTTACACCGAGGGAGCCCCCAGAGCGGCTTATGGGGTGACTAATGACAAAGGGGAGTTTGAGCTCACGACATTCTCCCCCAAAGATGGAGCGGTCGCTGGCGACCACGTCTCGACGGTGAGCAAGGCAGGCGAGACTGCCAATCAGCCGTCAGCCTCGGCTGAACCGCCTTCACCTGAAAGCCTAGCTGGTGACTATCGAGAAACGGCGGAGAAAGCCAATGAGGCCGAGAATAAACTGCCCGCGAAATATGCGTCCCAGGACACGTCTCCGCTGAAGTTTACCGTAACAGAAGCGGGCCCCAATGAATTCATCCTGGAGCTGACGGACTGACTCATTATCTGAGACTATCCGCTTTTTTCCGCCACGATTAGCAAACACTCCGGATTACTCCGGAGTGTTTTCTTTTGTATCGCGATAAGCTTCACCCGCCAGTTCTCGATGCGTGGTGGCCAATCGTCGATATTTCTCGTCCTGATCCTTGCGTGCCTCGTAAAATCGGGCCAGGACCGCGTGAGTTGGCTGGTGACTCGGGTCATAACTCAATGCACTGTGCAACCAGATCAATCCCTCAGTGGGATTACCATAGGTCAACATCAGAGTTCCCGCTTCTGACCGAGCATCCACATTGTCCGGCTCGGAGAAAACCTTCATCTTGAGGGTATCCGCTTTGCTGTGGGCACGTTGAGCCTGCTTTAGCCAGCCGAAATGTTCCCGAGCCAGCTCTACGTCACCCGCTCCCCGGATGGCGTTTGCAACAGCATAGCGGATCTCAATATCCCAACTCTCGTCGGCATGAGCCTTGCGGAAACTCAGGACGGCATCGGAATACTCTCCCGCATCCAGCTGAATCATTCCGAGTTCGGTCAGAACTTCTTCTTCAGAAGGGAACTCCGTTGCCAGTGTTTCTGCTTTCGTTCGGGCGGACGTCAAGTCACCCTGCATTCTAAGTGTCCGAACCACTCGAACTTGGGCCGCCAGAAAGTAGGGTGAATCCTCATCGACACGTTGGAACCACTCTCTCGCCTCGCGAAACTTCTTTTCCCCTTGGAGGCCTTCGGCCAAATGGAAGGCGACGTCGGAAGATCCGCCGTTCAATTCCCATGCTCTAACCAGTTCCTCAGTGGATTTTTTCCAGCGTGTTTCTCGGAGATAGATTTTCCCCCCCAGAAACCAAGGACGGTAATCCTCAGGAAAATCTTTTTTCCAGGATTCAAGAATCCTGACGGCTTCCCTGAGCCGATGGACTCTCACATATCCAGTGACGTAGGCTTCTGCAATTTCCCGCTCATCTCCCCGAGGATCGCTCGATAGTCGGGCAAGGTGTGGCTCAGCCTCCTCCATCTGACCAGATTGAGCTTGGGCCAGCCACTGTTCTCGCAAGACTCGCTGCCTGTCAAATCCTTGGTCGAGTGCGTTTTGAAGATGAAATCTGGATTTTTCAAACTGTCCCATTTTTCGATAAGCCCGGGCTCGGTAGAACTCCGTCTCCGGAACGCCTCCCCCCATCCATTCCGCCGTGTCCAACCACTCCAGTGCTTTCTCTGGCTCGTGATTGCTGGATGCAGACTGAGCCTTTCCAAGCGGAATCTGGGCCAGCCATTTCCGTCCAAACCAGGCAAGCGCAATTAACAAAGCCACAAGCGTTAGTCGCCTCTGCAGAGGCCGCCTGAACCAGCCTCGAGAGGGGCTCTGCTTCGCCGATGAATCCGCGGTGGTATTGCGTTTTTGTGTACGTTTTTGTTTTCGCTTTGACATGCGTTTCTGAGAGACCACCCAAGAAAGAAAAGTGGTATCCACCCTTTCGTTGAATAGGACGGAGATGTAGAATTACATAATAGCTTGAGGGCTCTATTTTGCACGGATCCAAATCATGTGGCAACCACCGTTCAAGTCAGGAGATCCGTTCCTGCGATGCACTGGGCGATCATTGCGGGGGGGACTTCTCAACGGGTTGTTGATATCCGCCATCGGTTGTGGGGGTGAGCCTGTTACCTCCCCGGACAGTGACATTATCCAGACAGATTCTGCGGAGTTGAACCTGTCCGATCAGGCAGAGGAGAAACGAATTCAGGACTTCTGTGGTGGCTGTCACCGCATACCAAATCCGAAATACTTCTCCCGTGACTCCTGGTATCAGGAGGTGCAACGTGGGTTCAGGTTTTACGCGCACTCCGAACGGGCCGACTTGAGCCCTCCGCCGAACGGGGCAGTCGTGAACTGGTTTCGCAGCCGAGCCCCGGAAGAATTGCCTCGACCTAAGAGGTCAGCGAGCGAACCAAGCCCCGTCGAGTTTCGGGAGCAGGTTGTGCCAGCTGCCCCCGTTTCCACAGTCGATCCGATAGCGGTCTCTTACCTGAATTGGGTTTCGGCTGACGAAGGGAAAGCTGGTTACTTTCAATTCTCCAATATGAAAGGCGGGGAAGTTTTTTCTCTCTCGCTGGCAGGACAAGAGTCCAATCCTGCCTTTTCTGTATTGGGACAGGTCAAGAATCCCGCACGAGTGCAAATGTGCGACCTCGACGGAAACAATCGCCTGGATTTCGTTGTCGCCGATCTCGGGAGCTTTCACCCGGTAGACCACCAACAAGGCAAAGTTGTCTGGTTTCGGCAGGAACAATCTGGAAGGTTCACCCCGATCGTACTGCTGAATCAAATCGGTCGCGTGGCGGATATCCGAATAGGAGACTTCAATGGAGATCAACTGCAGGATGTTCTGGTGGGGGAGTTCGGGTGGATCGAAACCGGATCCATTCGCCTGCTGCTGCAGAAGCCCGGCAGACGCGAGAGTGACGACGACCTTTTTGAAAGCCATACGATTGATCCCCGGCACGGTGTTATCCACCTCCCCGTCGTGGACTGGAATCAGGATGGTAATCTGGATTTCGTCGCATTATTCGGTCAAGAGTTTGAGACCATTGAACTGTTTCTCAACGATGGCATGGGGAACTTTACCAAGCAAACTCTGCACCCCTCAGAAGATCCGGCCTTTGGCTCCAGCGGCATCCAACTTGTGGATCTGGATCAGGACGGCGACATGGACATTCTGTACACAAATGGAGATGCGTTCGACAGCTTTGAGTTGAAATACTTTCATGGAATCCAGTGGCTGGAGAACCACGGTGATTCCACATTCATTTCTCACCCGCTGACCCGTCTTCCCGGCGTCCATAGAGCTTTGGCAGGGGATTTCGATGATGACGGAGATCTCGACATAGTTGCCGCCGCTTTCCTGCCGGCCAAGAGTGTAAACGCAGCTGGTCTGGCGCCTGATGATTTGGACTCCATAATCTGGTTGGAGCAAACGCAACCAGGCAAGTTTGAGCGACATTCGCTTGAGACAGGTAAGTGGAATCACGCCACCCTTGACGTGGCTGATTTCGACGGCGATGGTGACATGGACTTTGCTTCCGGGAATTTTCTCACTCAGCCCCAGACAACAAATTCCCCGATGAGTATCTGGTGGAATGAAACTGTAGGCACGAAGTGAACTCTATGGAAGAAATGGCCAATTCAGCCCCTTCAGCAGAATCAGTTCCAGTTGTCGACTCTGTCTGGAAATCATCCTGGTTGAGAATTCTGGGGCTTGTTGCGCTAATGAGTATCATTGGCGTCCTGACCTGGAGTTTTCTCGGGAAGACAGACCCGGAAGAGGACTTTCAGAGGGCTCTAAGTGCATTGCAGAAACATGATTTGGGCTTGGTGCAGAAGAGTATTGAGCGGCTATCGAAGAATCCGTCCTACAACTCCCATGTTCATTTCTTGCGGGGAGCGATACTGCTCGATGCAAATCAAGTTCAGCCAGCCTTGGATGAACTCAGACGCGTTCGGCACACACCGGCACTTCAGAAGCCGGTACGGCTCCTAATTGGGGAGTGCTTGTATCGAACGGGTGACCTTTCCCAGGCGGAGCAGATTTTTCGACAAGTCGAACAGGCGCATCCGAACAACCTTGGAGCCCAGCGTTGGCTGGCAGCAATCTACTACGATCTGGGAGCAATGGATGCAGCAATTCCTCGATTGGAGAGACTTTCGAGTTTGAAGCCCGATGACTTCTCACCCGAACGTCTCCTGGGAGTGATCTATTTTGATTTTGAAAAGTATCCACAGGCTGTTACTGCCCTTCGAGAAGCTCTTAGCCGGTCTGCTCCCCTGGAAATCGAACAGGCAATGCGGTTGAGATTGGCCAAAGCTTTAGTCTTTGAAAAACAGTTTTCTGATGCCCTTAAGGAACTTGAACAAGTCCCTCAAAGTCCAGAAGTGCTCGCCCTTATCGGTGATTGCCACTGGGCAACCAATCAGCGGATGAAGGCGAAACAGGTTTGGGCCGAGGCTTATGCGCTCGAACCGCAATCCGAACCGGTGCTCGAACTAGGGGCTCGCATCTACCTGGACCAGAGTGAGCCCGAAAAAGCAATCCCTCTTCTACAGCGGGTGCTGAGCATCAATCCGCACAACGCCAATAGCCGCTATTCCCTAGCGATGGCCTATCGTCAACTGGGTGAGACGGAAGAGTATCAGCAAGAGATTCAGCAGTGGCGGGAAAGTCAGAAATTGCGAACCCGTCTTTCGGAACTAAATGTCCAAGCGATGAGCGATCTTCGCAATGCTGAGCTTCGCGATGAGATTGCAGACCTGTGTGAAGAATCGGGCAAGCCCAAGCTAGCCCGAATGTGGCGTTCTGCAGCTGAGTCCTGCCGGAGATTCCGCTCGGCGCCTGCTTCTTTGTTGGAGACGGCCATTAAGCCGATGGCCGATGTTGGGAAGAGATCACCTGGCTACGATCCTTTCTGAAAATGTGACTTGAAGTTCACGTCCGGTTATCCCGACCCTCGTGGAATCCAAGGCGCCGAAACAGAATTCGGAATCAGCAAAAGACAAGTTGAACCCAAAACACTCCTAGTGGAAGACGGTCAATGTACAAGTTGCTTTTTCCCCGTCCATGGGTACTCGTTTGCGTGGGCATAATTTCCGGGTGCTCGAGTTCTGACCAAGACAACGCCTCCTCAGACCAAGTGGAAAGCGAGGTCGTTGACAATACGCCCGGACGCAACACTCTCTCGTTCGGAGAGAAACTCGACATCCCCCAATGTCCCGCTTGGATCAATGGGCCTCCGTCTACCAAGTCGAACGAATCCTTGCTCGTTATCGACTTATGGGGCGATTGGTGCCCCTTTTGCCGAAGGACGGCCCCCTTGTTGCGAAAGACTTACGAAAAATATTCCGAGAAAGGAGTTGAGTTCATCAGTTTGACAAACTACTCGGAAGCAATCGTGACAGATTATGTTAAGCAGTATTCGCTACTTTGGCCGCATGGGGCTGGGCTGAGTGTTCAGCAGATTAAGAATCTAGGAGTCTACAACCACGAGATGAATTTGGTTGCCGGGTACGAGGTAAAACCCACATTCTATCTCGTCAACTCAAACGGGACTGTGTTGTGGTGCGATGGCCACCTGCGAATGAGGCACAAGCCGCCAGAAGTGACGATACAGGCGTTAGAAGAAGCGATAGATAAGAACCTCGAAACTCGGCTTCCCCCTCAGGGGAATCGCACGTCGGATTTGTGATTTGGCCCAATGATTGTATTTCGTGTTGATCAGTCAACCCGCAGGGCTGACGCGCCAATATCGTTCGGCACGGGTTGTGATGTGCGGGCTGAGAGGCTCGGGGCGGTGGGTCTGGCGGGCAGGGCTGTGAGGGAGAGGCGGTCGGCTGCTGGCGACGGGAATTGCGGAAACGTGATCACGAGCGTGGGCAGACTGATCGCGGCAGGCCCGCACCATTATCAGAAGCCGCCGTGGCGCCGGGCTTTGTTGCCGTGGACGTGGTGGCCTCGGACGTTCTAACTCCGAACGTGGTGACCGCGGATGTGGTGTTGGCTGACCGTGAGGCGCAGAAGGCTGGTCGCGACGCCGGCAAGTCCGGAAAAGAACTCCAGCAATACGCCATGGGTGCGATGCGGCTTTCTCCCGCACAGCGGTCGGAGATTCAGGCGGCTCGCAAGGATGTGCTCTCGCTGCGCGAAGCGATCGAGAAAGAACGAGCGTCGTTAGAAGGCCTCGCTGCGACTGGCTCGTGATTATCACAGCAGCTCGCATATTTTCTGGCGTATTCGCGTCATGCGGCACGGCATCTGCGTAAAGCGGGCTCAGTGAACACAGAGAGTCTGGGGCTGAAAGCCTCTTCGAACTCCCTAATTCTCTTGGTTTTCTGCCTGCTCGAGGTTTGAGGCCGACAGTCATCACATCCGAATAAGCGTTGCAAAATGCTTCACTGGAATCAGCACCGAGGCGATTTGCTTCGAACGCATCTTCAGCAAGTTGATGGACGTGATGTTTGCGGTGTGGGGCGTTTCGAAGAGTCGCGACTTTGAGCTTTGTGACGTTGAGCGTGACGACTTCGAGTGTCAGGAATGGCTCGTCAGTCAGCTAAACGTAATGCGTTGCCGTTATCGTCATTTGTTTGTGATTTGTTAGCCAGTTTTATCTGAATGGCTTTCGAGTTTTGCGGCCGTTTCTTTTTCATCTCTCGCGATTTTTCATCGCATCATACTGTGCCGCCTGGCATCTCCGGAGACATCAACATGCAGAGTCGTGGTGCGGCGCGTGCTGAAGCGAGGAGAGTTCACGTCACTGGATGCGTTGCGTCAACGCCTGCTGGACTTTATCGACTACTTCAA
>JBNMNB010000316.1:0-8098 GCA_051270635.1 Verrucomicrobiales bacterium | reverse complement strand
CGCCAGAGCCGCCTCTGAATCTAAACGACTACACCCTTCTGGGAGTGCTACAGAGGCCGCGACCCAACGGCTGCTATGGTGTCAACATTCGTGAAGTGAGGCAGAGTGCCGACGGTGCAGTGACGGTTTCTTACGAATCCCGTCTGCCTCAGCCCGACGAATTCTGCACAGAGGCGATTGTCTATCCGCAGAGCTTCGTAGCGGTGCGCAAAATTGCCGGGGCTGTCACCTTTTTAGAAATTGGAACCGACCATGCTGTCGAGGATCCAGCAGCTGGATTCCGCATCCTACCGCCCTTCATTGGGCAATACGAAGTTTATTTCCTGATCAACAATGTAGTCTATGCGCGTAGCAGTTTTAGTTGGAGAAAACCGATTCCAGAACCCGAGCCACAGCCCGTCTTCGATATTGCCATCGATGCCCAGGGTGGTGACGGAAATGCCCGCGTCAGTGTGCAATTGTCATCGCAAGAAGGCATCATCAACACCATCGATTGGGGCCAGGCAACAGTAAACGGTCACTCCGTGAGGGCGAACGTTGCTGTCAATTTCACGCCGTGGGAAGAATTGCCAGATGCAGATTGGGCTCCACAAGAGCCGATCGAGCACATCTATGAGCTATCAGGTCTGTCTGGCGGATTTCATACCTTCCGCCTGTCGATCAATGTTAAGCAGTCGGCGCACGCATTCTTCATGGTCAAGGGCGGTGGATTCGAGCCGTTACCCTTTGATGAATGGCTGGCCGGTCTTATTGCACTCGTGCATGACGCCACTAAGCATGGCCTCGCAGAAGATTTCGGCGATCTCGATGGCGATGGACTGCGCGACATGGAAGAATTTTTCCTCGGGACAAATCCGCTGGCGCGCGACACGCCATTCATCCGGCCAGAATGGATCAACGGCGCTGACGGGCAATCACATCTGGCGATTTGTTTCAAACGTCGCATTGCTGCAGAAGGCATCGTCGGTCTGGTCGAAGCCTCTGAGAATCTGGTTCAATGGCACAGCACTCCCGATCTGTTTCAACAGCTGAGCGTCACCGATCTCGGCAATGGCCTGGAAGAAGTGGTCATCTGCCTCAAGCAGTCAGCAGCGCACTCGCCCTTCCGATTCCTCCGTCTGCATATGCAGGGAACACAGTAGTAGTTGGTAATGTTGGAAATGCCGCGCGGGTCATCGAAGGATGGCGCGCGCGGCTTTCGAGTGACGAGTAGTCAGCGGTCAGAGATTCGTTCCCCTCTCATTGCCAGTTGGGTCATTGTTATTCATACGATGATCAGCCGAAACCTGTTCGTGACATTGGCCGGACTCCAATGAAGCAAGGGTGACTATCCCAATGGGTCACGGTGGAGTCGCGTCACCCTAATTTGGAATCTTGACAGTTGCATCATCGTCGTGATGCTGCCTGCCCACTTGTGAGTTGTGAGTATTTCCTATACTATTCTTGGCAATCCTGGAGAAGACAACGCGTTGTATGTCGTTGTCGATACCGGGCAATCGCGGCATCCATTGCTGTTCGACTGTGGAGAAGGATGTACAGCGCAGCTGAAAGTTTCTCAGTGTCAGGCAATTGAACACCTGTGCTTCTCACATTTTCACATGGATCACATCGCCGGGTTCGATAGCTTTTTCCGCCACAACTACAACCGTCCGGAGCAGCCGGTGCATGTCTGGGGGCCTGAGCAAACGATCGATGTGATGCACCATCGCTTCCGTGGATTTTCCTGGAACTTGCACCATGACCAACCGGGCGAATGGCGGGTGCACGAAATCGGTGATCGTTCTGTGAAGGAGGCGGCTTTCTTAACGGCCGAGGCATTCGCAAGCGCCTGCGCACAGGATGCACTCCACCAGGAAATGCCGTACGAAGGGGCACCGCGAGTCCTGGTCGATGATGCGGCCTATCGATTGGAAGCGATGATTCTTAATCACGGGAGCACTCCATCGATCGGGTTCAAAGTGATCGAACCAGAGAGGCAAAATATTGATCCTGCGCGACTTGAAGATCTAGGAATTCAGCCTGGCCCGTGGTTGGCCGAGGTCTCTGATCGTTCGTTGCCGGACACGCGTGCCATTGACGTGGCCGGGGAGACCCGGGTGCTCGGGGCATTGCGTGACAAGTTGTTGGTGCGCACATCTGGCAGCAGCCTCGCTTACCTGACTGACTTTGCGTTGACTGGCGAACTTGGGATGGAACGCGAACGCCTGGTCGAGTGGCTGAAGCACACTGATACGTTCGTTTGCGAGGCGCAGTACCGACACGATGATGCCGACCTTGCAGCGAAGAATTACCATATGACGACACGGTTGGTCGGTGAGCTGGCGCGCGATGCCGAAGTTGGCAAACTTATCCTGCAACATGTCTCAAGGCGCTATTCGGCAAAGGAATGGCGGGCAATGCTGGCAGAGGCAAAGGAGGTCTTCGCTGCTGCAGAATTTCCCGATCACTGGGCAGTGTGAGCTCAACTGAGCTCACTTACGGACGACGCTGAAGTCGACGAATTTCCTCTCGTGATTGACCGCTGCCACACTCACTTTAAGCCGATCGCCAGTGGCATAGGTTTTGCCGTGCTGTTCACCACGAAATGAACGCGTTCCGCGATCCCAAGTGTAGTCATCGATGGGTTCCAGCGCATCGCGTTTGACCAGCCCCTTGATGTAATATTCGGTCAGCTCGATGAATAACCCCATCTTGCGCGCTTCCAAAACGATGGCGTCAAAGGTAACTTGTTCGCCGGAGGCGACGAGTCCGGCGAGATACTCGAGTTCTTTCAGCTTCCGCGATTCGGTTTCTGCATCGGCGGCGGCGCGCTCGGTGTTCGAGATGTGCTCGGCAATGTCTCGCATGCCTGCGAGTTTTGGTGTGCGCTGGTGAAGCGCTGGTGTTGATCGGTTCGTCAGGTTCCAGAGAACGCGATGCACAATGAGGTCGGCGTAACGGCGGATCGGACTGGTGAAGTGCGTGTAGTTGTCTTTGGCCAGGCCGAAGTGACCCACCGGATCTGCGTGATAGGCAGCGCGTTTCATACTTTTGAGCAGCCCGATTTTGATAGCATATTCAACTGGGTTGCCTTTGACCGCCTGCATCAACTTGCGCACTTCTGCAGGCACGCTCAGGTCACCGACGGCAATGCCGAGACTCTGCACCAGCAATTGAAATTCGGCGAGTTTCTCAGGATCTGGGTCGTCATGATTGCGGTAGAGCGAGGGCACGTCCGCGCGTCGTGTCGTTTCAGCCACTGCCTCGTTTGCTGCCAGCATGAATTCCTCGATCAGCTGGTGCGACTCATCGTATTCGATGCGTGCCAGGCGCAATGGCTTGCCCAGTTCGTCCAGCACCGGGCGAATTTCTGGAAAGTCGAGTTCCAGAGCGCCTTCAGTAAATCGCTTTTCGCGCAAGACCTTGGCCAGCCGCCAGGCTTCCTGCAGCAGGATCGTCACCTCATCTTGCGAAGTGCCTTCCTCACGCATGCGCACGATGGCCTGCTCGTAAGTGAGTCGGCATGAGCTGCGGATGATGGCACTGCAGAAGCGGGTATCGGTGCGATTTCCTCGCGCATCAAATTGCATAATCACAGTGCGTGTCAGGCGTTCCACATCAGGCTTCAGACTGCAAATCCCGTTGCTCAATTGCTCCGGCAACATCGGAATTACACGGTCGATTAGATAGACACTGTTGCCTCGGTCGCTTGCCTCGCGATCGATCGCGCTGCCAGGCGTCACATAGTGCGAAACGTCAGCAATGTGCACCGCGAGCTCCCAGCCGCCATCGGCTAGTTTTCGGATGGCGATGGCGTCATCAAAATCCTTGGCATCAAATGGATCAATAGTGATGACAAGTTTGTCGCGCCAGTCTTCGCGCCGGGCGATCTCATCAGGTGAGATAGTTTCGGCTATGTCAGCTGCTTCGCGCAGGACATCGGGCGGAAAATCCAGCGGCAACTGGTGCCGGTGAATGATCGACAGAATATCGACTCCCGGTGCATCGGCAGGCCCTAACGAACGCACAATACGCCCGCGAGGGTGACTGTTTCGCGCCAGCCATTCTTCGACCGTCACAATGACTTTGTCGCCGGGCTGCGCCAGCGTTTCTGCTCCGGCGAGGACATCGATCGTTTCCGGCAGCAGGGGGTCATCCGGTTTCACATAGTCAAATTTTCCCTGCCGCTGGAACGTGCCAATAATGCGGCTGTTGCGGCGACGCAGAATTTTGACCACGCGTGCCTCGTGACGTTTTTCCGCGCGCTCCTCCATCTGACGCAGCAGTTCGCGCTTGCGCTTCACGTGTCGCCACCACTTTGGCACACCGACCTCGATCACTTTGGCGACAACTTCGTCACCGTGCAGCGCAGTGTGCGCAAATTTATCGGGCACATAAAGATTCGCCTCCGGTTCCACTTCCAGCATCCGCAGCGCGGAGACATTTTCGGCGTTATTCACGTCGGGGTGAAAGAACACGTTGCCCGAGCGATCGCGGCGGATCGTGCCAACTAAGGTATTGCCCGTGCTCTCGCACAACTCGTAACGTCCCTTCTTGATACGAACGACTAGCCCTTCCGCTTCGAGATCCCGAATCGCCGCCCGCAACGCAGCGCGTTCCCGTGAGTCGACTTGCATTGCGCGCGAAAGTTCCGATTTATTTTGCGGCACATAGTCAGCAGCACGCAGATGTCGCAGCAAGCGCTGGCGCAAGCCTGATTCCTGGCCGCTTGCCCCTTCCTCGCCATCATCATTGCCAGGTTCATCAGTAATAGTAGACACGCACTGATAGTCGTCACTGGTCGGGGAATTGCAATTTTCAATGCTGGAAAGAGTGCACCTTCGCATTACGTTCCAGTTCGATTTGGCCATCCACATTCCTCCACTCACCATTCTCTACCAGGATCAATGGATAGTCGCGATCGACAAACCAGCAGGTCATCTGGTGCATCCCGCGGAACAACCGAGCGAGGGTGATCTGGTGGCGATGAAAATCCTGCGCGATCAGATCGGTCAACAGGTGAATGTGATTCATCGGATCGATCGCCCCACTTGCGGAGTATTGCTGTTCGCAATTGAGCAAGACGCCGCCCGGAAGATGCATCGGGCATTCGAAGACCACCAAGTCGAAAAAATCTACTGGGCCGTCGTCGATGGTCAGCCCGAGATGGATCACTGGACGTGCAATGAACCACTGCGCAAAGACCCCGACGCTGTCGAGCGCAGCGCCGAAACAACGTTTCGGGTCATCAATCGCGACTGCTTGGACAACCGCATTTCCCTGATCGAAGCACGTCCGAAGACAGGACGTTTTCACCAAATTCGCCGCCACCTCCTGCACTGCGGCTACCCAATCATCGGCGACTACCGTTACGCAGGGATCGAGCGCAGCGATGCGCTCGGATCCCAACTCGGCACCGGCACCCGCATGCTCTTGCAGGCAAAGAGCCTCATGTTCCAACATCCCATCACAGCAGAGGACACACTAATCGAAGCCCCTGCCGACTCGGCGATCAAACGAGCGATAGGAATCGAATGATCCGCTGAAGGTAGTGATCCACGTCGATAAATTTGCTAGCTATTGAAGCCGCTGCCGCTAGTCCAATTCCTCAATTTTCTCGTGCCACGGCAGTCCAAAAGCATTGAGATCAGCCATGAATGGATCGGGATCGAACTCCTCAATGTTAAATACACCAGTGCCTTTCCACTTGCCCTCAGCGATCATCTTCGCGCCGATCATCGCTGGCACACCAGTGGTGTAGGACACGGCCTGTGCGCCGGTTTCCTTGTAGCATTCTTCGTGATCGCAGGTGTTGTAGACGGTGTAGCGTCGACGCTTGCCGTCCTTGATGCCGTCGATCACACAGCCAATCCACGTTTTGCCCTTCGTGCGCGGTCCCAACGATGCAGGATCCGGCAGCAGTGCCTTGAGAAACTGCAGCGGGACGATCTGTTGCCCATTGTAGTCGATAGGCTCAATCGATGTCATCCCCACATTCTGCAAGACTTCGAGGTGCTTGAGGTAGCTATCGGAAAACGTCATCCAAAACCGAATGCGCTTCAGGCCCTTGATATTCTTCACCAGGGATTCCAGTTCTTCGTGGTAAATGAGAAATGCCTTCTTCTCCCCAATGCCTTCCGAGAACTCATACGTCTGACTGAACTCCATTGGCTTGGTCTCGATCCACTCGCCATTTTCCCAGTAGCGGCCATTTGCCGTGACCTCGCGAATATTGATCTCAGGATTGAAGTTGGTGGCAAAAGGATACCCGTGATCCCCCGCATTGCAGTCGATGATCTCAATGTTGTGAATCTCATCAAAGTGATGCTTCTGCGCATAGGCACAAAACACACTGGTGACCCCCGGATCGAATCCTGAACCCAGCAACGCAAGAAGCCCCGCTTCCTTAAACTTGTCCTGGTATGCCCATTGCCACGAATACGAAAACTTCGCCTCCTCCGGCGGTTCATAGTTGGCAGTGTCGACGTAGTGCGCGCCCGCCTCAAGGCAGCCATCCATGATGGAGAGGTCTTGATAGGGAAGCGCAACATTGATCACAAGATCCGCGCCAAAATCCTGGATCAAGGCCGCAACCTGAGCAGAGTCGTCTGCATCGATTTGAGCGGTTTGGATCGGGCGATCCAGCTCGCTGGCGATGGTGTTGCACTTTGAGACCGTGCGACTCGCGAGCATGATCTCTGGAAACAATTGAGGAAGGGCGGCGCACTTGCGGGCAACAACACTGCTGACGCCGCCAGCTCCTATGATAACTATTTTAAGCATGATTCTTATTTACATGATGCACTTTGAGCCGGGGCTTACGCAAGAAAACTGCTCAATATTGTAGAAATTATTGTGGACATTCATTGTCGGATCAGGTGCCTTTGGGCTTGCGTGCCGAACAAAGGTGCCAGTTTCCTTTTCGTGCTGAGCGTCAGTCTGAGAGAACGGGATCAGAGTCGCCGAAACCGACTCACGCATCAGCAAAGTGACGGGTCGCGAAGCGTGATGCGTAATGTGCCGACTCTCCGACCATTGGCTGAAAAAGCCACTCCGAAAGGAACCCAGCATACTTCTGCCGACACTCGTCAGGAAGATATCTGAAGCCTTTGATTACTCCTCTGCATTTGGGTGCCCCACATAGACACACAAACTGCCAATCATCGTTCTCGGTCATTGCATAGTCCCAAGTGATTTCTTCTCCGGGTGGAATGTCGCGCATGGCGACTATCTGAAAAAGATTTCGTATACCACAGTTAGGTTCGCAAGAATGATTGGCATAACGTGCAAGTCCTTTGCTATCGCGGGCTCTCCTCGGATGGAATTGTATGGCATGATCCCTAATGAAGTCCGGATATTCATTCGGCAGCTCTCTGTCAGACAATCTCCAAGAGTAGCACTCACCATCGAACGCAGCGATGAGTTCCCCTTGATACACTGGTTCGAAAGCGAACAATGATTGACCGAAATTTTTCTTTCTACTCAATTTTACCTTCGGGTTGTCCATTGCGAATTCGTAGATTGTTAGGCTTTTGAAATTGAGCTGCGCACCGACAGTGGAAAGTCACGTTCTGAATATCTAACCTTAACAGAAACGTATGTAATTATCAAATAGAAATCTAGTATTTGCGTATATTCTCATAATTAAGAAAATCTAATGATGACCTCTTTAAGCTCTTTTCAGTATTTTCTAAGATGAATTGTTTAGCTTGCGAGTCGGAGAGCTCTCCTCATTCGAAAAGATGCTGGCCACCTGTGGGGCACATAGTAGACTTCTATCGAATTGAAATCTAGTATTTGCATATTGTCTCATTATTGAGAAAATTGGGGCCAAGGCGCTCCCCCTTTCTATATACCTCAGTGCTACTTTAGATTTAAGTAGATCTGAGGCTTCGTTGGGTTAGATCTAATTCGAGCTGTACAACCCGTGTACCGATATTAGAGCGCTTCAGGTGCAGAGGCTCACTTTATCCCATCAGGTCGGACAGTGTGCCGCTCAGATTAGTCCTCTACACGTTCTCTTCGAAGATGTCGATATGCTTCCATATACCTTGCTTCCACCTGTAGGCGAAGGTGATGCCCTGAGCGCAAACGTAAAATGCTGCGACTGCCCATACAC
>JBNMNB010000315.1:0-8102 GCA_051270635.1 Verrucomicrobiales bacterium | reverse complement strand
GCAGGGCGCGGCGAGGGCGATTTCGACCCAGATGAACCGGAGCTCACATGTGCGCGGCACGGCGCACTAACATAGCAATAAAGCGAATTTCCCCTGCAGAGTTTTCCACACCATTGTCCGGAACAAAAGCTTCCGATTCAAAGTAGGCGACCATATCTCGATTGACCTTCGCTGACGAACTGCTCACGGCTCGCCAGGCACCGACTGGGCTCGCCACCCAGTTCAGCTCACCAGCTTCAAGTGCGGTGCCAAGTGCGTTCCCTGCGTTCTGACCTGACGCCGTGCCCCTACCGCAGAAGCAGATCAGTGCCCCTGCGAGGATTGAAAGGTAGAATTTGTATGGATTGTTCATTCGGGAATATTGATTCTTGGTGGAGACCCGTTGCCCTGCGGTTCCGCCGACGAAAGTGCTACCCTGACATCAGGGTCGGCATACATGGCGGTTACTGGCGGCGTTTCCAAATTTCAAAGGGTTTGCAAGTACCTGAGTCCCCTTATGTGACAGACACGGATTCCTACAGCGATCTTTACCGGGGAACTGGAGTTTTTTGTAGGCCAGCGTCTCCCGACGCTGCTCTCCGCTAGTGGGGTGCGCGCGGCGTGTGAGACCAAATCGTGAATTTGACACATTCGCATCAATGCTGTATGCGTTTATGCATGCGAACAACCCTTCAGCTGGAAGAAGGCCTATTCCGGGAAGCAAAGGAGCAGGCAGCCAGAGAGGGAAAGCCGCTCAAGCAACTCCTTGAAGAAGGACTGCGGCTGGTCTTAAAGCAACGCCGTGAACGCGCATCGAGCGACGGCAATCCACTCATATTGCCGGTATCGACCTGCAGCGGTGGCACTCAGGCCGGGGTCGATCTGAGTGACAACAGCGCGCTCGAAGACATCCTTTCCTCGCACTAATAGTGCCAAGCAGGATCCCTCCAAAAAATGCTGATTCCGGACGTCAATGTTCTCGTGAATGCGTTCCGCAGCGATGCAGAGCATCACGTGGTATGTCACTCCTGGCTGCAGCGGATCGCCAATGGTCCGTCCCAGTTTGGTCTTGCCTCCAACGCGCTCAGCGGCTTCCTGCGCATCGTCACGCATCCCAAAGTTTTCGTTCAGCCCAGTCCACTAGAGGAGGCAATTGCCTACTGTGATCTTTTGTTGGAACTTGAGCACTCAGTGGTATTGCAACCAGGCGCCAGGCACTGGGCTATCTTCCGAGATCTGTGCGATCAGGCGAAGGCTCGTGGCAATCTGATTCCCGACGCCTGGTTCGCTGCGCTGGCGGTGGAGCACGGTGGCCAGTGGGTGACGCTTGATCGTGATTTCGCTCGATTTCCGGGATTAAACTGGAACGTGCCGACTTAGTGCGAAGCTGATTCTTGTCGCCTACCGCACGGGGCATCGGATCATCTGTGTGGAGCGGTGATCGCCTCAAATCTCCCTCACCGGAAACTCCCTGGCAGTCACGCCGCTCAACGTGGGAGTGCCGGATGCGCAGCTCGATCAGTCCACTTTCGATGAGGCCTTCGCCCCGATCAGATCGCATTACCAACGTCTTCATTGCGGCGGAACGGGCGCGTCAGGCAATGAACCTTTCGAAGTTGCTGGCTCAGATTCCCGCAGAATGGAAAGAGAGCGATGCCCTGATCTCGGTGATCACGGTTAGCGAACTCGAACTCGGTGTGCATCGGGCGGACAGTGAAGCGCGGCGTGAACGGCGCAGGGCATTTGTTGAGTCGATCATTGCGCAATTCGGAATCGCACCGATCGACGTGCGTGTTGCCAGATGCCATGCGTTGCTTTCCGCAGAATTGCTGACAGCAGGGCAGATCATCGGCACGCACGATTCCTGGATTGCGGCGACTGGTATCGCTTATGGTCATGCAGTGGTGACGGCCAATGTTGACGAGTTTCGCCAGGTGCCCGGATTGTCGGTGATTCCGATGGTGCTGTCGCAATCGTAAGGTCAGCTGGCCTTACCGCTCCGGCTCATAGACCTCCACACTCTTCGTGGGGCCGCCCTTCTCATCCCGGCCGCCAACGAATAGTATCTTACCATTTTTTAGCAGGGTTGCGGTATGTTGGGAGCGTGGATGCTCGAAATCGGGGGCAGGACTCCAGGTGCCCTCTATGGGATCATAGAGCAGACAGGTGTTCACCGTGGGACTGTCGCTAATGTAGGTCGTCGTTTGCGCTTTGCCGCCTGCGACAAGCACTTTGCCACTCGGGAGAAGCGTTTCGGTGTGA
The DNA here is from genome assembly GCA_051270635.1 of Verrucomicrobiales bacterium. Lineage (GTDB taxonomy): Bacteria > Verrucomicrobiota > Verrucomicrobiia > Verrucomicrobiales > DEV007 > JAGROY01. The sequence goes on along the minus strand of JBNMNB010000315.1, from coordinate 5,861 downwards.
AAGTCTCTAGGGAGAGGAAGCGAGCCGGTGGATCTCCACGCTCCTGTCAGGGGATCAAAGAGGTGACAGGTAGGATGATTTTCGCCACCTGCTACCAGCAGTTCGCCGCTGCGTAGGAGGGTGGTAGTGGAGCCATGGCGGGCGGGCAGCGATGAGTCGACAGCGTTCCAGATGCCGCTGGCGGGATCATAGCGCTCGGCTCTCGTAGCCCTGTGGCTGCCGTTGATAGCAAGGACACTTCCGTCAGCCACGAGCACCGCCATCGACACGCGATCCTGCATGGAGAGTGATCCGGTGGGCGTCCAGGTGCTTTTGTTAGAATCGTAAAGTTCGCAGCTAGTGCTAGTGGCTGAGCTTCCTCCGACGATGAGCACCAAGTTATTCTGTAAAAGTATGGGAAGGCCTTGAAATCGAGCGCTTGCCATGGAGCCAGTGGGCGTCCAGATACCGGTGTCCGGATCGTAGAGTTCGCAACTGGCGAGAGGGATGTAGTCACGCGTTTTTCCGCCAGCGACCAGCACTTTGCCACTGGAAAGCAAGGTCATCATCGCATGACTGCGTGGGCGGCGCATTGGCCCAGTCGGCAGCCATGTGCCAGTGGTAGGATCAAAAAGATGGCTGGCAGACAAGGCGACTGCCTCGATGCTTTCACCGCCAGCCACGAGCAGCTTGCCACTGGGCAACAAGGTCGCGGCGTGGTGCCACAGTGGAAGTGGCAAGGACGTAAGCTCCACTTCAGGCAGCTCCGTCAGTTTCTGATCTCGATCCGCTTCCCAGATCTCTAGGGTACCGTTTGGAACACTGTGCAAGAGAGCGCGATCACCACCGGTTTCGCTGCGGGCGAAGTGAATCCAGTTCGCTGCTTGATCGAGTTGAAACGAGATGCGCTCACGCCGCCGTGGCTGCCCCGGTTCGGGCTCAATGGGAAATAGCCTCAGAGTGCTGTCGCCGCTGGTAGCAATGAGCGTGCGGTCATTCGATAGCGCAATGGCCGTCACGGCACTGACCTGTGCTTGCCAACTGAGTTCTGGAATCTCCTTCCAGGTTGTGGTGTCCCAGACGCGGATGCGACCGTCGCCATTGCCAACGTAGAGACGCCTGCCGTCGCGCCCAAAGGCGACAGCCGTGTCGTAACTGTGCGAGTCTGATCCAAGCGTGGTGACAATGTGATTGGGTTCAGTGAAGCGATGAATGGTGACGCGCGATCCAAAGTCAGTAGAGGCGATCCATTGCCCGTCCGGCGAAAGATCGTGACTCGCATAGGAGCTGAAGCGTTTTCCAAGACTGCCACTCCAAACCATGGTTCCACGCTCAAGATCGGCGCTGAATAGCCAGCCGTTCATGGATCCCGCGAGGCGTTTCTCATCCGCCGAAAGGACGCCGCTGCGCGTTCTGCCATCGTGCATCGAATTTGCACAGTGAGTTGGCAAGCGTTTCTGCTCTCGCATTTGCCCATCCCGCATTGCCCAGAGAACCACCTCCGTGGTAACCTTATCTTGAGTGATCGCTGTGCCGTCCTGCAGCACGGCAAGTGGCGTATACCTTGAACTCACCGGCAGGGTGCTGGCATGTTGGCCGCCCCTTGAGCGTGCTACCTCGCAGACTCGGACGAATTGAAAATGGGTAGAGTAGATGACTTGGTGCCCATCAACCGATGCCGCCGGATGCAAGGCACTGTAGCCTCCCTCCGCGTGGCTGAGTCTGACACCCGGACGCGGAATGCCCACCGGCCAGTGTCGGAGCGTGCCGTCATTGCTGCCGGTGATGAGGGAACCTGACAAATCAAAGGCGACGTCGAGAACGCTCTTCTCGTGACCGAGATAAAATATCGCACGACCATCCTGAGCCGAGCGAGTGGTAAGGTCGCGCGGTGGAGCATGCGCCCCACGACCACTGACAGGTTGACTGTGCGCTAGCGAAACTTCGTCATCATACGTGCTGGTATTCTCACCCACTGGGCTTCCTCGGGTGAAGTCGTAGACTCTTACAGAACTGTCATCGCCAACCAACCCGAGGTGGCGTTCATCGGGATCGATGGCCAGACGATGAATCGGAAATCGAAATTCGTGATTGAAGAGGACTTCTCCCGTGGACACTTCCAGAACACGGGCCGAACGGCTCAATTCTTCTCCGGCGGTAAATGCCAGATAGCGACCGCTGTGGGAAAAGGCGAGATCACCAGGATACTCGCTTCCGGGCATCGAATAGAGCCGCTGTGGTTTCTTTGTGAGATCTTCGGCAGTCTTGTAGACGTGGAGAGTGCGTCCCCACGATCCGGAAACAGACACACGATGGAGGACGAAAGATTTCCTATCTGGCGAAACCGCAAGCGGAGCGCACATCTCAGGGAACGGGAAACGTGGGATGGCAACACTGAAGGCATGGATGTCTCTGAAATCCAAGATCCACGCACCCGCTGCAGGATAAGGAGGCGTTGCGACACTACCATTGAAACCATAAAGGAGGCGATCGTTGTCGAGCCAGTCGAACTGCGGGCTGCGACTGCTGGTCTCATAGAGGAGCGTCAGGGTGTCGGCTTCTAAAACGCGGAGAACATCGTCCTGGCCATAGGCGAGCCGTTGTCCGTCTGGAGAAATGGTAAGTCCGTAATAGCCGTGCCGATCGTTCGAGGCCGAAGGCAAGGCGCGCGGTGGCACTACCTCGGTTCCCTGCAGGTCGCGAATGTGGAGATGGCCATCCGCCGAAAGGATGGCGAGGTGTTCGCCATTCGGTAACAAGGTGAAGCACTGTGGAGTCGCACCCAACCCCTCGCCAAGACGGTAGGCAAGTTTCTCGTCTCCGCGGCAGAGACTGTTGAGCAATCGCCAGTCGAACCCCCGCAGCTCTGGATCGATGCCGTCGAGTAAACGCCGTGCCTGCCCAAAATCATGGTTTTTGCGCACAGCAAGCGCCTGGGCAAGGGTGGCGGAATAGGCGGTGCGACGCTCGATTTCAGCACTCGCTTCCGCGCGTCGCCACTGCCAGGTGATGGCAGAAGTTGCCGACAGAATCATCAACATGAATGCCGTGAGCAGGGCGGCGCGGTAGGGGTGACGACGCATCCACTTTGATGTCCGTTCGAGTGCAGTGATTCTGCGAGCGCGAATCGGTTCACCTCTCTGCCAGCGTTCCAGCTCCTCAGCCAGATCACCAGCGCTGGACAGTCGGCGCGCGGGATCTTTGTCCAGGCAGCGCAAGCAGAGAGTCTGCAAATCCTGGTCGATCGTTCGGATGACCGTGCTTGGAGCGGGAGGCTCACTCTCGGCGACTTGGCGAAGAATTTCGGTGTTGGTCTCGGCCTGAAACGGGGGACTGCCAGTGAGCGTCTCATAAAAAATCACACCCAATGCCCAGACGTCGGTAGCAGTGGAAATGTCCTTCTTGTTCCCTCTGGCCTGCTCAGGTGCCATGTAATGTGGCGTGCCGGCAATCGCCTGGGTGAGGGTGAGTCCCGAATCGGTGTCGAGCAGCTTTGCCAATCCGAAATCGGTGAGCCATGGCTTGCCCGAAGCATCTATCAGAATATTGGCGGGCTTGAGATCGCGATGCAAAATTCCGCGCTGATGGGCGTAATGGACGGCATGCGCCACCGTGACCATCAAGTCAGCGGCTTCACGCATCGGGAGAGCACCAGCTGCCAGTCGATCGGCCAGGTTGCCTCCGTCGACGTATTTCATCGCGAAAAACGGCTGCCCTTCGAATTTTCCCACATCGAAGATCGGCACGATGTTAGGATGGTCGAGCAATGAAGCCAATTCAGCCTCGCTATAAAACCGTAGCTGTTCCTGCTCGGTCGCAAAGAGCACCTGCCGCAGCATTTTCAGCGCCACTCGGCGATGCAGACGCATATCCTCTGCCTCGTAAACGATTCCCATGCCACCTGCTGCGATTTCTCGTTCGATCCGGTAGGGACCAAAGGTGGACGGTAGCTCCAAGCGTGTGAAACCCACCGACTCTCTGGAAGATTTTGGCCCCGCCACTGCGTCAGACTCTGATGCGATCAACTCAACCACCCCTAGCAGGGAACACGGAACACACGGCGCATCTGCGGAAACCGGAGAACCGCAGGATTGGCAGAGACGAGTTGAGGTCATACTGGTACGGTGACTCCGCACCAGGCAAGCCTCCCATGGTTACCACGGAAGTTTTCGGCGAATCTTACCAGAAATACGGTCACTTTATTTGTTTACCCCTCCCCAGAGGCTCGCCAAATAGCGCAGTTCTTCATCGACATCGTCATCTCCTGCCACGGTATTGCGAATTTCGTTCCTGACTTCCTCGCCAAATTGCCGCCGAAGATCGTGCGCCGCCTTGCCTACCGCACCTGCGGTCATACCCAGGCGTGAGGCAATGTCAGCATATTTTGCGCCATCACCCGGGCTCTCAACCGAGAAGCGGATCTCGGCAAACAAATCGGCCCGCTTCTCCCAGCGATTTGCCAGGCGCATCATAGCCCTTCCAATCAACTCTTCCGCCCACGAACGATCAAACGCCTCTTCCGGTGATGCCGCCGCTGGATAGAGGAGTCCGTTGCCGTTAATCGCCTCCATTTCGTGCCAGGGCTCGATGCTGATTTCTGCTCTCTGCTTTACATTGATTTTGCGCCGATGCGCGTCGATCAGGCGATGGTTCAAGCAAACCAACAGAAAGCTGCGAAAGCGCGCTCCTTCGGGCTGAACATTCCGCAGCGTGTCCCGATCGAGCATATGGGCGAAGAATGACTGCGTTTCGTCCTGCGCTTGTTCATGCGGGTGCCCTTGGCCGCGCAGGTAAGCATAGACCGGCTTCCAGTAGGCAAGGGCAAGCTCTTCCCACGCTTTGGACGAGGCGTCGGCATCCGTGTTTTGAGCGGAAACAATTAAGGTCCAGCGCGTTTGAGGGAAAGGGTGATTTGCCATTAAGCGTCCAGGACTACATGCGCTGAACGACACAATAGTCCGCAATCAATCAATCCTAACTAACGGGTCGCCAAAGTCCACACTTTTGCAGGGGTGTGAATGGAAGTGGTGGACAGCAGAGGTTCGTGAAGTCGTTCCTGGGCTGAAAGTCCAGTAGCGCAAAGCATTGGGCTTCAGCCCAATGGTCGAGTAACCAAACATCTGCGGCCAGTATGGTCGCCAGCGGTTTGCCGTCGCTACCGACCCTTCAGGCCGGGATCATACCCCATCAAATCTTAGGGCTTGAAGCCCTGAGCTTTGTGCTTACGGGCTTTCAGCCCGCTTTTCGACTCTAGGTATGCAGCACGACACGAAAAAACAGGTGGAAATGTGACGTCGTTCGCTCCCCTGCGCTCCTATTCAGTCAACTTTTCTGTTACAAATCTATTACAGTTTGAGGCGGATCCCATCGTTTTGGCTCACCACAACCTCCGCGACGATGCTTCGCATTTGCCCCACTGGATCTTCCCATCTAATTGAAGCGACAGCAAGTGTGTTCCCTCCAAGTAGTAGGTCCCCTTCGGCGCGGTTCTACAGCTCGGGTAATGGTAGACTGTAAATCTGCTGGCTCAGCCTTCAGAGGTTCGAATCCTCTCCTGCCCACTAATTGATCCTAAGCCACTTGCAGGAACAGTGCGGAAGTTCCACGAAAACGTTGGGGCCAATATGGGGACACTTTTGATGTTCCAAACGGTTCCTTTTCACGGTTGTCGTATGCGCTGACGCTGACGATTTGAGGCATTGGCATGAGCACTATCTTTTCTACTGCGCTGCTGAACTCAGGGAAGGCGGGTTACCCTAGAACCGTGAATAGGAAATTGAGTTGATGCGCACAAGCTGTTTACACTGTGTTGCATGAGTGCGTTGTTAGAACAATTGAGCGCTCACCCTGAGGGTGAGTCTAAAAATGAAGCGTTGTCGGCA
>JBNMNB010000314.1:0-8105 GCA_051270635.1 Verrucomicrobiales bacterium | reverse complement strand
AGGCACGGTTCCAGGAAGCGAGCGCGTCTTCGAGAGTGATCCCGTGAACATCACCGTCCTGGCGAATGCTCCCACGGAGCCTACCCTTACATTCCTCATGCCCGAAGTTGGTGCTGTCTTTCGTTCCGGTTCTTCGACCGGATTCCCTTGCAACTGGATGGTCTGCTTCCCTCTGGTCATCTTTCCTATGTTGATGTTTTCGCCAATGGCGAGCGCATTGGATTCGCTTCCGAGTGTGCCCCAAATGAGGACTGCTGGGGCAGGCCGTCCGAGCAACTGAACACCAGGCTGACGTTCTACCAGGCTGGCGGCGCCATTGAGGACTGGGGATACTGGACGGGCATGGCACCGGGCGAGTATGTGATCAGTGCGATCGGTCAGGCAAACGATGAGTTCATCGAGAGCGATCCTTTTCGGGTGATTGTTTCCGACTCGGCGATTCCCGGTGCAGGCCCTGTTCTCTCGATCATTTCCGATGCCAATGGCCGCCTGACATTGCGACTCACCGCGCCGGGAGAACCGTCCGACTACGCTCTCGAGTCATCGCTCGATTTGAAAGAATGGCTCCCTGCAGGCCCGATTTCAGAGGACGGCACAGCCCCGGTCGCGAAGTTGAACGAGTTGCTGTCGGCGGCAAAGTATTTCCGCGTGAAGAAAGTGGAACTGAATCGCTAACTTGCTCGCAAATACGCCATCTCGATTGCCTTCGCTTCCATGCCGTGGGGGCTGATATCGCAGGCAGTGATCGTTAGCCGGTCTGCATCGACAAGGTCGGCGACTGAAAGTCACCACTACACTTTGCAATCTGGCTGATCAGCCTCAGGGGGGCATTCATGGCGCGGTCAAGACGAGGCGCTGCCTGGCATCCAAGTGCTGGTGTGCTGGTGCATTTGATAGTTCTATATGGCTCAGAGTTTGGCGGGATGCTCCGTTTGTCAAAAAGCAGGGGATCGGGGAGCAACCGTGCGTTGATTTCTATTTGCGAAGAACCACGTTTTCCAGTGCTGCCATGCTGCTCCTTTCGGACTCCCCGGGACTACTTTTGCGTCGCGAATACCGAGAATGGCATCCACTGTTGTGTTCTCAAGTTGGCCATCGGTGGTGAGGCGTTTGCCGGCGATGCTCTCCGCGAGTTCCGGCAACCACCCGGGAATGGGAACGAAAACCTCCGGCAGCTCCCAAAGCGCTACCTCAAGCCGTACCGTTCTCGAAAGGATTCGCCTGTCTCGAAATCTGATTTGAGAGACCCCGTCGCGATGCATCGGCGGTTCAGACACGGGCTTTCCGGATGATCCATCCCAAACGCAAACCGTTCCGTCTTGCGAACAAGTGGCAACTCGCCTGCCGTCGCTATCATCGCTGAAATCCGCCTTGGTGCTGACAAAAAATCCTGCACGTCTTCGCACAGTTAATATTAGAACAAGGCCTTAGCGAATGCGCTCGCGCAGAGTGCGCAGTTCGCTATCGGCGGCCTCGAGGCGATCAAGGAGGTGCACAATATAGCGGACGGTTCGGAGGTTGAGTTTTTCGTGGCGCCGGAAGTGTTCGATTTGGCGCAGGCGCGCGATAGCAAATTGATCGAAACACGGAGCACTGTCCGGATCACCTGCGGAGATGTGAATGAGTTCTGCGCGGGCAAATTCAAGGATCATTTCAGGGTGCATTCCTGAAAGTTCTGCGGTTTGATCCAGATCAAAAGCGGTCTCTGTTCGAATCTCGGCGGCAATCAGTTCGTAGCGGGAATTGGCCATGGCAGTTTTCGCTTGGATTTTGGGTGTGCTAGGATCGGGGAGAGAATTTAGACTTTTCGCGGAGCGTTTTCCAGGCGTCACGCTCTTCAGCGGAGATTGTTGTTGGCACAGCAATGCTGGCGACGACGTAGAGGTCGCCAAATTGGCCGGCTTCGGTGGGGAGACCTCTGCCTTTCAAGCGAAACTCTGTTGCAGCCTCAGTGCTTTCAGGAATCTTGATCCTTACCTGGCCATGCAGGGTCTTGATCGGAACTTCTGTGCCGAGCACTGCCTCCCAAGGCGCAAGGGGCAAATCGTAGTAGAGATCCGATCCACTAACACGAAAATCCGGATGTCGCTCGAGGCGCACTCTGAGAAAGAGGTCGCCGGCTTCGCCACCGTTGAATCCTGGTTGCCCGAGCCCGGCGCAACGGATAAGCTGTCCCTCTGTGATGCCTCTGGGCACGCGAATCTTCACTGTCTTGACCTCCGACCCGCTGCCCGTCCCGGGTTTCTGTAGGCCGATCTTTCGCTCTGAGCCAGCCATCGTTTCCTCCAGGGAAACGAGGAAATCGGCCTCGATGTCGCCGCCGCGCATCTTATAGTCCCGCCCTTGTGAGGCAGCGCCTCCCACCCCTGAGAATCCACCGTGCGCACGTTGGCCAAAAAGATTCTCGAAGAAGTCACTAAAGCCGGTGCCCTCGAAGTGGAAGTCATAGCCCTGGCCGCTTCCGAAGTCCTGGGAGCCGTGAGCGCTGCTGCCGCCTCGGCCGCCCCCTCCGGGTGGCGGCGAAAAGTCGCCCATGTGTTCCCAGTTTTCTCCCAGCGCGTCATACTTCTTGCGTTTCTCAGGATCGCTGAGCACCTCGTAAGCCTCGTTCAATTCCTTGAATTTCTCCTCGCCCTCAACTTTGTCCTCGGCAACATCGGGATGGTATTTGCGGGCGAGCTTCCGGAAAGACTTCCGAATGTCGTCTTGCGGGGCATCGCGTGCGACGCCCAATACTTCATAATAGTCTCGAAATTTTACGCTCACTGAGTTTTTAATATATCATCTAAATGAGTCTTGGCGATGTTCTAAATCTTCTCTGATATTTGTTATTCCGATCATTGGCCGCATTGCGGAAACGCTTGAAGTTGGACAGCATCTATCTTCCAATCAGAGTATTGCAAGGATCTGAGGAGAAATAAATGGCTGGAAATTCACCCGAGAATGCAATCTGCAAATTCTCAAGGGCCAGAATCGCGTATTTTGCAGAAAGTGCTGAATCTGCGCTAATTGCAGCGTCACCGGGAAAACATGGCGACAAGCCTGGGGTGCCGCCATCCGGCGACGGCCTCGACCACGAAAGTACACTGTGATCTCTCGTCCGCAATTGCTGCCTATGTCATATTGCATTCCGCTGCCCAGTCTGCGGGGAATTCCCTTTAGGACAGGATTTGCCTCAGCCACTTGAAGCAACTCAAGTCGCTGACCAAGCGTTCTCTATCTGTTCCTTGGTCATCCCTACAGCTGCAGACCGAGACGACCAATTGAAGCCTTTGAGCCAATCGATGTCGACTAATACCTTCTTACCCGGCAGCCAGTTGGTGGTATCTATCACGAGGTATCGCAGTCGCCAGCGCTCTGTATCAACGATGAAATCCTCGACGTGTCCGATATCTTCATCGGTTGCTAAGATATTGTAACCTAAAACTTCTCTAGTCGACCGGATGTAGCACTCTTCATCTATAGTTGCGACGGTCTGCTCTTGAAGCTCGGCTTCTCCGGGATCCGGAGATACCACTGCGACTCCCCCCGTGGGGAAAAGCGTCGGCACCCCAGAGTTCTGTCCCTTCCCAGTAGGGATCCAGTCCGTAGTACTGGACGAAAGCTTTCTCGTACCTGCGAGAGACAGGAGCATCTGTGTCCAGGGGTGGAAAACTCTCGAGCATCCTTTTTGTGAGGGTTGTCGGTAGAGACTTGGCGTATGCTCCAGATTCGCGGTGAGCGACGTGATGCAGCAGACTCACTAACACTTTTTTCGAAGCCAGCCAGCCGCCCGCATCGACCACAGCATAGCGAATTCCCCATCGCCTGTCATCGAATAGGAAGTCCTTTACTGTTCCGATGTTCAATTCCGTCCCATGAATGGAATAGCCAATCATTTCATTTACTCTTCTCAACATGGTTTTCGTATCCTTTCTTCTACTGGTTCGGATTATTCATGGTAGGTTCTGTGAGTCAGGGCGATCCGAGAAATCGTCCAGTTTCTGATGGAAGGCTACAGCATTTTCTCCAGATCTCGCTTGGGTTATTGTTTTGTAATTAACCACTAAGCTCATTCGAATAGAAGTGAAGAAGCAGCGAAATCTGTGCCATTATTCGAGCCTTGGTTTGTATTGGTTTGAAATCCAGTAGGTTCGCGATTCATTGTTGGTCGACACTGACAGCGGTTCATGCGCTCTGCCGTGCAAAGTTCAAGAGTTGATGCAGATCGTTCTGGCAAATTGCAATCTCGCCCCTCCATTTCTGTTCTTGCACGCCCTTCATGTTGGTAACCCTCCATTCTTGGCCTCATTCTGCTCTTATGGATCTCATTATTCAGGCCTAACCCAATGCTGCCCAGATTCGCTATAAAAAACGGTAGCAGCGTCTGGATGTCGAGATTCATCGAAATATCAGACGCGAATGAAGTGAGATCGACTGGATGATAGGATCTTTGCAAATTGCATAGTGTGAATCCGAAGAATATTGCAATTAGCATGAATGATCATGCGGCCACACCTCCATAAATTGCCATTATTGTTTCCGCTCAAAGGTATTAGACCAAACTCTACGAATCGGCACGCGAACTGCGGTCCTTATGAAAAAGAAAACTTAAATCAGATGACTGTCCAACCCCGATCACCTAAACGCAAGCGAGCAGCGCTCGATTCAGGAAGGGTAATATCTAACGTTCTCGTTGGCGCTATCGTGGTCGGGACTATCTCCGGCGCACTTGCGTTTTTCGACGTATTCTCGAATGGTCACGTGCAAATCGCTACTCTCATCGCTTTCATCTTCAGCACCATTCTCCTGATTGCGCTGCTGCCACTCTACTTACGAGCGAAGGCGAGATCCCATTCGAACTCGTAGGGAGCCCATCATGCCTTTTCCATTCAGTTCATTTCTGGCACAAGCCGATGCTCTGACGCCGCCGTGGGGGGGCACTGCCACCATTCAAGAAACTCTCCCGAGATCTTGAATCGGACTCGTCGAGCACTTTCCGGTACTGTACGTTGGGATCGTTGTTCTGCTTCCAGCTTGGGTTGTCTCAAAGAATGTCGCGTCCCTGGCAGGATCTTCGTTTAGGAGAACAGAACTAAATAGAAGGCGACTAACGATTAAACCTGATGAAAACCTCAATCCTTCACCTCTGGGAGAAAATGCGCACGAGCTTCTGGTTCATCCCAGGGTTTACCGTGGCATGTTTCATGGCTGCTGGATTCACAATGCTGGAAGTAGATGAGAGGTGGGGGTCTGATTTGTTGTCAGAAGTGCCAGCGCTTCACGACATTTCGCCTGGCGGCCTTCGCTCGCTTCTATCAACAGCGGCAACTGCAGTGCTCGCACTCGCGGGCGTCACGTTTTCAGGAACCTTAGTCGCGCTGACGCTTGCTTCTGGACAATTTGGATCTCGTTTACTCCGAAACTTCATCAGGGCTATTCCGAACCAGATTGCCCTCGGCATGCAACTGGGAACGTTTGTCATGTGCCTGATCATTCTGCGGAGCGTGCGCGACTTCAATGATGGCAGCTTTTTGCCTCATCTCTCTGCCTTCATGGCATTTCTCGCCACCGTGGCGAGCCTGGGAACGTTTATATATTTTATCCACCACATTTCAACATCGCTCCAGGCAGAGCGCATCGTGGGAAGCGTCTTCAAGGAACTCGATGAAGCGATCGAGAATTGTTTTCCTGAAGGGATTTCGACGGATCGAGATGAAGATGAAGCGGAGACAGGTCGCGAAAAGTGGGGTAAATCTGTCGACGAGCATCTGGTGGTTTCGAAAATCACCGGGTATCTTCAAGCGATCAATATCGACGGTCTCGTTGAGTTGGCTTGCGAGCTTGGCGCAAACGCATGTGGACGTGTATTGGCACATCCAGGAAAATTCGTTGTCGAAGGTGGAGCGCTGATCGCGATTAGAGGTGGAATCCCAGAAGATGATGAGCTGTGGCGGGACTGTTTCATTAGCGGAATGGAACGCACTCCTGAGCAAGATTTTGAACAACACATTCGCCAGCTTGTTGAAATCGGCTTGCGGGCTCTCTCGCCGGGAATCAATGATCCGTTCACCGCCATTCATTGTATCGACTATCTTGGGGCAGCGCTCGCGAAGGTTGCGGGTCGCCGCTTGCCAGAGAGCGAGTATCTGGACGAGGAGGGGAGTGCCCGTATCCTGACGCGGCCTGTCAGCTTTGAAAGCATGATGGCGACTGCATTTCATCAGCTGCGTCATGCGTCCATGGGAAAGCCGGACATCGCAATGCGCCTCCTTGAAGCGTTTGCCAGCATCGCCCGGGCATCCATGACCGAGGAAGCCAGGAAAGCGATTCGCCAACACGCAGACCTCGTAGGAAACAGTTCAGTATTGGAAAATCTAGTGGAACCGGATCGAGACGGGATACAGACGCGACTTGAAACTGTGAGGAAGCTCATTGAATAGAGCAACTAGTACTCACTATTTTATTGTGATGGAATGTTCTAAACGACTAATGATTATCTGACATATGGATTGGAATAGATTTACTCGTGAAGTATCCCATTGATCACACGCAAATCGATATCCCCGTCGACTATTCTGACAATGATCGCATCCTCAACAAGGAACTGCCTGAACGCAGTGCTCAACTTTAGATTCAGATTGCTATGTTAGAGAAAGCGTATCCTTACTATCTCGCCAACGAGGCGAAGCAGCCGAACACCGATCTTGAGGTGACGAACAAGTTTACCGGCGACGTGGCGACACGCGTGGCAGTCGCGGATCCTAAGGCCATCGACGAGGCAATTGCGGCAGCGGTCGAGGCTGCCGCACCGATGGCGCGCATGGCCGCTTACGAGCGGCAAGCCGTTCTGAATCATTGTGTGGATCGCTTTACTGAGCGTAGAGAGGAACTTGCGCTAGCTCTCTGCATCGAGGCAGGCAAACCGATAAAGGATAGTCGCGGTGAGGTCTCGCGCCTGATCGATACGTTTCGCATCGCGGCGGCGGAGTCCGTGCGCATGAATGGGGAAGTGCAAGAGCTGGAAATTTCTGCGAGGGCGCGTGGCTATCGCGGGATGTGGAAGCGCGTGCCCATCGGGCCATGCTCGTTCATTTCACCTTTCAACTTCCCGCTCAATCTCGCGGCGCATAAGGTCGCGCCCGCGCTTGCCGTCGGCTGTTCCTTCGTTCTCAAACCTGCCAGCCGCACGCCAATTGGTGCGCTGGTGATCGGTGAAATCTTGGCAGAGACGGATCTGCCAAAAGGCGCATTCTCGATTCTTCCCTGCAGCCGCGACGGTGCGGATCTCTTCACCACGGATGAGCGGCTCAAACTGCTCAGCTTTACGGGTTCGCCGGGTGTAGGCTGGAAATTGAAGGCGAACGCTGGAAAGAAGAAAGTCGTGTTAGAATTGGGCGGCAATGCGGCAGTGGTGGTCGATGAGGATGCCGATATCGACGATGCCGTGGAACGCATTATCATTGGTGCGTTCTATGGTGGTGTGAAAGAGAGCGGTTTGGGTCGTGAGGGCATTCGATTTGCGATGGCAGACATGACTGAAATTCGCAATCTCGTCATCCGCGACCCGGAGCGTGCCTCATGATATCCAACATTTCCATCGATCTCCACAAGTTGCAAAGTTTGCCAATGTGGCGATTCCTGTTTTCGTCGCCTTAGCCTTACGGCACGGAGGGACTGGTGCGTCGTGCATATTGCTAAATTTGCGAGACAACTGATTGCAATGTGCATGAGGCCGACGCGACATGCTGTCTGCTCCATATTGGATGGTTGATTCTGTGGCACTTGCCGTCTTGGCACGGGATTCGCTAGTCATTGGAGTATGAGTAGTATCGCGCCAGAGGAAACCGTAAAACGAATGAACGCTCACATTGAGCAGTTCAAGCAGATGTCATTTCGAGCTAAAGCGCGTATTGAGAAGCTGGCCGAATTATCGATGGTGATCGAAGATGAGCTTAGGTTCAAAGAGTTCGCCGACAGCGTCAGCGAACACTTTGGTATCTCCAGCAAATTCGAAGAGAAACTAGAGGGTCTCATTGGCGACTACGAAATCGAGCGCAACCGAATCGTGAACAAATGGGTGCCTTCCTAGAAACAGGGAGGCACCGAGTCCATCTATCCGCAGA
>JBNMNB010000313.1:0-8244 GCA_051270635.1 Verrucomicrobiales bacterium | reverse complement strand
GGGCGGCGCAATGCAATTGAACCAGAAAAGCGCATGCTCAGCAGCATGACTCCCACCTTGCTGTTCAAGGAAGATGGCGGCATCGTGGCCACTGGCACGCCAGGCGGAAGTCGGATCATCACCACTGTCCTGCAAATCGTCTGCAATATTGCTGACCACGATATGAACGTAGCAGAGGCAACCGTCACACCGCGTTTTCACCACCAATGGTTCCCTGATGAACTGCGCATGGAACGTGGATTCAGTCCCGATACCATTAAATTACTGGCAGCTCGCGGGCACAAAATTCGCCTTGGCCCCGCCATCGGATCCAGCCAGACTGTCAGCTACAGCGCTGGACTGTTTCAAGGTGCCAGCGATCCACGTCGGCGCGGCGCGCTCACCATCGGCCTGCCACCCTTTGCAGACGATCCTCCGGTAAAGCCATCCCCACGGACTCCTGACGACGAAGACGCCAACCGACTTGAGCCAAACGGAGATAACTTGGAACAGTAGACTAATCCAAAGCTGACACTCGTCACCCATCGAACTTCCCCCTTGTTCCTGAGAAGACTTCAGCCTATTGGAAGTCAACGATGGAACTGACCCCAAGCTTCAACGAAAAAACACAGCGGAACGCTGGCATCCACGCGCTGCCGCTGGTGCGTGTGCTGGCGCAGTTGCTGTTGATCATGGGCGTGGTGAAGGTTTTTGCCATCGAGGATCGGGTAGCATTTTTCGATTACTTCTGGCCTCTGTTGCCGTCAGCCTTTGTGGTCAATGCCCTGCTGCCACTGCAGTGGCGGTTGCCATTTTTTGTTGCGACTGGCATCGGCCTGACGCTTTTTATTTTTGGTGCGACCAGCGGCATCTGGTTTCTGTTGCTTGCTTTTTCGCTCATCGGAATCTGCCATCTACCACTCTCATTCAGCGTGCGCGTCTGCATATTGCTAGCTGTCAGTGGCGGGATTGCCGGTATTCACGTGCATTGGATTCCAGCGACAGACAAGATTGGCGTCGTCATTCCTGCATTGGGAGCGATCTTCATGTTCCGCCTGGCAGTGTATCTTTACGACCTGCAGCATGAGAAGAAAGCGGTCAACATCTGGCAACGACTAGCCTATTTTTTCCTGCTGCCTAATCCGATCTTCACTTTGTTCCCCGTCGTCGACTACAAGACGTTCCTCAAGACCTACTACAACCAGCAGGCGGCTGGCGTCTATCAGAAGGGTGTCCTGTGGATCGGGCGCGGCGTGATGCATTTCATACTCTACCGCCTGGTGACAAATTTCTTCAGCCCGGCAGCCAGTGAAGTGACCAGCATCGGTCAACTCGCCGTCTTTATCGTGTCGAGCTACCTGATTTATCTGCGAATGTCAGGGTTGTTCCACGTCATCGCCGGAATCCTGCTTTTGTTCGGATTCAATTTGCCCGAGACGCATCGTTTCTACCTGCTTGCATCGGGCTTCAACGACTACTGGCAACGCATCAACATCTACTGGAAAGACCTGATGATGAAGCTGGTCTACTACCCGGTGTTTACGCGCACGAAAGGGTTGGGGATGACTGGGGGAATGATGATTGCTACTGCTGCAGTGTTCTTTATCACCTGGATTACGCACGCCTATCAAAGCTTCTGGATGCGGACGGATGCCAGCATGCCGATGCTCGAAGATTGGGATCTTTTTGTCGTCGACGCCTTGTTCTGGGGCACGTTCGGCGTGCTGGTGATCATCAATTCTCTGTTCAGCCTCAAGCGCAAACCCGTCGCAATGAGCCTGGGCAAAAAAATGCGCAAATGGAGCACGGCTGCTGCACTTCGCCGAGCACTGCAAATCGCAGCGATGTTCATTTTAATGTGTCTACTGTGGTCGATGTGGCAAAGCCCCAGTCTCAGCGGTTGGCTGGAGGTGCTGGCTCAGGCGAAAAATGCACCGATCGCGGAAGTCCTGTGGTTACTGGGGATCGGGGCGCTCGCAATCGCTCTCGGCATAGGCGGTCAGTTCCTGGCGCATCGAGGGATCGAAGTTCTGCCGGAGCATCCATCGGATAATCGCGCAATGATTTCCATCGTGATGACAATGTCAGGATTACTCGGATTCGGCCTCCTGCAGCAGAGCGAAGGCTCGCGCATCGATGGCAAATTCGCAGAAGTCGCCGATGCCATGCGCGGTATCGATGTCCGACCATCCGCGCAGATCAATCTGGAACGCGGCTACTACGAAGGGCTGTTGTCTGCGGACGATGGTTACGCCAGACTGCTGCGGTCGCGCATGTTCGTTGAACGCGAAAAAAGCGAACGCCCGGACGATTTTCCTAACGATGAAAAGTGGGCTCGCACTGGTGACATTCGCCACAAGTCCTACGTGCCATCTGCAACCGGAATCACCGTCGGCCAGCCCTGGCAAACGAATCAATGGGGCATCAGAGATCAGGAATACACTAAAGACAAACCAGACGACACCTATCGCATCGCCATGCTCGGCGCTTCTTACACCATGGGCCGCGGCGTCCAGGAAGATAAAGACTTCGAAAGCCAGTTGGAACAACTCCTCAACGCGCCCGACACAGGCACTGCCCAGCCCGTCGAAATCCTCAACTTCGCCACCACCGCCTACGCCACAGTCGAAAACACATTTGTGTGCGAGCACGTTGTACCCGAATTCAAGCCCGATGCCCTGTTCTTCGTCGCCCATGGCGTCGACATACTGCGTTGCAGCAGCAAGCTCGTCACGTTCATGACAGATCCAGAAGTCGAGCTGACCTACGACTACTTTAAGCAACTCAAAATCAAGGCCGGCATCGACGCCGCACTCTCACAGGATGAGAACCTGCGCCGCATCCACCCCTTCGGCACAGAAATTCTTCAATGGTGCTACCAACGCATGGCCGACGCCTGTCGCGCCAACGACATCACTCCCGTCTGGGTATTCCTGCCCACCACCAAACGCATCGACCGCGCAGCCGCAGACATCAGCGAAATGGCACCACTCGCAGAAAAAGCAGGCTTCAAAATCCTCGTCATCGAGGATCCTTACCGTGGCCGCCCATTCGAAGAAATAGTCCTCAGCGAATGGGACGCCCACCCCAACACCAAAGCCCACCGCGGCATTGCGCTGCAGTTTCTGAAATCCCTCCACAGCCAACAACAGACCCTGGATCTTCCCCTTTTCTAAAGTTACCTGACAGAATTCCGCCTAAATCACCCCTACCTACACATTCCCACCGAAAAACGCGTGAATTTCTAGTATCAATTCACCATTCACCCTGATACTTTCCCCCCTAGCCAATCAAGAATGCCGACGTGGCGGAATGGTAGACGCAACGGACTTAAAATCCGTTGGCCGCAAGGCCGTGCGGGTTCGAGTCCCGCCGTCGGTATCTCTTATAATGAGTGAGTTACAGGTTACTCACGAATGAATTAACTAACTGTTCAATTGACCTAAGAATCGCTATAATACCCTAAGTTTAGCCAAATAATCTGCCCCAAAGCTGCCCCGGCGTTGGCGCCACACCGGAGCACACTAAGGGGCGCCCGCATTGGCGATGGAGGTGTACAGTAAGCACTCGATCGCGGCTGCCCTCCTTGTTTCCTTCTCTTCGCGACCAACGAAGCCCGAGCACCTGAGGACAGGGGTTCAACTCCCCTCGCCTCCACCAACTAACAGTAAACGAGTTATGGGCTGGAATTGCCAAGGTAAGAACAAGACGGCAAGAATCGACAATGGCGAGGACAACGGTGGCAGGTAACTCTACAGATTTGTAATCAGTCGGTCGTCGGTTCGACTCCGACAGCTGGCTCTCTCTTTCTTAGGAAGTTGTGGATTGCGCGGAGAACTCCAAAAGTTTGTCTGTGCACTGGCTGTGCAGTTTTGCCGTCCAAGTCCGGCTATGTGCGTCGAACAGGTGGAATTGGTCTCTTGAATAGAATTGCGGCGCTCGATTTACACCACTCAATTACACTGGTAGCCTGTTTTCGGCCTGAAACTGTCAGTGTTGTAAGAACCGAACCGGGGCTCTCGTCATTTTTGAGCGCGATCGCGGCCGGTGATACTCGCCATTGGTAGAAGACCGCTCCGCCGCCGAACCCGCCTATTATTGGCTCTTGGCCCATCAACAGCGTGGAACGACAGTGTCGAGTGTACTCGGCGGCCAGAACGCCCTCTTCGAAGGCCAGCGCGAGATCACCGCGCGCGGCATGGCGGATGCCGCTGTTACATCAAGGTCGAATCAGAAGCGTGACATCATAAGTTGCTGACTATCAATGTGTCTTTAACTAAAAATTCTTCTCACTGACAAGGCAAAGCGTTACTGTTCTTAAGAACAGTAATGCTCAATTCTACCTCTTCACCCTCCATCTACCGGCCGAGGAGTCCCCGTTCCTCGCCACTCTGGCAAATCGTCCACCACGCCTGGAACAACTTCCTCGCCGATTACGAATCCAAATACCGCAAGATCCACGGTCCGCTTCGGCCATTCTCTATCGAAGCCGTCGAAGGCTTCTATCAATGCGGCGACCTCTCCGCCGGATTCACTCGCCTCGTCTGTCCCAATCCCGACTGCGGCCACGAGCGCCTCCTCGCCTTCACCTGCAAGAGCCGCCACGTCTGCCCTGCTTGCCACCAGCGCCGCGTCTGCGCCACCGGTAACTGGATCGCCGAAACCCTGTGCAAGCCCGTTCCTCATCGCCAGTTCGTGTTCACCATTCCCCGCATGCTGCGCGGCATCTTCCGCAAGCGCCGCCACCTCCTCGATCACCTGTTCCGAACCGCCACCGATTCCCTGCGCGATTGGATGCGCCTCCAGCTCGACCTGCCCGACGGGAAGCTCGCCGCCATCGCCGGCGTCCAGACATTCGGCGACTACCTTGTATTCCATCCGCACCTTCACATCCTCAGCGCCAGTGGACTCTTCGATCAAACCGGCCGCTTCCACCTCCTTCCCGCCGCCTCCACAAAGTTTCTGGAAGCCCTCACCGAACTCTTCCGCCACCGCTTCATCCAGACCCTCGTCGCCCACAAACTGCTCACCGAAAAGAAAGCCCGCGACCTCCTCAACTGGAAACACAGCGGCTTCAATCTCGACGCAGGAGAAAAACCCGTCGCAGCCGACGACATTGACGGCCGCCGCCAACTCGCCGAATACCTCCTGCGCGCGCCCTTCTCCTTGCAGAAAATCACCTGGAACGAAAAGACCGCCATCGTCATCTACCGTTCCGGCCACAACTGGAAAACCAAGCGCAACTTCGAGGTTTTCTCCGCCACCGACTTTATCGCCGCCGCTGTCGAGCACATCCCCGACCGCTACCACCACACCATCCGCTACTACGGCGTCTACTCCAATCGCTCCCGCGGCATCGAACAACGGCGAAACCAAGCATCACCGTCCTGCCAGTGCGCCCATCCTGAGTGCGCCCCGCCAGACCCACCATCCGCGCTCACCGCCGTCACCCATCCCCAACAACCCAATCGCAAACTCCGTCCTCTCTGGCGCGACCTCATCCTCCGCGTCTGGGGCGAAGACCCGCTGCTCTGCCCCAAGTGCAAGACCACCATGAAGGTCGTGGACAAAGTCCTGCGTCCCGAGGAAATCGAATTCTTCCTCAAACTCCACAATCTCTGGGAAGGCCTCCTCGCCATCCCGCCACCGCCCGATCCACCGTTCGACGTCGAAACCCTCGAGCCCATCCGCACCCTGCCCGAATATCAATGGTGGAAACCCGAAGAATCCGATCCCGCCCAGTTCGAACTCCAGGTGCCTCACTGGTCACCGGACTTCGAATTTCAAGAGTCGCAGCAAGCCGCGAACTCAGCAGAATCCGCCGATGCGACTGATTCCGGGCAATTCCAGGAAATCCCTCTCGACGCCGAACGCATCCTCGTTCTCGACTCCGACCCGCCGGCCCAGGAAGAATTCCCCGAAATCTTCTACGACTGAGCCCGGTCGGAACCGAGCAAAGCAACGGCACCACAAAAATTCACTCTTCCGCGTTGAGATTGACGACGCGGACGCGCATCCCTATATTCTTGAGGCATGAAGAAACGCCTCATTTCTCCGGATCATTGCAGAAAGTGTCAGGAATTTTGACATCCCCGGCACCTTGTCTGCCAGAAACCGAAGCCACACGGCCTCACAGCACGAGTTTTCACCCCTTCCTCCCCCTGAACCCCCTCCATCCAGCTCCGCCCGCCCCATGAACCCACCTCTGGATTTCAAAGTTCCTACCAATCATTGAATAAAAAGTATTCGGGCGAATTCAATGTGAGTACAAAAACACCCCCGATTTTCATGGTTCACGCTCACGATGACGGCGTCAAAGTAGAAAACAGTTTTGTCTTTTATCAAGCGCTGAAAAAACAGGGGATCTCCTCCGAGATGCACATCGTTTCGAAAGGCGGTCACGGATTTTTTCGGGGCAAGGCCTGGGGCGTTCCCGGCAAAGAGGAACATCGGTTTTCTACTTCAGGATCCTGGTGGCCCGTGTGGACCCTCAACTGGATGGCATCCGAAAAACTCGCCCCAAATGCCGCGTGGTTGGATTGGGCAAAGCGTCAGGCGGCCGTGAAAGCCATCGTTGATCCGAAATAAGTCGCTTGTTCAAATGCGGCGAAATGTTTCTGGATCTCCTAATCGATTTCTTCTACGGAAGCCCACAGGGCAATCTATGGAGCGCCGACATGAATGTTGATTTATATTCCAGGTTTACGGGTTTTGACGGTTTTGAGATCTTGAAACCATTTCTGAATGAGACATAATCTCCGGGAAATCCTGTTGAAATTTGACTGTTGGGAAAAGGATAAACGCCGGGATTGACGCACCAAAATTCGATATTGGCTCTGCAAACCAAAGGGGAATCATCCCTCTAAAACGTCCATTTTTAGGCATCATCAATTTTGACTTTAAAATGGGTCGTTTAATTCAGAAAAAAGCAAAAAAAAGCCACCGAAGAATTGTGCTTCTTGGTGCCCTTCAAAAGAGAAGTTGCTTTGGGGTATCAAAGTCCCAGTATTTTGAAAAATTTCTCACCCCCCCGCGGGGGGGTGAGAAAAAAGTTGCCTGAACGATGAATAACCACTAACCAAAGAACTAAGAGTCTCCCGTGTCGGGAAAAGTCAGGGCACTTCAACTGCACGCTGTCCTTCTAGCGATTCACCTCTTGCCTCGAAGTAAACCGCTAGGACAACACACAATAGCACAATCATCTGTCATAATTCATCTCAATAGCTCTTGCGGATGCACACCATGGCCACGATTATCGCCAAGGTTCCGTGATATCGTGTTATCCGCCTCGGTTGCAGGAGTATTGAAGCGAAGTTGGCTATCAGTACCGCGTAGGTCGTTGAAACCGATTTTGTTGTTACTAACAAAGTCGGTGTCTTCGAATACGGGGTAGTTGGTATCGTCAAGAATAATTGCTGACACCGACACAAGGTCTTGATCTGGTTGTGGTACAAGGCTGATTTTATTCTTTAGCACACGATTGTACTGAACATATCCGCCTGCATCACCAGCATATCGAAGATCTGTTAACACCACGATCCCTGCTCCGGAATAGACGCCCAGTTCACCTTCGGGTAAATTTAAAGTACCGCTGATAGTGTTGTGCGCTATTAAGTTATCACTTGCACCGGAACCGTCCCAGCTGCCCGTCAGGATGCCGGTGCCTCCACCATTGGGCATGGTCCTAAGATCTTCGATCTTGTTATGGGTTATTTGCCATTCGTTTCCATGCCAGTTAGCAATTCCTACCGCTGGATTTATCATCGTACACTGGGTGACAGTAACGCTATCCGCGTAACGAGAAAAAACAGGAAATGCTACGTCTTCGAATGTCAGATGGCTGATCGTCGCGCCACTTCCTTCCGTTACCAGCTGGAAGCCGTATTTCAGAAGCCCAGGAAAATCGGGCCCGTCATTTATTACAGCCCCCCCTTGACCCTTGATTTCCACTGACTTGTTCACGACAGCTCCAGCGTAGTTACCAGGCCCTGCCACAAGGATTCTGTCTCCAGCTACAACGCTCGCACTGTCTATCGCATCTTGGATCGTAAAGAAATCTCCTGAACCGTCGCTAGCTACTTTATAATCTGCGGCATGCGCTGAGCCGGCAGCAAGAGTCAGTCCTGCAATAGTGGCAAGAGTTGTTAGTTTCATATTCATGCTTGTTAGTTTCATATTCATGCTTATTTCGTTGGTGTGTTGAGGTGTTTGCGAGTTTGCTCAGGCCGTTTTAACCTTTATTGCTAGGAAATTGCTTTTCACGGT
>JBNMNB010000312.1:0-8322 GCA_051270635.1 Verrucomicrobiales bacterium | reverse complement strand
CGCCGTGGCGATGGCTGCTATTCTGGGTTCTTCCGGGTGTGACGATGGCCCGCGGATCCAGCTGCCAGAGCACCTGAATATCGAAGTCAGGGGCAAAGAGCGACTCTGGACCGCGCGCTATCCCGGTGCCGACGGAACGATTCAAACCGCGGATGATGTCCTCTCGCGAGGCAAGGTCTATGTGCCGGTGGGCGTGCCGGTCACTCTTCATTTGCGGAGTGACGACCTCATTTATATATTCTCGCTTCCTTCTGAGCGTCTCCAAACCATTGCGGTTCCCGACTTGGAGTACGAACTGTCCATGACCGCATCTGAGACGGGAACCTACGACCTTGAAGGCGGTACCATGTGCGGCCGTCCCAACACCACTCACGGCACATTTGCCGCGATAGCAAAAAATGAATTCCTCGATTG
The DNA here is from genome assembly GCA_051270635.1 of Verrucomicrobiales bacterium. GTDB lineage: Bacteria > Verrucomicrobiota > Verrucomicrobiia > Verrucomicrobiales > DEV007 > JAGROY01. The sequence continues at coordinate 7,908 of JBNMNB010000312.1, read as the reverse complement.
GTATGCCACCTCAACGAAGTAATCGCTCGGAGTTTATCCCGGTCACCACAATCGCTCTGGCGCTATCGATTCTGACAAGTTGTTCTGATAATCCGCATCCGGCCCCGACTCCATCGCCCGCAAGTGAACCCCAGGAAACGACAGAAACTTCGCTGAAAAAATTTTCTTCCCGGATGGCCTAATGAGGACGGAGTTGATGGAAGCCCGCAAACAACTCCAGGTCGCTACAGCAGGTCAGTTTGACGTCTTCCACGCATTCCAATTTGAGGATCGGGCACCTGAGAGCGGTATCACGTTTAAGAACCAAATCGTCGAGGACTCAGGAAAGTACCACAAAGCCGTCCATTACGATCATGGCAACGGGATCGCCGCGGCCGATGTAAATGGAGACGGCCTCATAGACGTCTACTTCACCACCCAGTTGGGCCCGAACGAGCTGTGGAAGAACGTGGGCGGCGGGAAGTTTGAGAACATCACCACACCGGCGATCGCACTGGCCGACAAAATCGGAGTTACCGCCTCTTTCGCCGACACCGACAACGATGGAGATGCCGATCTCTTCGCCACGACGGTGCGGGGCGGCAACCATTTTTTCGAAAACGACGGGACGGGCGCGTTTATCGACAAGACTGCCGAGGCTTCACTGGGATATAATGGGCATTCATCGAGCGGCATCTTTTTCGATTACAACAACGACGGACTTCTCGACCTGTTTCTCTGCAATGTCGGAGTTTACACCAAAGAAACCGAAACAGGTAAGGGGGGGTATTACCGCGGTGCCGACGATGCGTTTTCGGGGCACTTGAAACCCCAACGGAATGAGCAAAGCATTCTCTATCGCAACGAAGGGGGCAATCGCTTTGTCGATGCCTCTTCGGCAACCGGCCTTGAGGACTACAGCTGGACCGGCGACGCCAGTCCTATCGATGTGAACGGGGACGGCTGGATGGATTTGTACGTGCTGAGCATGCAGGGACATGACGAGTACTATGAAAATGTGCGGGGTGAGAAATTCGTCAAACGCAGCCGAGAGGTGTTTCCAAAGACATCCTGGGGCGCCATGGGGATCAAGGTGTTCGACTTCGACAATGACGGCCTCATGGACATCTACATTTCAGACATGCACTCCGACATGAGCCAACCGGTCGGGCCCAATCGCGAGAAAGACAAAGCAGATATGAAGTGGCCTCCAGAGATGCTTCTAAGTGGGGGCATGAGCATTTACGGAAACACATTTTTCCAGGGCAAAGGCGGCGGAACATTTAGCGAGATCTCCGATCGGATCGGCGCTGAGAATTACTGGCCGTGGGGGTTAAGCGTCGGCGACGTCAATGCGGACGGCTGGGATGATGTCTTCCTGGCGTCGAGCATGAATTTTCCGTTTCGCTACGGGGTCAACAGCTTGCTTCTAAACAACAAGGGTGAGCAGTTTCTGGATAGCGAGTTCATCCTGGGAGTGGAACCGAGACGTGAGAATCGCATGGCAAAAGCCTGGTTCCGGCTCGATCCCAAGGGAGCGGACAAGGATCATGCCCTCGTCAAAGATTACAATCTGACGGAACCCGTGGAGGTTTGGGCCGCGTTGGGAACACGAAGCTCGGCGATCTTCGACATCGAAGGCGACGGTGATCTGGACATTATCACCAACGAGTTTAACGACGGGCCCATGGTGCTGGTAAGCAATCTCTCGGAGAAAAAAGCGATCCGCCATCTGGTGGTCACCCTGCAGGGCACCGAGTCAAACCGCGATGGACTCGGAGCTGTCGTCAAAGTAACCGCAGGAACGAACACATACACGAAAATTCACGATGGCGTGTCCGGCTACCTTTCGCATAGCGTGATGCCGCTCTACTTCGGGCTGCCGGAAGATGCCACCGTGAGCAAAGTGGAAGTCCGCTGGCCGTCCGGCAAAGAACAAGTGGTTGATACGGGTCTTGATGGCCCGGCGCTGCTCGTCGTAGAGCCGAACGGCTAGCTATAGCTCGCGTGGAAGGCGAAGCCATCCCGCCGCCGCTGCAACTTGTTCAGCGGGATCGATGATTAAAAGTGTCCTTTTATCTGCGAAAAAGCATAAGAATTCGCTCTGAGGCGACGAATCTACGTTTGAAATGCCTCCTCACCCCCAAGAGTTTGATCCCGATCCCATCATCGCGGCAGTGCTGCGCGGCGATACGGATCGGTTTCGGCTTCTGGTGCGGGAGTATGGGCTTCTCGTTCGCGGCTTTCTAGCGACGCGGCTCTACCACCATGAAGACGTCGAGGATCTGGCGCAGGATGTGTTCGTGATCGTCTTCGAGAAGTTGAACGGCTATGAGCCGGGCAGCAATTTCCGCAGCTGGTTGATCGGGATCGCCCGGTTCGAACTCAACAACTACCTGAGGAAGAACCGCCGCCGGGCCAATGCGATGGAGCGGTTCCGGGAGGAGATGGTGGGAGCCATCGAGCCTGAGCTGGACTCTGAACACGAATGCCTACAACGAGAGAATGTCGAACGTCTCCTCGATTGCATCTCTCGGTTGTCCGATCGCGCCCGCCACATCGTCCGCGCCAATCTCGACGGCGCGCGAGCGGAGGACCTTTCCGAGGAGCTGGGTATGAGCGGAAATGCGATCTACCAGGCGCGCTTCCGCGCCCACGCCTCCCTGCAAAAGTGCATGGCACAAATGGCGCCAGACATGCCTGGCTCAGGGGCTTGACAGAATCTTTCCCAAAAACGGCACCGAAACGACAATGACACCTTTCTCAAACGACCCAGATTTCCTCGACCTCGTCGCGGTCTGGCATGGCAATCGCGAGTTTTCCGACGAGAGGAAAGCGGAGCTTCTCGAACGCCTGGAATCGGATCCGAAACTGCGCCGTGAGCTGGCGGGCGAAGTCCAGATGGCTGCGCTGACCGGCACCGTGCAGAGGGGCGAATCATCGTGGTTGCGACTTGAGGAAAAACTTTCGATCGAAGAAGAATCAGACACGCCTCCCCCGCTCGAGGACGCGATCATGTCTCGGATTCGAGGGGGTGACAGCACCGCTCTATCGAAGACTCCAACTCGGATCCGTCAGCCTCGCAACTGGTGGCTTGGAATGGCCGCAGCAGCCGCGGTTCTGGTGTTAGGGCTGGCGTTGATTCTCCAGGATGGGACGGACTCGCAGCCTCCCGAGGAAACTTCGGTGGCGAAGGTGATTCGGATCGAAGGCCCCGGCCGGACAAGTCAGGGGCGAACCCTGTCCGCCGGCGACCTGCTGCGCGCCGGAGAAAAACTGTCCATGACGCAGGGGCTGGTGGAGATGGCCTTTCTCGACACGGGAGTTCATGTGATAGCCATCGCTCCACTCGCGCTCACCGCCAAGAGCTCGACGCGCATATTCGCGCATGACGGCGTGATGAAGCTACACGTTCCGCCACAGGGCATCGGCTTCGTCGTCGAGACGCGGGAGCGGAGGATCACAGATCTGGGAACGAGTTTTGTCGTCACGGCGGGAGGGAAGGGATCGGAGGTGCTCGTGCTGGATGGGCAGATCGCAGTGGGGGATTGGAACGGAGGTGCGGAGAAACTGATGTTCGAGGGGGACCGGGCCAACTTTGATCGGGATGGAGCGGTCGATTTGCATTCGGGAGGTGTCAGTGGCGTCCCGGAGATACAAACTCCCCAAGGGAGGTTGGGGCCGGCTTCGCTGCGGGGAAGATTGATCGCCTTCGAACCCTCGCCGTCCACGAAGTCACACGATACTGATCGGATCGGAGCGCGGGTGTTGCCGCTGATTCTATCTGGATTTCGAGACGAGAGCTGCCTCGAGGGACTCAAGCAACTCGATCCGATCCGGTTTGCGGGGGTCGCTGGCACCTACAACAACTTCCCGCGCACGGCCGGACTCGAGCCCTACAACGTCCAACTCGGGTGGCTTGCGTGGTATCGTGGAAAGTGCGCATCGCCAGAGCCAGGCCGCTATCGTTTCTGGGGATGTGCCGACAATTATCTGTTGGTCGCGGTGAATGGGGAGCCGGTTTTTGATGGATCTCGCTCCCTTTTCGCGCTGCCTGAGGGACTGAAAGTTGAGAGTCGCAATTATCCGTCGTTGCCATTGCTCAATCATGGTTTGGGATTCGTTTCTGGGGAATGGTTCGAGGTCGGCGCCGATCCGGTGCAACTCGATCTGCTCTTCGGCGAAGAGGCGGGAAATCAGACCTCTGGGTTGTTGTTGATCGAGCGCGAGGGCGACACTTACGAAGAGACATCCTGGGGGCAACCGAAGTGGCCACTGTTTCTCACCGAACCACTCTCAGAACCGGAGATTAACGAACTGAAGAGTCTCCGCAATCACATGGAAGATCAGCTCAAGGGATCCTTCTCCATATCCAGTAAAGCGGCATGGAACGTCCAACCTTAAAAAAGTGCGTATTAATAACATGAATGCCAGGGCGACTTTCACAAACAAAGAGGCTTGGCAGGAGACTCTACGGCCTGGTTCGGTTTCCGGCCTGTTCGAGAATCTCCCCGACACGCTGTACTTCGCCAAAGATCGGGAAAGGAGATTGATGGCAGGAAACAAGCTGTTCGTCGAGCGCTGCGGGTATTCCGACGAGGCGGAGATGATCGGTCACGATGACTACGATATCTTCCCGCTCGAGATGGCCGAAACATTTCGGGCCACCGACGAGCTTGTGATCGAATCAGGCGAGCCGCGTGTCGGGTTGATCGAACTTTTCCCCAACCAACTCGGCGACCCGGAGTGGTTCATCACCGACAAGATCCCGCTGTTCTCGACCACCAGGGAGTGTGCCGGTCTGTGCGGGATCGTGCGGAGCTACGAGCGGGCGCACGCCACGCTGCAACCCTATCTGGACCTTTTGCCCGCGACCGAATATTTAAAAGCAAACCTGGCGACTAAGATCGCCTTCCCTGAGGTCGCGCGGCATGTCGGTATGTCGGTCAGGAATCTGCAGCGGCGCTTCATCGAGACCTTTAAGGTGACCCCGCAGCACTACCTGGCCAAGTTGCGCGTCTTGAAGGGCTGTGAACTGCTGGTTCGTACAAACCTGCCGATCACCGAGATCGCCGGCGAGGTGGGTTTTTACGACCACAGCGCGTTTTCCAAGCGGTTTTCGGATATCGTTGGGGTTTCCCCGAGCGCCTACAGAAAACGCGACCAGACAACCCATGTCCCCCCTTCCCGTAGTAGCGATGAACGGGCCTTAACTCTACTTTGTTAACGAATGAATCTAACGGAAGCTATGCCGGAATAACGAGCAGAAGGGCGAAGCTCGTAGCGCTGGCTTTAGCCGGCGTGCGCTCTGTTAGTCCATGAAAACGCCGGCTGAAGCCAGCGCTACGATTCGTGCAAACACCTGGGTTGCTCGTTGAATTGAAGATCAAAATGCCGCGCCACGGGTTTCTAACAAAGTAGAATTAACTCCATTCCAAGCCCCGCGGAAACTTGATCGGGATTCGAGAAAAAAAGCGTCCCTAGTACCGGGCCATTAGAAGGCTTGCTCGTTTGAGCCGACCCTGAAATTGCGCCCCTCTTTCCCCACGCTCCGCCGGCCATGAACCCACCCCCAGGAGATCAAAGTTTCTACTAATTTCCTAGCAATAATGCAAAACATCCTAACGCGAAACGCAATCCTAACCACAACGATCGCCGTCCTGTTACTTGGCGGCACCGCATTCCACCGCCTGCACGCCGATGAGCCGCAGCCCGCATTCCGAACGGCAGGTATCTTCACCGACCACATGGTTCTCCAACGCGACCAGCCCCTGCCGGTTTGGGGCTGGGCCGCGCCCGGCCGCGCTGTCACCGTTGAGGTTGGCCCGCACTCCGCTTGCACCCGCACGAACGCGGAAGGGCGCTGGCGCCTCACCCTGCCGCCCCTCGAAAGCGGCAAAGGTCCACTAACAATGACCGTTAAGGCTGGCGAGGAGACCATTCGCCTCACCGACATCCTCGTGGGCGAGGTCTGGCTCTGCTCCGGCCAGTCCAACATGGAAATGACCGTTTCCCAATCTGCCGACGGCAAAGCCGAAGTCAAAGCAGCCAACCACCCTAACATCCGGCTCTTTAACATTCCGCGCCCCACCGCCATGGTCAGCGATCCCCAGGACGACGTTGTCGGCCAATGGCAAGCCTGTTCGCCCGAGACCATCGGGGACTTCTCGGCGGTCGGGTACTACTTCGGACGCGAAATCCACCAGTCCATCGACGTGCCTGTCGGACTCATCAGCGCCTCGTGGGGCGGCACGATCATTGAAACCTGGACCCGCCACGAAGAAATCTCGCGCCTGCCCGGCATGACCCAACGCATCGCCGAAGCCCAGGATATTCACCGCGACCCGACAGTCGTTCCGCTAGACATGACCGCTGAGGAACAACGCGCCGCGGAGATCCACCTGGCGGCCTGCACCGAGAAAGCCGAGTACAAAGTCGCTTTCAAAGCCAGCGTAGAACGCGCCAAGAAGAGCTCGCAGGCGTTTGGCGAGGCGAGAGCCAACGACAAACTCGCTCGCAACATGACGAGTCCTAACCTTGATCTCAGCAGTTGGAAAACCATGGAAATCCCTAACCAATGGGGAGAAGCGGGCCTGCCCGACTTCAGGGGCCTGGTTTGGTTCCGCAAGACCGTGGACGTTCCCGCATCGTGGGCGGGCAAGAAACTCGTGCTGCACCTCGACCGCATCCTCGAAGGCGATGTCACGTGGTTCAACGGCGAGCAAGTGGGCGCCACCGCCATCGCAGACTATCACAAGCAGCGCGTTTACAGCATCCCCGCCAAGCATGTCAAAGCGGGCGCTAACACCATCACCGTGCGTGTCGTCGACACGTATCGCTCCCGCGGTCTGTCGGGCAAGGCCGACGCCATGGCCCTCTGTGTCGCCGGTTCCGAGGAAACTGATCGCATCGGCCTGGCCAGTCCCTGGCGCTACAAGCCAGGTGTCCAACTCCACGCCTCGCTCCCTTATCCCGACGACCATGTCAACCACCCCACGCTTCTTTACAACACGATGATTCACCCCCTTGTCCCTTTCGCCATCCGCGGCATCACCTGGTACCAGGGCGAGCAGAACAACGGCGACGGCATGCGCTACTTCGACAAAATGCAGGCGCTCATCCAATCCTGGCGCAACGTCTTCCTCCGCCCCGACGCCCCCTTCTACTTCGTGCAGATCGCGCCCTATCGCTACGGCGGCGACATGGTGGAATACACTCTCCCCGAGCTCTGGGAGGCCCAGACCGCCGCTCTCGACATTCCCCACACCGGCATGGCCGTCATCTCGGACGTCGGCCACACCAACTGGCTCCATCCCAGCAACAAGCAAGACGTTGGGAAACGCCTCGCGCTCTGGGCTCTCGCCAAGGACTACGGCCAGGAAGACCTCGTCCACTCCGGCCCCCTCTACAAATCGATGGCTATCGAAGGCAGCAAGATCCGCCTGAGTTTCAACCATACCGGAAGCGGGCTCGCCTCGCGCGACGCCAAGCCCCTCGACTGGTTTCTAATCGCGGGTGAAAACGGAAGATTCGTCAAAGCCCAAGCCGTGATCGACGGCAACACCATTGTTGTTTCCAGCGACGCCATCGCCAAACCGACCGCAGCAAGATTCGCCTGGCACCAGGAAGCCGTGCCGAATCTCATGAACAAGGAGGGACTGCCCGCCGGCCCCTTCCGAACGCATCGCCCGTAGGGGTTGCGATTGGCATAGCGGAGATGGCATCTAACACACATTCCGCACCCTGCCCGGCAATTTAGTGGCAATTCAGCTTAGATGGCGTAGTGTTAGCCTGCGTTCTTGTTGGTGGATTTGGTTTGCTTGTGAAGATTGTTCCTTTTAGGCCAAGCGCGATTAGGTACTGTCCTTGCTCGTAAGATAGCGGGCTCGCGAGGCATCTCTCTCGTCCGCGACGCATCACCAGGATGCC
>JBNMNB010000311.1:0-8354 GCA_051270635.1 Verrucomicrobiales bacterium | reverse complement strand
CCAGGAACACGGATCTACAGCTTTGCATTCGCTCCTGAACCGGATGATTCACGCTACCTATACGTTTTCTTAACGTACCCTGGAGCCAAAAAGCCAGGTGGATCCCGCATAATCAGGTACAACTTGGCCGAGTCCAGCGTGGACTATGAATCGAATACATTGATATTTCATTGGGAGTCCTGGGGGCATACTGGTGGGAGCATCCGGTTTGGGCCAGATGAGATGCTCTATATAGGTATTGGTGATGGAGGCTCCGATTACCCTGCTGATCCCAGAAAAACCGGCCAAAATATTGGTGACGTTTTTTCGTCGGTACTGCGGATCAGCCCAAATGGCTGTACCAACGATTGTAACTATTCGATCCCTCGGGATAATCCGTTCGTGGGTGTATCTTCTGCGCGGGGTGAAGTATGGGCATATGGACTCCGCAATCCTTGGCGTATGGCATTCGACAAAATTACTGGTGATCTCTGGTTGGCGGACGTTGGATGGGACCGTCGTGAGATGGTCCATCTAATACAGAGGGGTGGCAACTACGGATGGAGCGTAACCGAAGGGCGGGAGATTCTGGATATATACGGCAGCCGAGGTGTGACACAAATCACACCACCTGTCGTTGATCATCCTCATTCGGAAGCGATGAGTATTACAGGGGAATCGTCTATTACGGATCAGAACTGCGTGAGTTAAAGGGGGACTATATCTATGGCGACTATGAATCTGGAGAAGTATGGGCGCTACATTATGACCCTGGTGTGCATTCGCCGCATCCAGTTGAACTTGTGGATTCCGATCTTCGAATCGTTTCGTTTGCACCTGATAGAGAGGGAGAGCCGCTGATCGTCGACCACTCGGGTTCGATTTACAAGTTGATAGCATCAACGGAGATTGATAGCCGCACGGCTGAAGCGCCGCTGACGCTCAGCGAAACCAAGTTATTTTCCTCAGTTGGCGATCATCAATTGGCCAAGGGCGTTCACGAATTCAAAATCAGGGCAGAAATGTGGCACGGTGGAGCAAGTGCAGAGAGGTTCGTCGCAGTCCCTTCGAATGCTTCCATTTCGGTGCGGTCTGGCGTTGGTCGAAAGACGATGAGCCAGCGGGTTGAGAATTATCCGACCGGCACGGTTTTTGGCAAAACTCTTAGTATTGATTCGGGGGGAGATGCCAAGAGGATTGAAACTCAGCTCTGCTTTTTCGATGGACTGCTGTGGCGTTACTTTACCTACGTCTGGAATGACGATCAATCTGAGGCACGCTTGGTGGATGTCACTGGCGAATCGGTTTCGGTTCCTCGGGAGTCGATGCCTTTGATGAGCTGGACATTCTTATCGCGCTCCCAGTGTACGCAATGTCATCAGGGCCCTCCTAAAGTGCGCTCCTCCATACTTGGCCTCATCCCTGAGCAGTTTTCGATAGAACCTGGCGAAGATCATCAACTCTCTCAGTTAGAGGAATTCGGAATCGTAGATAAATCGTTTCGAGAATCGACGACGAAACGTCTCGAGAATCCATATGACCTGGACGCTGCTCTTGAGGATCGCGCTCGGTCCTATCTTCATATCCACTGTGGACATTGTCACAGTCAGCACGGCGGGGCCATCGTTCCAATCGATTTTCTTTACGATCAACCTTTGTCCGCAATGAACATTCTGAATCAAGTGCCGCATCGTGGTGAGTATGGGCTCGAGTCGCCCCTCATTTTGAAGCCCGGCTTGCCATACGAATCAGTGATGATGCATCGACTTGCCAGATCCGGATCGGGAAGGATGCCGCCGGTGGGAGGATACCAAGTCGATTGGAACGGATTCCGCGTCATTCGAGATTGGATCTATTCGCAATCATCGAATAATGAGCCCTCCGATCTCTCGACCAAGACCGTTGAAGCCTTGAGAGTCCTTGACCAGGCCAACGACGACACGGGGATCCGAGAGGCTCTATCGAGCACTTCGGGCGCTCTTGCCTTGGTAGATGAAATTTCCTCCAACTCATCGCTCGATAGCACCGTGCTAGAAATCGTCACGGCGAGGGCAAAAGAACAGCGGTCTCTCCATATTCTTGATCTTTTTCGGGAGCTGACCAATGATGGCGAGAATGCGATTTCGCACGTAAGCAACGGTTCTTCGAATAGCCTCAATCAAATTCATCCGAATGATGTGCTCGGTCTAGAAGGGGATGCTGAAAGAGGCAAGGCCCTCCTTCACTCGGGCAAAGGCCAGGTTTGCTTGTCGTGCCATGTCGACGATGGGAGAGGCGCACCGATCGGCCCTTCTCTCGATTCCGCGTCAGATCGCGATGACAGGGCATGGATGCTTAGTAGTATTGTAGATCCCTCAAAATGGATCAGTCCCAGGTACGCTGTGTACCAAGTCGAGACTCTGGATGGGGAATCAGTGTCAGGTTTCCTTTTGAGCCATTCGATTTCCAAGGTCAAGATGCGGACATCAGATCAAGCTATTCGAGAATTTCCGACAAAGGAAATCTCACGCATACAGGTAAGCGATCAATCGCTCATGCCTCCTGGATTGTTGACAGGATGGCAACCACAGGAAGTTGCCGATTTGCTTGCGGCGCTAGTGCCCTCCAAAGTCGATGAGTCTGGCTTCACTGGCGCCGACATTGAGTTGCGATGGTTGGCAATGGGATCAATTACTGTCCTTGCTGGTGGGCTCCTCGTCGCACATTTTCGAAAATCGTTCCCGCGTAGACGCAGAAGCTCTGGGTCCCGTAAACGGAGGTCTTCGGTGCATCGAGAGAGAAAATCCAACAGGTCACCTGATTCAAGGCGCTCGCGTTCTCAGTCGCCATCCCCAGGTCACGGGCGCAGCCGTGGGGCACGACGATAACAAAGCTCTTCTCGTGAATCTGATCGGACTCGCTCTCGCGACCGAGACTAGAGAGTAGTTACCACCGCGATCGGTGCCAAAGAGCTCCATTTTAGTTCATGCCACTGATTGACATTATCGCCGGAGCACGGCCGAACTTCATGAAGATCGCGCCGATTATTGAGGCGCTGGACCTAGAGAAGAGGGCTGGCGGTGCGCTGAAATATCGTTTGATTCACACTGGGCAGCACTACGATCGCAATATGTCGGGCGCGTTCTTTGAGCAGCTCGGAATTCCGCAGCCGGATGTGAATTTTGAAGTAGGCGGAGGCAGCCAGGCCGAGCAGACGGCCGGCATCATGGTCGCCTACGAGAAACTGCTTCTGCAAGCGTTGGCTGATCTTTGTCTGGTAGTTGGAGACGTGACGTCAACCATGGCCTGCGCCATCACAGCGAAAAAGATGGGCCTGCGAGTGGCCCATGTCGAAGCTGGAATTCGCTCCGGTGATCTTACCATGCCGGAGGAAATCAACCGCATAGCGACCGATGCGCTAACCGACTATTTTTTCACGACCAGTGAGACTGCGAGTGAAAACCTGCGCAGAATCGGCGTGGGGGATACGCGGATCTTTTTTGTCGGCAACACCATGATTGACACTCTGCTCAAGCAGCGGGCAGCGTTCTTTGCCCCGGATTGCTGGAAGGAATTGGATTTGGTGAGAAAGTCCTACTTAGTGTTGACCTTACATCGCCCGGCGATTGTGGATGCACGGGAGAATCTGCGACCGTTGCTCCAGACAATCATCGAGAATTGTCGAGACCTGCCGATCCTTTTTCCTGTGCATCCGCGAACTGCCAAGGCCCTGAACAGTATTGCCATCGAGTCTCCTCAGCTTCAAATGATCGAACCGCTTTCCTACCTGGAGTTTAATTACCTGGTGGAACATGCCCTCGGAGTGATTACGGACTCGGGAGGAATTTCCGAAGAGACGACCGTGCTTGGTGTGCCCTGCCTGACATTACGCGACAATACTGAGCGCCCGGAAACGGTTGCGATGGGTACTAACGAGCTGGTGGGTACCGATCCAACGGCGATTCCTCCAGTGCTCGATAGACTATTCGATGGCAGTTGGAAGGATCACGTGATCCCTCCCATGTGGGATGGGAAAGCCGGTCGACGGATTGTCAAAATTCTAGAGCAGCATAGTGAGGCACACTGAAATTGCGCAGCAGCGGGACAGTCGAAAAAATGGCCAAGTCGAGCCGCTATTCTCAGATCGTCCGGCATCTTGGGTGGGGCTGGATTCTGTTCAGGATTCGTTACGCGCTGTCGGCCCGTTTTGGCTTGCTGCAACTCAAGACACCACCCAGAGTCTGGGAAAACGTTGAAGCGACGGAGTGTGCTCTGCCGTTTTTAAATGGTAATGGCATTGAATTCAATTTGTGGGAAAGCGATGAGGTTGGGGAAATTGCATCCGATTCTCATGCGATAGAGTCAGCAGACAGGCTTCTGGAGGGGCACTTTCCGTTCTACTCCCATCAATTTCTTCGACTTACATTCCCGCCGGATTGGCACCAGAATCCATTTTCCGGTGAACGTGTTCCGTCGGACGTGCATTGGAGCAAGTTGTCGGACTTCGCCTACGGCGATATTAAGCATGTTTGGGAGCTTAGCCGTTTCAGTTGGGTTTATGTCTTGTGCCGCGCATATGTCCGCACTCAAGACCGAAAGTACACCGATGCGTTTCAGGTGTTGGTTCTTGATTGGATGGAAATGAATCCTCCAAACATGGGTGCGAATTGGAGATGTGGGCAGGAAGTAGTTTTGCGTCTGGTAGCGTTGGCATGGGGCCTGCGGTGTCTGTGTCCAAATGAGGGGTTTTCGCGTGCTTTCGATGTTGCGGTCGCCCGCCTTTTTGCCTTCTCAGGCGCGCGTGTTGAAGCCAATCTTTCCTATGCTCTTAGCCAAAAAAATAACCATGGCCTGAACGAAGCGGCTGGATTGTGGATGATCGCCGTCCTTTATCCAGGGCTTAATTACGCGGAGCGTTGGAAGCGCAAAGGGCGCAAGTGGCTGGAGCGACAAGCTGCAGAATTGATTTACGCCGACGGGTCCTGCTCTCAGAATTCACTGAACTATCAACGCCTGATGGTGGACATGCTGGCATGGTGTGTCTGGCTTTCGCGGCAAACTGGTGAATCGCTTGCACCCGGTGTAAGCGATGCAATGCGACGCGCCGCTGAGTTCCTCGATCAATGCCAGGACGAACAGTCAGGCCGTGTGCCCAACTATGGAGCCAACGATGGTGCCCTGCTGTTTCCACTGACCGATGCGGACTATGGGGATTTTCGACCGAGCCTCCAGGTCGCGTTCTTTTTATTGAATCGAAAACAACGCTATCCGCCCGGTGCGCACGATGAGGCCCTGTTTTATTTTTTTGGCAAGTCGGCAATGGAAACTCCTCTTGAAGTGGGTGATCGCATTGCCCGCGTTACACGGGATAAGGTCGACGCCGAAGACACAGGCTGCTATACGCTTCGGGGCGACAACGGGTTTGTCTTTTTCCGGTGTGGGAACCACATTCACCGTCCGTCTCATGCCGACCAGTTGCACGTCGATATCTTCTGGAAGGGCGAAAACGTAGCTGCGGATCCTGGAACCTATTCTTATAATGCGGATCCACCGTTCCATGAGGGCTTTGCGGGAACGCGGTTTCACAACACCGTTACCGTGGATGGCCTCGATCAGATGGACAAAGCAAGTCGTTTTCTCTGGCTGCCGTGGGCCACAGGAAAGGTGATCGATAGGGGAATCGAGCAGGGAAGATTCAACTATCTCGTTGGTGTTCACGATGGCTACAGGCGGCTGAAAGACCCGGTGACACATCGCCGAAAGGTGATGCAGATCGAGGATAATGGATTTCTCGTGATCGACAGGGTTTTGGTTAAGAGAGAAATACACCAGATTGATCTGCGATGGTTGCTGCCTAGTTCGGCTCAAATCACGGAAGATGACGGCCAGTTGAAGGCCACTATTCCTGGCAACGAAGAGCCGGTTTTTGTTTCGGTGGCGGCCGATAAGGAGTGCACTTTTTCAACAACGGCGGGAGATGAAAAATCCGGCGAAGGTTGGATCTCGCGCTACTACATGCACAAGGAAAAAGCAACATCTTGTTCCGCCACCGTACTTGCCAAAACGGTGACCTTTGTGTCATGGTTGGGCGCATCGGACTTGGAGCCGCTGTTCCTCGGCGAGAATATCGTGAAGCTGGATATGGGCACAACCACTGTAGAGATTTCGTCTGATTTTTGATTCGTGAATTTTCACAGGGCGCGTATCAAATTCTCCACTGAAAACTTATCACTGAATACTCTCAACTTTCTTGCACATCCTCTATTTCCACCAGCATTTCTGCACTCCTGACGGTTCCGGCGGGACACGTTCCTACGAATTTGCCCGGCGGCTCATTGCGGCTGGGCACGAAGTAACGATGGTGTGCGGGCGCTTCAGTGGATGTGGATTTGAGTTGCCAGCCAGTGGAAAGGGAATTGTGAGACGAGGGGTGATCGATGGAATTGCTGTCGTTCAGTTGTGCCTTCCCTACTCAAATCATGACAGTTTAGCGCGGCGAGCGTTCACGTTTTTGCGTTTCGCGGCGCGATCGAGCGTAATCGCGCTCCGTTTGCGTTACGACTTGCTCTTTGCCACGTCCACTCCGCTCACCGCTGCGCTGCCGGGCATTGTGATGAAATTGTTCCGGCGCCGAATTCCTTTTGTTTTTGAGGTTCGCGATCTCTGGCCAGAATTGCCGAAGGCGATGGGCGTTATTCGAAATCCTTTGATCCTTGGCGCCATGAGTGTCCTTGAGGGTATCGCCTATCGATTGGCGGACGGCTGTATCGGTCTTGCTCCTGGAATTGTAGAGGGGATTCACTGCAAAGTACCGACAAAGCGCGTGGTGATGATTCCTAACGGTTGCGACGTTGAATTGATGAAGGCGAGGCAGATCGACCGAGAGTTGATACTCGGTGTTGACGACGCTGATTTCGTGGCAATGTTCACAGGCACCCATGGAGTTGCCAATGGACTCGATGCAGTTCTTGACGCGGCGCTAGAATTGAAGCGCCGGGAAGTCACGGGAATGAAATTGGTCTTCGTTGGCGATGGAAAACTAAAATCGAGATTGCAGGATCGAGCAGTCATTGAAGGACTGGATAATTGCATTTTTCTGGATCCAGTGCCCAAGCGAGAGATGGCTGATTTTCTAGCTTCTGCAGATGTTGGCCTGATGATTCTCGACGATGTGCCAGCGTTTTATCGCGGGACCTCACCAAACAAGTTCTTCGACTATCTCGCGGCCGGACTGCCGATCGTATCCAACTACCCCGGGTGGGTGGCTGGCTTGATTGACAAGAATGGTTGTGGGGTAACGGTTCCTCCGCGGGATCCGATGCGGTTTGCTGAATGCCTGATCACGCTTGCGGATCGACCAAATCATTTGGTCGAGATGGCAAACGCGGCCAGGTATCTTGGTGCACAGCGATTTCATCGCGATGCACTCGCAACCCAGTTTATTCAATTTCTTGAGAGTTTTGTTCCCGTCGAATTGGGTGGGAGGGTATCCTCCACCGTCTGACGCCACAATAAATGGCTGGGTTTTGTAAGTGCAATGACGCCAGGAGCAGCTCCCAATCGCTATTGGCTTCTCATGCCTCTCCGGTTGATAGATCTGACGTCCAATCACCAAACCAACGACGAATCGTGTAAACCGCGAATGCGATCGTGCAAGAGGCAAGACCGTGTGGTTGACTCAGCCAAGCATCATAGTGTTACATCGTTCATTGCTATACTCCAGAAATACCAATTCGAATGAAACGCTGCTTTGACCATGTGATGGCCGCGGCTTTGTTGTTGATTGCGTCTCCGATTTTGCTATTGATCGCCGGATTTGTGAGGGGCAAATTAGGCTCGCCTGTCTTCTTCCGTCAGCTCCGGCCAGGACTGCACGGTCGTGCTTTCCAGTTGATCAAGTTCAGAACCATGGGTGATAGCGATATTGGCGGATATGAGATCCTTTCGGATGAAGAGCGGTTGACGAAGTTTGGTGGTTGGCTACGTTCTTCGAGCCTGGATGAATTGCCGGAACTGTGGAATGTCCTGTCTGGTGAAATGAGCCTAGTAGGCCCCCGACCGCTGTTGATGGAATACCTGCCGCTTTACAGTTCTGAGCAGAGCCGGCGCCATGAAGTCAAGCCAGGAATCACTGGCTGGGCTCAGGTCAATGGGCGCAACGCGATCTCCTGGGAGGAAAAGTTTGCGATGGATGTCTGGTATGTCAAAAATCGTTCGCTTTGGCTAGATCTCAAGATTATTTTAATGACTATAGGAAACGTCGTGTTGCGGCGTGACATCGCGGCCGATGGTCACGCGACAATGCCGGTTTTCGAGGGAACAAAGAAGTGATATTAGCAATCACGTAAGGAGGATACAACCTGGCCAGTGATTAAACTCCCGGTTTTAGAAAATGC